>CAYVBJ010000040.1:0-28379 GCA_964449075.1 uncultured Balneolaceae bacterium
AAAATCAAACTTTTATGGAACCTCAATCAGCTCACGCAGTTCTTACGGGAGATATCATTGAATCTTCGAAATTGGGAAAAAGTCACCGAAAAATATTGCCGCAAATTCTTGAAGAAATTTTTGCATCCGCAGATGAACTCAGTCAAAAAAAGTCCGGGCCCGGATTTCAGATTTTCAGGGGCGACAGTTTCCAGGGAATTTTCAGCATCCCTGAGGTTTCCCTGGATGCAGCTTTACTGATACGTGCAATGCTGCGTACCCGCACTGAGAGGGAATTTGGAAAAACCATGGACTGCAGAGTAGCTGTTGGAATCGGGGAGATTGATTTTATGCCGGGTTCCGGCGGGGAAGGCGACGGGGAAGCATTTCGCCTGTCGGGCCTGCATCTCGACAGTTTTAAAAAAGATCGCTCGCTGGGTATCGTGACCGGTCAGCCCGGGATCAACAGTGAACTGGAGGCCGAGTGTTTACTGGCTGAAGTGATTATCTCTAAATGGACAGCAAACCAGGCTGAGGTGATTCCCATGCTTATCTCAGGAAAAACACAGCTTGAGATCGCTTCCGGGCTGGATATTGCACAGAGCTCAGTGAGCTACAGGGTCCGTGATGCCGGCTGGCGGGGCATTGACGGGTTCAGGAAACGGTATCGTGAAATCATCAATCTCAATTTTTAAATAAACAGATTTTGGAACCTGCATCCTTTCAAATTATTCTTGTCATCTTCTTAAAGCTGCTGATGGCACACTTGGCAGCCGATTTTCTTCTCCAGCCTAAAAGCTGGATCAGGGATCGCAAACGCAAAAAGTATAAATCGGGCTATTTATATCTTCATGTGCTGGTCGTAGTGATTCTCACATGGCTCTTTCTGGCTGAGCCGGCTGAATGGCAAATCCCGTTTTTTATCGGAGTAACACACCTCTTCATTGATATATGGAAAAGTTACCGGCCTGACAATTTTGTGGCCTTTCTTGCCGATCAGTTTGCGCATATTATGATTCTTGTGATCGCCACCGCTTTTTACGCAAATGCAAACCTTGAATTTGAGAGCCTGATGATCATAGAAATCGATTCGCTCTATTTCTGGAGTCTGCTCACAGCTTTTTTCCTGGTCACGTATCCCTCTGCCTACTTTGTATCGGCAGCAACCGGCCGGTGGCGCAAAGAGATGAACAACGTGATCAGTGAAGATCCCAATCCCGGGCTCGACTCGGCCGGCAAGTGGATCGGAATTGTTGAGCGAATCCTGATTCTTCTTTTTATCATTATGAACCAGTTCGGGGCGGTAGGTTTTCTGATTGCCGCTAAATCCGTTTTCAGGTTTGGAAGCATCAGTAATCCGGATGACCAGATGCGCGCTGAATATATCTTAATCGGCACCCTGATCAGTTTCGCACTTGCCATAGCCACAGGAGTTCTCGTTACGCTGGTAACATAAAACTGCTCCGTTGTTTTCCCCATTGATTCCTCACACAACTTAGACCACCTCCCTCTGCGCTTCTCCGCGCTCTTGGCGGTTTATCCCCAGCAAGATCCTGGTTCGCAGAAGAGGCAACCGCAAGGAGCCTTCGCCTGACGACTGTGGATCAGATTTTTCAAAGGATAGCGGGTGCACAAGTCGTCTGGCGAATGGATATGGCAGGGTTTTAACTAAAAGATCTCGCCAACCAGATTCATCAGACGACTTGATGACTTACCAATCCTGGCGAGATTGTTTCTTCAGTCGTCAGATGAAGGATTTTACTTCACCAGCCAGGTTTCAGGGCCTTCGAGCAGTTTGTCGAGGTCGCCGGTACCGCGGCGTTCCACTTCATGATCAACCTGGTTATTGACACCATCATCGTACGTGGGGCGGTCTACCGCATAGAGAACACCAAACGGTCGCGGCAGGTGAAAATCATCACCGGGTTCCGGTGCGTCAAAAAACCGCGACAACAGGTAAGATTTGGTTGAATCCTGCTCATCATGCACCCAGAGATCATCCTTGCTGTACTTTCCGTCTGCGAGAGAAACCACTTCCGGTTTCAGTCCGTCAAGCCGCACTCCCCTGTCGTTCTCTTTACCGAAGATAAGCGGTTCGCCCTGTTCCAGGTAGATCGCTTCCCGCGGACGGGATTTCTTATCCGTAAAGAGTTCAAACGCACCATCGTTAAATACAATGCAATTTTGATAAATTTCGAGCATGGATGTGCCCTGGTGCTGATGGGTTCTCATCAGCATTTTATTCAGATGTTTCGGATCACGGTCCATCGCTCTCGCTACAAACGTGCCATCGGCGCCCATGCTGAGCGATAATGGGTTAAACGGGTGGTCAATCGAACCGTAAGGAGTTGATTTTGTTACAGAACCTTCCGGAGCCGTTGGCGAATACTGTCCTTTGGTCAGTCCATAGATCTGATTATTGAAAAGCAGTAGGTTTACATTCACATTGCGCCTGAGAAGCTGAACAAAATGGTTTGCACCGATAGAAAGTGAATCCCCGTCGCCGGTAATAATCCAGACACTCAGCTCCGGGCGCGACACTTTCAGGCCCGTGGCAATTGCAGGTGCGCGACCGTGAATGGAGTGCATCCCAAACGTATCCATGTAATAAGGAAACCGGGCCGCACAGCCAATTCCGGAGATAAAAACAATATCCTCCTTCTTTACACCGATATCGGGCATAGTGTTTTGAACCTGTTTCAAAATGGTATAATCGCCGCAACCCGGGCACCATCTCACATCCTGGTCGGAAGAAAAATCCTTCCCCGAATAGTCTGGCGTTTTGTTACTTCCGTTTGAAAGATGTTTATCTATTTTTGTGTTGAGTGACATAATAGTTAATACCTCAGTTGGTTTTCACCGGGTTAGATTTTGTAACGATTGCCTGGTTGATCTCTTGTTTCAGCTCATCTACACCAAAAGGCCTACCTTTGATCTTATTAATCCCTGCGGCAGGAATCATAAATTTATCCCGTATCAGTCTCACAAGCTGGCCATTATTGATTTCAGGAATCAGAACCTTATCAAAACTATTCAATAATTTTCCGAGATTTTTCGGAAACGGATTCAGGTACCTGAGATGAATATGAGAGATATCCATCCCCTCTTGTCTGAGCTCATGTGCGGCCGTTCGTATGGAACCGTATGTAGAGCCCCAGCCCACAACCAAAACGTCCCCTGTCTCATTTCCGGAATCCACAACCTGCAGCGGAATGTGATTGGCAATTTCATCCACTTTCGCCTGGCGAAGTTTCACCATCTTTTCATGATTGTCCGGATCGTATGAAACATCCCCTGTTTCATCCTCCTTCTCTAAACCGCCTACGCGGTGTTCAATACCTTTTGTGCCAGGAATCGCCCAGGAGCGAACAAACCGATCATCGCGAACATAGGGCAGATATTTCTTCGCTTCACCGTTCCGGGACGGTTCAAAAGTTATCTTAATATCCTTCAGATCCTTCTTCTTCGGGAATTTCCAGGGTTCGGATCCATTTGCAAGGTAACCGTCTGACATAAAAAAGACAGGGATCATGTGTTCGAGTGCCACCCTGCAAGCTTCAAAAGCAGTATCAAAACAGTCGGCAGGTGAATGGGGAGCCAAAATTACTGCGGGACTCTCACCATTCCGCCCATACATAGCCTGCAGCAGATCCGCCTGTTCCGTTTTTGTGGGCATACCTGTTGAGGGACCTGCCCGCTGAACATTGAGTACCACGAGCGGCAGCTCCAGGATTACAGCCAGGCCAATAGCCTCCCCTTTCAGTGCGATTCCGGGTCCGGATGAACTTGTCACGCCCAGGCTGCCACCAAATGATGCGCCGATCGCGGAAGAGACCGCAGCGATTTCATCCTCTGCCTGAAAAGTATAAACACCATAGTTTTTGAGCCTGGAAAGCCCGTGGAGTACATCCGAAGCAGGTGTGATCGGGTAGGATCCAAAAAAGAGCGGGAGATTGCTTTTGCGAGTTGCAGAAACCAGGCCCAGAACCGTTGCATCAGTCCCGGTAATGTTCCTGTAGGTTCCGGGAGCAATCGGAGCTTCTTTAACTGTGTATCGTGTGGTAAATATTTCAGTATTGTCACCGAAGTTATAACCATCTTTCAGTGCCTTGATATTGGCATTGGCAATCTCCGGTTTTTTGGAAAACTTCTTTTCGAGAAATGAAATTGTGGACTCAAGAGGCCGGTTGTACATCCAGTAGAGAAGCCCCAGAACAAACATATTTTTACAGCGCTCCACATCCTTGAATGAGAGCGATGTATTCGAGAGACTCTCTTTGGTCAGTTTGGAGATATCTACTTCAATCACGTTATAATCCGAGAGGCTTCCGTCTTCAAGAGGGTTTTCATCTTCACCGTACTTGGCCAGATTGAGGTTCTTCTTATCGAAACCTGCCGTATTGGCGATGATGGTACCTCCTCTCTGCAAAAGGCCTAAATTCGCTTTAAGGGCCGCCGAATTCATCACTACAAGAACATCACACACATCTCCCGGGGTCATGATCTCTTTGCTTCCAAAATGAAGCTGAAAGGATGAAACACCCGGAACTGTTCCGGCCGGAGCACGAATTTCAGCCGGGAATTCGGGAAGGGTTCGTAAATCATTGCCTTCCAGTGCAGTTGTGTTGGTGAAAAGAGAGCCTGTGAGTTGCATGCCGTCACCTGAATCTCCGGCAAATCGAATGGTAACTTCGTCGCGTATCTGATCTTTGATACTCATAACTGTTTATGATATGTATATTAGTATTGTTTCGAATATCCTGTTTTTTATTATCAAAATCATCGTTTTAAGAAAAAAACTTTTTTTTACTGAAATTTCAGATACAGATATCCAAAATTTGCTTCTTTTATTCGCATTGCAATTATATATCCGGTTTGCTAAGAATTATTACAAGATAACTTCAATTATTTATAACTTGGAAATTATGTCACCTTCAAATTTATCCTTTTAACAGAACTCATTAACCCGAACCGGATGCAAAGTTACTACGATCAGTCAGTAGATGAGACGTTAAAATCCCTTGAAACAGATCCGGAATCGGGCCTTAAAAAAGAGCTTTATCGAAAGAGAAAAGAAAAACATGGCCCCAACCGCCTTCGTAAAGTAAGCAGGCGAAGCAGAATTAAAATCCTGGTCGACCAGTTCAAAAGTATTGTGATTCTGGTTCTGCTCATCGCTGCAATTCTTGCCTTTGCCTTGCAACACCTCTCAGAGGGAATTGCCGTCACTGCGGTTCTTTTGGTGAATACGCTCATGGGGTTCTTTACAGAGTTGAAAGCAACCCGTTCGATGGAAGCACTGCGGCAAATTCATAAGGATAAAATTCGGGTGCGCCGGTTTGGCACTGAAGAAGAAGCTGATACCGAAACCCTTGTTCCGGGTGATATAATAATTCTTGAGAGCGGTGACCTTGTACCTGCAGACGTTCGGATTATTGAATCGAATAACCTGCAGGTAAATGAATCTGCGCTTACAGGAGAATCGGTACCCGTCCAAAAAGGAACGGATGCTGTTGATTCTGACAGTGTAATTGCCGAACAATCATGCAAAGCATTTAAGGGAACAGTGGTAACAGATGGCTCAGGCCTTGCCGTTGTTACGGGAACCGGAATGAACACGGAACTCGGCAGAATTTCCGAGCTTGCCGAGAGTGCGGAAAAAGAAGCTACGCCACTACAACAAAAACTGGATGATCTTGGAAAGAGACTTGCCTGGATCACAATCGGGATAGCAATACTAATTGCAGTTGTCGGCCTTATTGTCGGGCAGGATACCCGAATTATGATTGAGACAGCAATCGCCCTGGGAGTTGCAGCCATTCCGGAGGGATTACCAATCGTCACAACCATTGCACTTGCCCGGGGCATGTATCTGCTTGCCAAAAAAAGTGCGTTGATAAATAAACTGCAAGCAGTGGAAACGCTTGGAGCAACCGGTGTGATTTTTACCGATAAAACAGGCACACTGACAGAAAACCACATGACTGTGCACACGATTGCAACTCCTGCCGGTGATTTCAGGCTGAATGAAGGCGGTGAGGCAGAATCTGTTCAAAACCAGGAGAATGAACTTTTCAGGCGAATTATTGAGGTTGGTGTTTTGTGCAATAATGCGTCTGTTTTGGATGAAGACAACGATCTGATTCCTGAAGAAGAACAGGGTGACCCTACTGAAACCGCACTTTTACGAGCCGGTTTACTGATGAATATGAATCGTGAAAAACTGCTTGAAGAGAAGAATGAAATCCGGGAGGTCGCCTTCAGTTCCGATTCAATGATGATGGCTACCTATCATGAACAAAATGGATCCATCGAAGTAGCCGTAAAAGGAGCCCCAGAAAAACTGGTTGATGCCTGCACAACCATTGCCGGTAATGAGCCGGGATCGGAAAATCCCTTTACAAATGAGGAAAAGGAGAAGTGGTTGAAGCGGTCGGATGAACTTGCACAAAACGGGTTGCGTCTTTTAGCGGCGGCTGATAAGGTGGTAAATGATGAGAATCAAGAACCTTATGAAGAGTTACGCTTTTTAGGCCTCATCGGGTTGCTTGACCCTGCGCGTGAAGATGTAGGATCTGCAATCAGTGAATGTAAATCTGCCGGAATTCGCGTGGTTATGGTAACAGGTGATCAGGCACCCACCGCATCAGCCATAGCCAAAGATACCGGGATTACGGATGAAGGCGATCCGTCTGTAGTACACGGAAGAGATTTAAAAGACCCGGATGATTTATCAGAAGCAGAGCGCCGGGAAATGGTAAAAACCAATATTTTTGCGCGTGTCAGCCCGACTCAAAAATTGCATCTGGTCAAAATGATGCAGGAAGAAGGTGATGTTGTTGCAATGACCGGTGACGGTATCAATGATACCCCCGCACTGAAAAAGGCAGATATCGGGGTTGCCATGGGAAAACGCGGAACGGATGCTGCACGTCAAATCTCAGACATGGTGCTTCTGGACGATGCATTTAAAACGATTGTTTCTGCTGTACGCTATGGCCGGATTATTTTTGAAAATATCCGGAAATCGGTGATGTTCATGTTGTGTACCAATGTGGCCGAGGTGCTTGCGGTGACCATTGCCACCGTTATCGGCGGATTTTATTTTTTCCCGCTCCCGCTGCTTCCGCTGCAGATTCTCTATCTGAATGTGATAACAGATGTGTTTCCGGCACTTGCACTTGGAATGGGTAAGGGAGAGCCGGGAATTATGGGTAAGAGACCCCGTCCGAAAGATGAATCCGTTCTGACAGACAGCCACTGGCTGGCCATAGCGGGGTGGTCTTTTATCATATCCGCTTCCGTTCTCACTGCCCTTGCACTGGCAATTTACCAGCTTGGATTTGAGCAGGAAGAAGCTGTAACAATTTCATTTCTAACCCTTGCCTTTGGAAAGCTGTGGTTTGTGTACAATTTACGTGGAGCGGGCACGAGTTTTCTGTCCAACGAGATTATAAACAACCGGTATGTGGCCGGCTCCATTCTGCTCTGCATTGTTCTTCTGCTTGCTGCCGTCTATCTGCCGGGTTTATCCGATCTGCTTGAAACAAGTGATCCGGGACGGACTGGCTGGCTTCTTTTACTTGGTATGAGCCTTGTTCCTTTTGTGATCGGGCAGGGAATCAGAATCTTTCAAAAAAGTCCTGATGCGCGGGCTGAAACCCGTCAAAACAACTCCTGATCAGACAGAGCAGCACTTACTTTTACTGCTGACCCTCTTTCTCACGATAGGCATGCTTCACAAGCACCTCAAGAGGTATGATTTCAAGTGTTGCCTCGTGTGTGGATTCCAGCAGCACCTGCGGAGCTTTTCCGGCTTCCCACGACTCTTTCCACCGGGATGCACAAAGACACCATTTGTCCCCCGGTTTTAATCCGGGAAAATTGTATACAGGCCGGGGTGTGATAAGATCATTCCCCCTCATCTTGCTAAATAACAAAAATTCTTCTGTGAGAATCACACAAACCGTATGCACTCCGAGATCTTCCTCCCCGGTACTACAGCAGCCATCGCGGTAAAAACCGGTTAAAGGGTTTTCACTGCAACTTTTTAAATTTTCACCAAACACATTTTTTGAATCAATCAACGCCAATAAAAATTAAATCATGAAAACTGTATAATACCCGGATTATCAATATGATCTGAACCAGGTAAAATTTATCGGTCTTCGACCGGTGTCCATTCCAGGTTTTTCTCACCGATGTAATGAGCACGTGGACGGATCAGCCGGTTGTTGTCCTGCTGTTCAAGATAGTGTGCTGTCCATCCTGATACCCTGCTCATCGAGAAGATACAGGTAAACAGATCTATCTGTATTCCCATGGAGTAGTATACCGTTGCAGAGAAAAAATCAACATTCGGATCTATGTTCTTTTCACTTTTCATAGTTTCCAAAATAGCCTCCGACCACTCATACAATGTTTCATGCCCGGTTTCCTCAGATAGTTTTTTTGACATTTTACGGAGAAGTTTTGCTCTCGGATCAAATGTTTTATAGACGCGGTGGCCAAATCCCATGATTTTCTCCTTGTTCGCAAGCTTTTCTTTTGTGAAAGCTACAGGATCAGAGTCTTCTCCCCTATCTTCAAGATCAAGGAGCATCTTCATAACTTCTGTGTTAGCACCGCCATGCAGGGGGCCCTTTAAAGCACCGATTGCTCCCGTTACGGCTGAATACATATCGGACTCGGTTGAGCAGATCGTCCTGCTCGTAAACGTAGAAGCATTCATACCATGCTCTGCGTGTAAAATGAGACATAAATCCATTGTTTGCTCAGCTGCACTTCCCGGCTCTTCTCCGTTCAGCATGTAAAGAAAGTTATAGGCAGTACTTCCTTCCTGAAGCGGCTTTAGCAGATCCTTGCCATTTCGTGCTCTTTGGAACCCGGCCACGATACATGGGAATTGAGCTGTCATTGCAATCGCATGGTTCAGGTCGTCCTTGCGGCGGTCGCCCGTCGGGTCCGGAGCAAAATCAGCAAGCATTGATACAGCTGTTCTTAAAACTGCCATTGGTTCTGAATCTTTGTTAGTTTCAGTAAGATAATTTATAACAGGCTCAGGCAGATGTCTTTCCTCTATTAACTGCTCTTTCAGATCATCAAGCTCTGATGTATTTGGTAACCGATCGTGCCACAATAAAAAACACACTTCCTCAAATGTCGCATTTTCCGCAAGTGTTTCAATGTTGTACCCGGAGTAAATTAACTCTCCCTTCTTTCCGTCAATAGAACTTTTTGTAGTACTGAAAGCAACAATTCCGTCCAGTCCCCGATTAATATTTGGAAATTCATCCGGATCAATACCAAGTTTTTTTAGATCGTGTTGAGCCATATGCTTAATTTAATTTTAGTTATAAATTATTACAGATAATTAATGCGCTCCTTGTATGGAAAAAGCATTATTACGAAGGTCATAGCCTACTTTGTTTTTGATCACTGTCAATAACCAAAATTCCGGGCGTTGTGATTCAATCAAATCCCAACCAAATGAACCTTTTTATAAGGTACAAAACGAGTGCCTATTTTAGAAGTACTTTCCATTATTTTCGAGTTCATATTTTTCTAACAAACTGCAAATGTTCAAATAAAATATTTCCTGTAACTTAACGGGTTGTAAGTTCTCTTGTAGCGTAAGGAAACAATTATGACTAAATTAAGTTTTAAAGAATTATCTGTTTTACTATTGTCATTTACTAAGTTCATTTACATTTTTTTAATAAATTTCGGAAAAAGGATTAAACGTTATGAGAATACTTGTTATAGGCGGTACAGGGTTAGTTGGCACACACGTTGTAAAAGAGTTGGTTTCAAGAGGAGTCGACGTTTCAGTACTGACACGTAAAGCTGGAAATGTAAGCGGTCTTCCAAAAGAAGTGAGGCTTGTTCGGGGAGATTTACTGAATCCTATCACAGTCAGAACAATATTTCGAAATGTGGACAGAGTCTTTATGCTTAATCCACTGAGTTTAAGTGAAACAAGCGAAGGGCTTTTTGCCATAAACGGAATTCGGAAATCCCGCATCGACCGCATTGTGTACATGTCGGTTCATAAACTCGACAGTGCACTTTATCTTCCTCATTTTGGTTCAAAACTGGCAATTGAACAGGCTATAAAAAATTCCGGTATTTCTTACACTATACTGCGTCCCAACAACTTCTATCAAAATGATTACTGGTCAAAAGATCCTATGACCCGCTATGGAGTTTATCCGCAGCCACTGGGTCAGGTGGGATTATCGCGGGTTGACGTTCGCGACATTGCCGATGCGGCTGCCAATGCTATTACAAATGATAATTTTGTGAACAAAACTTACAACCTTGTAGGGCCCGATGTACTTACTGGTCCACAAACTGCAGAAATTTGGAGCAGCGTTTTGGGGCGTCCCATTAAATACGCCGGTGATGATCTTGACTCCTGGGAGCAAAAATCACTTCAGTTCATGTCAGACTGGATGGCGTTTGATTTAAAAATGATGTATGAGTTTTTCCATAAAAACGGGCTTCTTGCAGAACCCGGAGATATTGAACAGGCAACTGAAATTCTTGGTCACGCTCCGCGTTCTTTTAAAGAATTTGCAAAAGAGACTGCTGCCTACTGGAAATCAGGCGTTTAATATATCTGAGGGATCTGTAAAGGGCATACTAAATGCTTCAGCGACATCCTTATAAGTGATATCACCCTCTGCTATATTGAGTCCTTTTTTAAGTTCTTCATTCTCTCTCAGTGCTTTTTTCCATCCTTTATTCGCGAGCTGTATCGCAAACGGCAGTGTAGCATTTGTAAGACCAAGGGTCGAAGTATAGGGAACCGCGCCCGGCATATTTGCAACACAGTAGTGAAGAATACCATCTACAACATAGGTTGGCTTATCATGAGTAGTTGGTTTGGATGTCTCAAAACATCCACCCTGATCAATTGCAACATCAACAAGAACGGTTCCTGGTTTCATTGAAGACAACATCTGTTTCGTGATAAGATGCGGTGCTTTTGCACCGGGTTTTAAAACAGCGCCGATAACAAGGTCAACGTCTGGCAGCATCTCCCGTATATTTGCCTCTGATGAATAGACTGTATTCACATTTTGAGGCATTACTTCATCAAGATACCTCAGCCGCTGAAGGTTTATATCCATGATTGTTGTAATTGCTCCCATACCGGCTGCAATTCTTGCTGCATTTACACCAACCACACCTCCGCCCAGAACAAGAACATTCGCCGGACGCACTCCCGGAATTCCGCCCATTAAAACACCTCTTCCCCCAAAAGGTTTTTCCAGGAATTTTGCCCCCTCCTGTGATGCCATTCTTCCGGCAACCTCACTCATTGGAATAAGAAGCGGCAGTGATCGGTCATTTTTTTCTACTGTCTCATAGGCAATTGCGATGCAGCCGGAATCCGCAACAGCTTCGGTGAGCTCACGGCTTGCTGCAAAATGGAAATAGGTAAACAGGATTTGTCCCTCGCGGATCCTGTTATACTCTTTTTCAATTGGTTCTTTTACCTTCATTATCATCTCTGACTTCTGCCAGAGTTCATCAACATCTTCAAGTATTCTTGCTCCTGCCTGCTGATATTGTTCATCCGAAAAGCCACTACCGCTGCCCGCACCTTTCTCTATAAAAACCTCATGACCATTTCTTACAAATTGCAGAACCCCTCCGGGCAGCAAGGCTATCCTGTTTTCATGTACTTTAATTTCTTTTGGTACACCAATTTTCATAGTATCGTTCAAATTTTTTATCTGTATAATTTTCGCCTAAAGGTAGAAAAAAAATGCTCTAAATAGCATCACCCATTTATAATTATGGAAGGGCTTCCATTAAATTTACATTTTTTATCCAAATCGTTTTTTCAGATATCAGTAAAAACTCTTTTCTATTCAAGTTCTAAAACCATCGCATCCAGCGCTTCAATTGAAAATTCACGGCTGATATCAATGATTTTTCCGCTGCCGACGTCCCTGCCTCGACTGAAATCTTTAAGTCTCTTTTCAAAACGGGCTGGATCAACTTGCTGTTTTTGATCCAGGCCATTTAAAATTACCATGACCGATTCATTTTCATTGTGTCTGAAATAGACATAGAGATCATTCTCGGGAATAAAGTGAGTAAGTTTACCGGAATGAATAACCTCTCTTCCCTCTCTCCATTTCGATAAGGTCTGCAGATAATTATACATATCAGGAATCGGCAGATTTCGCTTTTTTCCAAGCTCCTCTCTCCCCTCAGCGGTAAAGGCATCAATTTCGTGACCGGGCCAGCCGCCGGGAAACGGTTTTCTCTTATCGGCATCATGGATACCGCCTGTCTCCATAATTTCGGTACCGTAATATATTTGCGGAATACCTCTGGTTGTCAGAATAAATGTAAGGCCCAGTTTGAACTTATCAGGGTCCTCTCCAATGCTTGACATGAACCTGGTCAGATCATGATTATCCAGAAATATCACGTTCAAAAAAGGATCCTTGTAAAGAAAATCCTGGCCAAGAGTGAGGTACAATTTCATCAATCCTGTATCCCATCCCGGGTCTTCATTTAATCCCGCTGTAATCGCTGAGTGAAGCGGGAAATCCGTAACACTTGGTAAATGTGAGTTGTAATCTCCGGAAACAGGTGATTGAAACTGCCACCAAGCCGTTGTGGATATATTTGGCATCCAGGCTTCACCTACAATATTAAAATCGGGATATTCCTGAAGAACCCTGTTAGTCCATTTTGCCATATAGTCGTGATACGGGTAGGGATGGGTATCCATTCGGATTCCATCAATTCCGCTGTATTCAATCCACCAGAGGGTATTTTGAATAAGGTAATCGGTCAGAAGCTCGTTTCGCTGATCAAGATCAGGCATTTCGTCTACAAACCACCCTTTAACCGTTGAATTGTAATCCGTTTCAGACGCATAGGGATCCATAATTGTGTTGGTGCGATAGTTGGTATTGCCAAACTTATCCTGGTCATGTACCCAGTCTTGCATCGGCATATCCTGAATAAACCAGTGGTGAGTTCCAACATGATTGTGAATCTTATCCATAATCACCTTCAGTCCCAGGTTATGAGCCTTCGTAATCATATCCTTAAAATCCTCATTCGTTCCAAACCGGCGATCTACTTTATACATATCGGTTGCCCCGTATCCGTGATAAAATCCTGCATTTCTTGAGTAGTCGTAAGGCATATCATTTTCAAAAATCGGGTTTAACCAAACAGCAGTCATCCCCAGATTCCGTATATAGTCAAGATTTTCGGTAATTCCTTTAATATCACCGCCTTTTCTGGCAAACGGTTCATCCATGTTCACCCCCTCGATCATGCCAGGAATTTCATCATTGGACGGATCACCATTTGCAAACCTGTCTGGCATAAGCAGGTAGATCACATCACTGCTGTCGAATCCAAGATGCCGGTTACCTGAACCTCTCCGCTCCCTTAATTGATACTCGTGTGTAACTGACTCTTCTCCCCTCGTAAACTGAATAGGAACTGTACCCGGAATGGCTTCTCCTGTTATATCCAGGTATACAAACAGATAGTTTGGATTTTCCGTTGATATCATTTTTTTCAAATGAACACCGGGATAGTCTAAACTCACGTCTGCATCACCCATATCTTCACCGTATACAAGTAATTGCAATTCAGTTTCTGCAAAACCGGTCCACCAAAATTCAGGCTCCAGCCTGTCAATTTTAATTTCCTGTGCAAATAACGTGCTGTTACAAACGAAGAGAAAGGCCAGTAAAAAAGTGATTTTTAGCTTCATAATTTCAACAATTTTTTTCTTTTTTTTATGAATAGTGGATAATCTATCGAAAACTCAGTTTTTGAAATAAGATTACACCGGTAAGATATTAATTCCCGGGAATCTCTTTTTGATAAATTGTAACATCTTTATCAATAAATTCAGGGGAAGTCATCCACTGTTTGCCTATCCACCTGAAGGTCTCTTTTGAGTAAAATGCAATGTGTGTATCATCATTTTTATAATGCCACTCTGAAAATTTCTTATTCGCGGGCGGACGTTTTGTCATTATCCCGAAATAGCCTCCGGGTTTCAAGCAACTCCACAAGCGATCTAATTCAAAGAGTGGATCAGATAAATGTTCAATAACTTCGGTTGCTGTGATAAAATCATATTTCCTTTCAAATACAGATGGATCATTCTGATAAAAAGAATCAAAGATGTTCATTTCATGACCCTGCTCTTCAAACATAATACTTAATGTGGGTCCGGGTCCGGATCCAAAATCAAGACCTGTGCAGGACCGCTCTACTCTTTCCATCATTGGTTTAAACATTCTGCTCAAAAATTCCCGGTATTTCGGATCACGAGGATCATTTTCGTGAAGTTCATACCGGCTGAACTCCTCCTCTCTTGACAACCGCTGTTCGGGATTTACAAAAAAAAGCCGGCAATTTTTACAGCAGTAATAATCACGGATGTTTTCCATGCGCGTATCATCACTGCAGAAACGAAGCGTGTTGCTGCTTCTGCATAAAATACAGATGGGCGTCCGGTTTTCCTGGTTCAGCAAATTTCTTCTAATTTCATTTTAGCCTGATCCTGTTTTACCCAGATTGATAACTTCAACATTTTGGATTTTGCCTTTTGAGATATCAAAACGAACTATTGTTCGGTAGACCTGAAATCCCTGCTTTCCGGCGGCACCCGGATTCATATAAAGCATTTTATCTAAAGATTGATCTCGTGCTATTTTAAGGATGTGGGAATGGCCGCATATAAACAGGTCAGGGGGATTCGTTTCGATCTCATTGCGAATCGGAATGCAGTACCGTCCCGGCACACCTCCTATATGTGTTATCCAGACATCGATTCCCTCCTTTTCAAACCGCTGATGCAATGGGTATTCACTGCGAATATCCTGCCCGTCAATATTTCCATAGACTCCGGTAACAGGAGCTATTTTTTCCAGTTTATTTGAAATTTCGATAGAACCAAAATCTCCGGCATGCCAGATTTCATCCCGGTCCGAAAAGTATTCAAATACTTGTTGGTCTAAATAGTTGTGAGTATCAGATATAAGACCGATTTTTATCATATGCCTTTAGTAAATGATTTACCTGAATAATAGAAAACCTGCAAACATCTGCAAAATATATTTCTCTCATACTAACGAACTCAAAAACTTTGCATCGTACTTACACTATTATTATTGTCACCTGGAACGCACTCAGCCATTTAAAAACTTTTTTGCCTTCGGTAACTGAAACTGATTATCCTGATTTTGAGATTATTATTGCCAATAACGCTTCTACAGACGGAACCAAAGAGTGGGTTCAGGATCACTACCCGGATATAAGAATCGTTACTTTTTCTGAAAATTTTGGTTATTGTGGTGGCAATAACCGGGCTTCAGATTATGCCACGGGCGAAATTATCGTTTTCTTAAACAACGATGTTGAAGTTGACCCAGATTGGCTGAAAAACCTTGACAATGCGTTTGACCGTGAGCAGGTTGCCGCCGCACAACCAAAACTCAAAGCCTGCGCAGATCCCGATTCTTTTGAATATGCTGGTGCGGCTGGAGGTTACCTGGACTTCTACGGTTATCCTTTCTGCCGCGGACGAATATTTGATACAGTTGAAAAGGATACCGGTCAATATGACAATCCCGAAGAGATACTTTGGGCTTCCGGTGCTGCTTTGGCTATACGGAAAAATATATTCTACACAATGGGCAAATTCGATGAAGATTTCGAATTTCATATGGAAGAGATAGATCTCTGCTGGAGATTATGGAACAGGGGATTTGAGGTCGTTTGTGAACCGGCCAGTGTGGTTTATCATCTTGGCGGCGGATCACTTCCTGTGGGATCAACCCGAAAAATTTATTACAATTACAGAAATAATTTAATAATGATGATAAAAAACCTGCCTGAAAAAAAGGTTTTCATTCGGATACTCACAAGGTTGATTCTCGACGGTATATCCGGCCTGAGGTCGTTACTAAAATTAAAACCAATGGAAACTGCCGCTATTATTCGAGCCCATTTTGCCTTTTACGGTCAGCTTCCCGGTTCTTTAAAGAAACGAAGAGAGTTACAGAAAGTCAGAACCTCATCCGGAGATCCCTCTGTAATGTTAAATAAAAGTATCGTAACTGAATACTACGTTTTTGGGAAAAAGACGTATATGGAAATTATGGCTGAAGAGAACTAAAAAATATCAGAGATCCTAATCCCGTATATGACAGTATGTTTTATTAAAGATAATATATGCACGGAACTGTACTACCGGTACCCGGGTTTAATGATAAATTGCTGATCCCGTTATACGACCATGCCTGAAAAACTTCATTATGACTATATAATTGCAGGAGCTGGAGCTGCCGGTCTGTCTCTTTTGTGGCATCTTCTGAACTCTTCTCTGAAAGAGAAAAAAATTCTTGTTATTGATAAAACGCTGGATCCTGATAATGAGAAAACATGGTGTTTTTGGGACCTGGAAAACTTTCCTTTTACTGAAATTATCCATTTCAGCTGGGATACGTTAAAAATTATCTCCCCGGATGGCGAAAAACTTGAGGAAAACCTCAAGACTTACAAATATCACTCAATGAGAAGCAATCAGCTGAATCGGCATGTAATAAGCTACGCTAAAAACTTTGATAATGTTGATTTCCGGGAAGCTGTTATTTCATCCGTTTATCTGTCGGGGAGCAAAGCCGTTTTAAATACCGAAGATGAACTCTATAGTGCTGAATATATCTTCCAGAGTGTATTCAAGCCGGCAGATTATGATTCCTCCGCTGTGGATACATCACTTAAACAGCATTTTAAAGGGTGGGAAATTGAAACAGATGAAAAAATGTTTAATCCCGAGGTTGCAACCCTGATGGATTTTGACATTGACCAAAAGAACGGGTTTTCTTTTTTCTATCAACTACCTGTTTCGGAAACCTGTTGCCTGTTTGAATACACACTGTTCAGTGAAAATCTCCTTGATGAAGATTCTTATGATTCTGAAATCAAGCACTATTTGACAGATAAATTTGAGCTGAATCCATCCGATTACAAAATCCGCAGAACTGAATTCGGGATTATTCCCATGGAAGACAGAAGATATTCTTCGTGGTACAATGGCCGAACTCTGAACATTGGCACTGCGGGAGGATGGACAAAACCATCAACCGGGTATACATTTTCGAGGATACAAACCAGGTGTCGGAAAATTGTTGGATCACTGGAATCAGGAAAAAAACCAAAATTCAGAAATGGTTCATCTTATCGTTTCAGGGTCTACGATATGATGATTTTATACCTGATTAAAAAATACCCGGTGAAGTCGGTGAATATATTCAGCAGGCTGTTTAAAACCAGCGGAATGGACAGAATACTTACATTTCTTGATGAAAAAACTACAATCGTAGAAGAAATTTCGATATTCAGCAAGTTGCCTTACTCTCCTTTCTTCCATGCAATTTACAAGCTCAAGCACAGGATTCTGACCGGAGCCTGATTCCATTTTATCTACAACAGATCGGTCAGCATTTTAAGTCTTGGATCATGATCTTCTCCGAATATCTCAAACGGAATCTCTTTTCCCACTGTCTCTTTCACTTTACTCTCTTCTATTGTTTTCTGATAAGTTACGTAGCAATCGAGGGCTTTTTTAAATGCCTCCATATCTACATCATGGCATTTTATAATACAGTCGATATCTTCTTCGGCAGAAGCTTCAAGCCTGAATTTTCCATCCTTTTTAGGTTCCCCTCTTCTTGTGAAAAAAGCGAGCCTTTGCGGGTATCTTGATTTTTCATCTCTCAACTTGCAAAACACCCTTTTAACCACCGCATGCGTTACAAGGTGATCAAAAAAACCACTGATGCCATGCACAGCGTATGTAACAACTACATCAGGTTTCAGTTTATGCAGATGATCTTCAACAACCTGTTCAATATCGATCGGATTCATCTCTTTAAGGCCACTGTCGGGGAGATCAAGTACGGTCATTCCGGTTAATCCAAGTACCTTCTCAACGCATTTCATTTCATTATACCTGATCTCACCCATTCTCTTTTTATCAACAGCCAGTTTAAATCTCTGCTTTGTTGCCTCCCCCCTTGTTAAGGTTAAAAGATATACCTCATCACCATTGCGCAAGTGAGCAGAGATAGCCGGTGCCGGACCGAATGATTCATCATCAGGATGTGGAAAAATAAATAGTATCTTCATCAGCTTACTTTATACATCACTTTCGGAAGAATATAAAACTTTTCGCGCGAATTCAGGTAGGCTCGCTGTTCGAAAATTTTGTAATCATTCTCTTCAATTTTATTGAGTATCCGGCTGTAATTTTCGCTCGCAAGCGCTACAGGCAGCCTGCTGTCTTTATCAAGCATTGAGATACCCTTGTCTGCCCTTTCGTAATATTCTCTTGCTCTTTCAATCTGGAAATGAATCAGTGCTTTAAAATCATTCGTGAGATTCTTTTCAATAAAATCCGTTTCGGATACATTAAATTTTTTCAGCTCTTCAAGAGGAAGATAAATTCGGTTCTTGTGAATATCTTCGCCAACATCCCGAAGTATGTTTGTTAGTTGCATAGCAATGCCCAAATCAACTGCATAATCAAGCGCTTCGGGTTTCGAATATCCGAATACTTCGCTTGTCATTAATCCTACAACGGAAGCTACTTTGTATGAATAGTCATAGACTTCGCTAAAACTATTGTACCTGTTTTTCCTGAGATCCATTTCAACTCCCTCAATAAGCTGAAGCGGAAGATCAATTGAAATGTTGTAGGTACTTAATACGTCAGAAAATGCAATTAAAATAGGATCCGACTGTTCTTTGCCGTTATAGCTTCTGATCAGTTTATCACGAAACAGCTGTAATTTGTCTTCAATATCAGAACAGGAAATTTTTTTATTAAACATGAGGTCTTCAGCTTCATCCACCAGGTCATCCAGGTACCTGCAGAGTCCGTAAATTGCGAAAATGGCTCTCTGTTTTCTGTTAGGAAGAAACCGGGTTGCCATGTAGAATGTTTTCGCATGGTTTCTTGTAATGAGCCTGCAATGAGTATACGCTTTCTTCAACCGCTGATCAGTTAATTCTTCTATCACTGATCTGTGAATCGATGTCCGTTCATATAGTGGACGCAAAATAGTATAAGGGAGACGTAACAGGTTTGTCATGTTTATTAATGTTTAATTCACATAATAAATGTTTTTCATACTCCAAATAGTTCCCACAAATTTTATTTACTAATATTACCTAAATTTCTGTTATTTTATATATTTAAAGAAAAAGAATTAAATAACAGGATTCAGGGAAATCTGATTTGGTGTCAGTTAATATGGGTCGTTTATTTTTATAACTGTTTATACTTATGAAATCGAAAAGCAAAAAAAATACAATTTACCAGGTAGCTCAGCATGCCGGAGTTGCAATATCAACAGTATCCCGGGTACTTAATGACTCACCTAACGTCTCTGATGATACAAAAGCAAAAGTAAAGCAGGCTATCAAGGATCTGAATTTTCGCCCGCAGGTGAGTGCACGTAATCTCGCAAGCAGAAAACCGCAAATGCTGGCTATAGCTGTACCATCATTTACAACACCCTACTATACTGAAATTTTGAAAGGGCTGAAAGATGAAATTAAAGAGCTTGATCTGGATATCGTTATTTATAACACCGGTTCTAAAAATCCGGAAGAAGGAGTTGAAAACTTTTTTAGCCGCGGCACAGCTGACGCAGTTATAATAATATCGATTACGATCAGCAATACAGTGCACGAAATGATCAAGCACTCGGGGATTCCCACTATTTTGATAGGAAGCTCCCATCCGGAGTACAACTATTTTGAAATGAATAACAGAAAAGGTGGTTTTATTGCAGGTGAACACCTGATTAAACAGGGATATGAAAAAATCGGAATGATTTTACCGGCTATCAAAACCAAAGCTTCAAGTGAAAGGTATGCCGGTTTTATTGATGCTCTTAAAGAATTTAAAATGCCGGTTTATGATCAGCTTTTTGTGCGGGGAGAAAGCACCAAACATGCCGGTTTTACAGAAGAAGCCGGTTTTGAAGCGATCTACCAGTTTGAACGCCTCGGCGAGTACCCTGATGCAATCTTTTGTTCCAACGATACCCAGGCAATCGGGGCTTATAATGCCATAGATAAATTGGGTATGAAAATACCGGATGATATCGCCCTTATGGGATATGATGGAATCAAGTTTACCAAGTATCTCGATCTTACCACAGTTGATCAGAAAATGTATACAGTCGGGGTGCAAGCTACCAGGCGACTCGCCGATATTATTAATCACGCAGATGACAAACTTGTTCAAACCAATATAGATCCCGTGCTTGTACAACGCCGGTCAACTACCAAAATAAAATAAAAAGTACGTGAATTCAGAGTTTGATCACTCAACAGTTTTCAAAAATTGTATCAGAGAGACCCATATCCCAGGCATGCCTGAACCCTACAGGGGAAAAGTGCGTGACGTCTATTCTCTGAGTGAAAAAAAACTTGGAATTGTTGTAACCGATCGCATTTCGGCATTTGATCATATCATGAAGCAGGCAATCCCTTTTAAAGGCCAGATTCTTAATCAATTGGCTGCATTTTCTTTTGAACAAGTCAGGGACATTCTGCCGGTTCATCTGCTCAGTGTTCCACATCCGAATGTAACCATCGCAAAAAAATGTAAGCCCATACCGGTAGAAGTTGTAATTCGAGGTTATTTAACCGGGCATGCCTGGAGACTTTACAAGTCAGGTGAGCGCATGATTTGCGGCGTACCTATACCTGACGGAATGAAAGAGCACCAAAAGTTTCCGGAACCGATTCTTACTCCTGCTACCAAAGCAGCTGAGGGGCATGATGAAGACATCTCTGAAGCTGAAATACTGGAAAAAAAGATAGTATCAGAAACCGTGTGGTCAGAAATCAGGACAAAAGCATTTCAGCTCTTCCGCCGGGGCAGCGAGATAGCAAATAAACAGGACCTTATTCTTGTGGATACCAAGTATGAATTCGGATTTTTCGATGATGAGCTGACACTTATTGACGAGGTACATACAGCCGATTCATCACGCTATTTTTATGCCAATGGATATGAAGAGAGGCTGAAAAAAGACTTGCCTCAAAAACAACTATCTAAAGAATTTCTTAGGGAATGGCTTATGGATAACGGGTTTCAGGGACTTGAAGGACAAAAACTGCCAGACTTACCCGATGAATTTCGGCTGGAGGTATATCACAGGTATAAGGAATTATATGAGAAACTGACTGGCCGGTCGTTTCAGCCTGCCGTCACAGAGAATTTTGACAATCTTCTTGAAAATATTCTCAAAGCTGAGATCTCTTCCTAAATCAACCTGACTCCGTAAACCGGATCCGTTAGTTCTGATTGCTAAAATCCCGCTGCAGATTACATCGGTGCGACTCTGCCATGCTGAGGCTGAATCAAAATCTCTTCTACTACAGTTCTGGCCGTCAGTTTTGTTATATTAACTACAACGGCTGCTACATCATCCGGATCGATTAACAAATCCCTGTCAACTTTTGAACCTTCCCAGGATGGAGATTCCGTTTGACCAAGGTTTACCGCCGTAACACCAATATCAGTGCTTTTCAGCTCTTCCCGAAGTGACCGGCTGTAACCCAGCAATGCATGCTTTGCCGAAGAATACGCTCCGCTTTCAGGCAGACCGTGAAGAGCGCTTACCGAACAGATGTTGATAATTAAGCCCCGGGAGAGTTTTTTGATCAGGGGAAGAAAACGGTTGGTAATGTTCACCGCAGTAAACAGATTTGCTTCCAGCTGCTCGTGAAATTCCTTGCTTGTGGTTTGATAGAGTGGCTTTAAAAGAAAATTACCCGCATTATTAATGATAATGGCAGGCTTTGATAGATCTGAGTCCAGTTTAAAGGAGTTTACTTCATGTATATCAGATGCATCACAAGGAACGCTTAGCACCTTGTTATCAGCTGTTTGCTCAATCAGATCTTTCGTTTGATGTAATCCGTCCTGGTTTCGTGCAATCAGAATCAGCGGCCGATTAGTCTCTTTTGCAAACTTCAGCGCGATATGGCGTCCAATCCCCTGGCTTGCACCTGTTATAACAACAGAAGCACGATCAAAATCTGTCATGGAACATCCATAAATTTATGTGTTTGCAGACTGATGCCCCATTCCGGGTTATTTTTTACATATTCGACAATAAGCTGAACCGTCTCCGGAGTTTCCCATTCTGGCTGCAGCATCAATTTTGTATTGGAAGGGCATTTCGCTGCATTCTCTTCAGCCCACTCCAAATCTTTATTCCTGAGAACAATTACTTTAAGCTCATCAGCATACGGAAAAATATCGTCCAGTGGTTTTTTAAAACGTTTTGGAGAGAGTGTAATCCAATCAAGGTACCCGGTTAAATGTGATGAACCGCTTGTTTCAATATGAACCTGCATTCCCTCTTGTTTAAGCCGGATTGTGAGTGGATCAAGATCATGTAAAAGTGGTTCTCCTCCCGTTATGACAACGATTTTAGCACCACTTTTTTTTGCTCTTTGCACAATTTTGCCGGTTTTAACTTTCGGATGCTTCTCTTCATCCCAGCTATCCTTTACATCACACCACCAGCACTTTACATCACAGCCGGCCAGGCGGATAAAATAGGCTGCCTTTCCCGAATGAGCTCCTTCTCCCTGAATTGTGTAAAAGTCTTCCATTAAAGGGTATGAAATGGCATCAAGTCTATCTCCCGATAGAAATGCACTTTCTTTTTTATCTCTAAATTGACTCGTTTTAAACATCTTCGTCAGTGTATTCTACCCAGCTTGAATCGGTCTCCCAAACTGTAACTGTGAGATCAATTTCATCCGGAATTCTCTCTTTTGTTACTTTATGTATGTATTCGGCAATCCGTTCCGCCGTTGTATTTCCTGGGAGAATATCATTTAATAATGAATGGTCGAGTCCTCCCTTGGTTGAGTCATCGCCGGCCCACTTCAGCTCCTTAAAATCACAAACCATATCATCCGTTTCCAGATATTTTGAAGGATTGAGCTTATGCGATTTGGCACATATATGAACTTTATATGAGTGCCCGTGCAGCCTGGCACATTTGCCATCATATCCCTCAATATGATGGGCAGCATCAAATTTAAATTCCGTATGTAATTTCCATGTTGGCATAAGCCATTTTACGATTTGATCAGAGATAAATTGTGTGCAAATGCTAAATAATCTGCAGATTTTAAAGGTAATGAATTTTTGGCTTTACAGAAATTACTGTAAATATTCTTTCAGAATAGTTTTAAAAACGGGATGATTCTTTTGATCTCTTCAGATCTATGACATACGATCCGGAAAAAGGTGGCTGGTAATTTATACCAGCCTCTATAAAGGTTTTTGACGGAATTCCGATATCTCCCAAAAATAATTTACCTGTAGTACAATATTTCAATCCCGTTTTCGGCAAAGCAAGAGTTAATGTAACATCAGGTTTTACAAATTCTCCGGGTGCCTCGCCGGAAGTGGCATCTATACCACTGGGAACATCCAGAGATAAAACGGGAACAGGCTGATCATTCATCCAATATATAAAATCAAGTGCCCTGCCTTCCGGTACGCCGTTAAGGCTGTATCCCAGTACGGAATCAATAATGAGGTCAGGTGTTTTCAGATTGTCGACTTCAGAAAAATTAAAAAGAGCCGCGCCTGAGTTCTTCATGACTGACAACTGATATTCAGTGACTCCCTTCAGCCTGTCAGTATCTGTAACGCTCACTAAGAGATCCATACCGTGATTTGCTAAATGCCGTGCCGCACAAATTCCACCCCCGCCGTTGCCCCCGGTGCCGGCCATAACCAAAACAACTGGATTTCTTTTTTTTATTCTTTTAACAAACCGCCTGGAAATGATTGCGATATTTCTGCCTGCATTTTCCATCATCTGATAAAGATTGGGACCTGTTTCTGATACGGCCATTTTATCTATTTCCTTCATTTTTTGAGCTGTTACAGAAGGAACTACAGTATTATTGTCAGTAAGAAATTCGTACATACTATACTATGCTTAAATGAGAATTATAAAAAATACAGGCTGACCGGAACGAAAAATATTTCTTTTGAATTGTAAGCCTTGAAGTTAACACAAACAACAAAACGAGATATATAAATTAACATACTTATTAATTCATAATCTTCAGAATCCCTAACCCAATTATTTGATCATGAAGAAATCAATAAAAAAAATGAACAGTTTTTTTAAACTGCTCATAACACCAATTCTTTTTTTAACACTATTATCCGCTTGCAGTGACGATGACGATCCGGTTAATGATGTGCCGGATCCGGATCCGGAACTGAATATCGTTGAACTTGCCGCCAGTAACGATGATTTCAGCATCCTTGCTGATTTAATTGTTGATCTTGGCCTCGACGAAACACTGACAAGTGCAAATTTTACCGTTTTTGCACCCACCAACGATGCTTTCAATGCCCTTCCGGATGGAACGGTTGAAAGTCTTACGGAAGATGAGCTCACTTCAATACTTACCTATCATGTCCTGTCCGGAGTTGTGCGTTCGTCTGAGATAGAAGCACAACAGGATGTTGAGACCGTGCAAGGTGAACGTATTCTCTTGCAGAGCAATGCAGGTGTAACAGTAAATGGAAGTGCAACTGTTATCAATCCTGACCTGGAGGCATCAAACGGTATAATCCATGCAATCGATGAAGTATTACTTCCAGCTGACTTTCGGGAACCCAGCATTATCGAAACAGCTGAGGCAGCGGGTGGATTTGAAACACTGCTTACAGCTATTGAGTCTGTAGGCTTGACAACAACTTTTCAATTCCTTGGCGATTTCACCGTCTTTGCTCCTTCAGACGAAGCGTTTGAGACACTGCCCGATGGATTCCTCGGATCCTTAACTCAGGATCAGTTAACAGAAATATTGAGCTATCATGTGCTCGCACAAGTTGTTCAATCCACAGATCTGACTGCCTCCCAGACAGCCGCTTCACTAACCGGTGAGCCGCTTTGGATTGAAGCGGACGGTGAAGTACTTGTCAACGGTAATGCAACGGTTACATCGCCCGACATTGAAGCGTCAAACGGCGTGATCCACGCTGTCGATAATGTGCTGCTGCCTGATGAATTCGGAACTGTTGTTCAAAATGCTATAAAACGTTTCAACTTTGAAACTCTTGTAAGTGCTGTTGTTGATGCAGACCTTGTGACTGCTTTAAGCGATGCAGGTCCATTTACTCTGTTTGCACCTACGGATGAAGCTTTTGGTAACCTTCCGGACGGACTTCTTGAAAGTCTCACAACCGAACAACTGTCAGAAATTCTCCAGTATCATGTGGTTGCAGCAGATATTAAGTCAACTGATTTAGAAGCAGAACAGTCGGTCGCAGCACTTACCGGTGAAAATATATTTGTGACATCTACGAGTGAAGGAGTATTGGTCAACAACCAATCTTCAGTCGTTGCTGCAGATATAAATGCTTCGAACGGAACAATTCATGGAGTTAATGCAGTTTTACTGCCAAATGAATTTATTGATGTAGTAGATATAGCAAGTAAAAACTTCAATCTGTCAACGCTTGTCACTCTTGTGGCAGATGCCGGCCTGGTTGAAACATTAAAATCCGACGGACCTTTCACAATATTTGCACCTGTGAACTCAGCTTTTGAGGAGATCTCGGAAACCCTGGAAACACTCACTGCCGAACAGGTTGAGAATGTGCTTACGTTTCACGTAGTACCGCAAAAAATTCTCTCTACTGACCTCAATCCCCAGCAAACTGTCACAACAGTAAATGGTGAGGATATCGAAGTAATCGTTGATGGTGAAACAGTTACTGTAAACGGATCGGCAACTGTTACAACCGTTGATCTCGAGGGAACAAACGGAGTTATCCATTTGATTGACTCTGTCCTGATCCCCGATAATCTCTGATTCTACTCTGCTCAAAAGAAGGCAATCCGTGAGAGCGGATTGCTTTTTTTATATAAAATCAGTTTGAAACAGTTGCAGTAACATGCGTTTCATTTACCACGTCAACCGGTAAAGTACCGGGTTATTCTGAACCCAATGCGATTTGCCGGGATATGATATTCTCATATTAATAAGCGGCCTGAATATTTTACTGTAGATTCGTTTGGGCACAATGAATTCTGTAAAACCGTGAGCTTGTGTAACCTGGTCATCGTGGTGCATTACAGCTCGGCTCAAAAAACGCTGGTAGAAAGGGCCGTCATCCACAATTCCGGCTTGCTGAATGTAAATCTCCCTGCCTGCACTCTTTATTTCAATCTGCCGGGCTGATTTGAGCCCAAAAACATTATAGCCAAAATCGATAAGATTTATTTCTTCGTCTAATTGTGTTGCCCCGAAATTTTCATCAATAATCCAGGCTCTCTTTTCCATGGAGTTGTGCAGATTCATAATGTAATAGACAAGCGTATGATCATGAAAGTGAAATCTTCCCCAGTACCAGTTTTCAAATGAACTCTTCATCGGTTCCATACCAAGATTGTGATCGTGATATCCCGATCCGCTGAATTTTAATTTTTGTGTTGATTCTCTTGAAATTTCAATCTCACCTTCAACCTCAGCCACGGGCTGAACCAGGTTCCATGTATGTTTTTGACTGCCTGATCGATCCTCAGCAGGAAAATCAGCAAAAGCATAATCTGAGCTGAACGTTAGCTGAGCTACGATCGAATTACCTCCCGGAAGAAGTTGATTCAAATCAAGATGATATATCATCCTCTTTTGATTGATTGTTCCTGAAAACGAACTTTTACCTGCTTTTCCATAAACTTCATTTTCACGGTAATCAGCATCTTCTCTCTTAAATTCCTCGAAACCGTAATATACCGTCTTGCCATTTTTGTAAACAGAGATACTTAAGGCGGGGTATCCGGCAGCACGATTCAGATCGCCGATCTTTCCGGCTTTCTGGGCATCAATGTAACTTCCTGAAAAAGGGTTACCTTCATAAAAGATGATGACAAAACTTAGTGATTTATCATCTGAAATTGCATCAAAATACCACCATTCATAACTGCCGGCTTCCGGTTTATCCGAGGAAGTATCATTCTTAAAACTTGAAATTATTTTCATTCCTGTTCACATAGTTTCGATTATTCGGCTTCAATATATCCTAACCTGTCAAAAAATGTAAGTGCATCATGGTACCTGATTGTATAAAATAACCGGATTACCAACTGATTGTCCATCAATGATTCAATTAATCCGGCACAGGTTAAATACTTGCTTGTGAATGATTGCATTACTGATTATGTTTTCTCTACGAACCTAAATTTGGAAGCGCTTTTTTATGGATAAGGAACAAAAATTACAGAAATTTCAGGAACGCATCGACAACGGCGAAAAAATTGAGCCCAGAGACTGGATGCCGGAGAGATATCGCAAGCAGTTAATCAGAATGATGAGTCAGCATGCACATTCTGAAATTGTGGGTATGCTGCCCGAAGGAAACTGGATACAGCGGGCTCCCTCACTGAAACGGAAAATGGTTTTACTCGCAAAAGTACAGGATGAAGCCGGCCACGGACTCTACCTTTACAGTGCAACTGAAACCCTTGGAGTTTCACGTCGTGAACTTGTTGAAGCATATATTTACGGCAATGCTAAATATTCGAGTATATTCAACTATCCGACACTCAGTTTTGCGGATATATGTACCATTGGCTGGCTCGTTGATGGTGCTGCCATTGTGAATCAAACCATGCTTGCAAGATCATCCTACGGGCCCTACTCACGGGCAATGGTCCGGATTTGCAAAGAGGAAAGTTTTCACAAAAAACAGGGTTATGAAATGCTGGCAAAAATGGCATCCGGTACACCCGTGCAGAAAAAGATGGCACAAGACTCTGTGAACAGGTGGTGGTGGCCCACTTTGATGATGTTCGGACCGCACGATTCCGATTCACCTAATAGCGCTGAACTTTTGAAGTGGAAAGTAAAACTGAAAACAAATGATGAACTTCGGCAGAGTTTTATTGACCGAAGTGTGATGGAAGCCGAAGCAATTGGAATTGAACTTCCCGATCCCGAACTAAAATACAATGAAGAAACCGGACACTGGGAAACAGGCGAAATTCCATGGGATGAATTCTGGTCGGTAGTGAAAGGAGACGGCCCGATGAACAGGGAACGTATTAGGGCCAGGAAGAGAGCGTATGAAGAAGGCGCATGGGTTCGTGAAGCCGCTTCCGAATATGCAAGAAAACAGAAGCTCAGAACCGAAAGAGCATCCTGAGATATTAGTTTGGTATTTGAATAATGTTTAATGAACTCAGATAGACGCTCATAGTTTTGCGTTTTGCGTTTTGCGTTTTGCGTTTTGCGTTTTGCGTTTTGCGTTTTGCGTTTTG
>CAYVBJ010000040.1:28479-28575 GCA_964449075.1 uncultured Balneolaceae bacterium
CGTTTAAAAAATAATAATGATCAACCTAAAGAATTAAAAAGTGAGCGAAAACGGTGAAAAATTAAATGAGTGGCCTCTGTGGGAAGTTTTTACTCA
>CAYVBJ010000041.1:0-28566 GCA_964449075.1 uncultured Balneolaceae bacterium
AGGTAACCGCAGAGGCCGCCATGAAACGCAAAGGAAAAACTAACTTGGCGCTTCCCTGCGCTCTTGGCGGTTCACACACCGCGATATCCGCGCCAACCGATCATATCCTTCCATGGTCAAAAAATCAACTAACCGGAACCGGGATCACCAGGAAGGTAACCACAGAGGCCGCCATGAAACGCAAAGGAAAAACTAACTTGGTGCTTCTCTGCGCTCTTGGCGGTTCACACACCGCGATATCCATGCCAACCGATCATATCTTCACAAAAGGTAAAGGTTCTCTCTTTAAGGATATTATTTCAGTCTGAATTCATTGATTTGTATCTTAATCCAAACAACTAACTTCAACTATTTACGCAATGAAACACCAATTAAACGAACAGCAACAAAAATGGATTGATGATAATCCATTTGACTTCTCAGGTCTGAAAGCACTTTTCCTGAATTGTACGCTCAAAAAATCCCCTGAACTCTCTCATACAGCCGGCCTTATCGATCTTTCCCGTCAGATTATGGAAGGGTGTGGTGTGCAGACAGAGATGATTCGACCTGTCGATTACGACATCGCTTTTGGAGTATATCCCGATATGACAGAACACGGTTGGGAAAAGGATGACTGGCCTGACATTCAGAAAAAAATTATGGACGCCAATATACTGGTCATCGGTTCGCCCATCTGGCTGGGAGAAAAATCATCAGTTGCAACCATGGTCATTGAACGCCTCTACAGTTTCTCCGGTAAATTAAATGAAGATGGCCAGTACGATTACTATGGACGCGCCGGCGGATGCCTTATTACCGGTAACGAAGATGGGGTTAAACACTGTTCCATGAGTATTTTGTATGGATTACAGCACATCGGTTTTATGATACCGCCACAGGCTGATGCCGGCTGGATCGGTGAGGCAGGACCCGGTCCCTCCTATCTCGATGAAGGATCAGGCGGGCTTGAAAATGACTTTACTAACAGAAACACCACATTTATGACATGGAACCTTTTGCATACAGCTAAAATACTGAGCGACAACAACGGGCTCCCTGCACACGGAAATCAGCGTACACTCTGGGAGTAACAAAACCGGGTTCCTTTACAAAAGTACCGCGTCATTAAAGACAACCACATTTACAGAAAATGACTGAACAAGATTCTCATTTATTTGCTCTGTTTGTGTCTCATTTGCGTCATTCGGATTAATAAGCCGACTGTCTTCATCCCTGAACCAACTATTAGTCTGGGGAAGTAACCTGACAGTCATATTTCCAGAAACTTCCGGCATATCCACCATCTGCTCAAATGTCAGATCCAGTTCAAGTTCGGCGGATGTTCTGTATTCAAAAGGCTCATCATTAAATGTGCCCGAGATAAAAACCGAAAATGCTTCTGCGACTTCACCATCATCATTAAATGAAATAAGGTCTGGATCCGTTATCTGACCGGAACCATCCGGCGGAAGCATCTCAAATATGAAACCGTTGTAAATTCCTCCGGCAACACCACCAGTTCCGATTGTTTCATCATCTGTATTCTCAGATGTGAATTCAGCAACCAGAAGATTTTGGCCAAATGTTATATTTTCATCATTTTCACGTTTAAGTTCGAGATTACCGAGCGTAAACTTCACCGTTTCTAATGCTATTGTATTCTGCCCGTCAAACTGATCCGTACCCATACCCTGAACATTTAAAGATAGATTAAATGAAGAAGGAATCTCTGTATTATTGGTACTGCTGTCAAGGCAAGAGGCCAAAAATGTGAGCGATACAATTAACATGATCACATATGTAGATAATCTGTTTGTCATAATTAAATAATAAATAATAGCTTTAGGTTAATAATTCAGAACGCTTTGATACATGGTATATTCTGACCGCATTCTGTGTCCGGGATATTTTTACTCATTACAATACACTCATGTAATGAACACTGAACAAAGATTCATTATCCGTCCATGTTTTCTCTAAGTTAAAATAATCTGAAGCCAGTTTCTCAAATTCCTGCGGACTGAACTTATATGAGTTTTCAGTATGAATAGTTTCACCTTTTTCAAAATTTATATCTTCCCCAGCAACCGTAATTTGCTGATCTTCGAGGCTGATTAAATGCATCTCAATTCTTCCCTCTTCCTTATTATATATAGAACTATGCCTGAATTTAGCCGGATTAAAATCGGCGCTCAGTTCACGATTCAGGCGAATCAGCAGATTTTTATTAAACGCGGCAGTAATTCCGGCACTGTCATTATAGGCTGCCTCCAGAATTTCAGGATCTTTTTTTGTATCAACTCCTATCAGGAGTCCTCCTTCAGGGGCAACAAGGTCAGCAATTTTCTTCAAAAATATTACCGCCCTTTCTGGTGTAAAATTACCAATGGTAGATCCCGGAAAGTAAACCACCTTGTGGCAGGATGGGACATCCGAAGGGAGTTGAAAGGACTGCGTATAATCTGCTGCTACCGGATAGATGTTCAGCTTGGGGAACTCCTCTTTCAGGCGCTCCGCTTCATTAAATAAAAAATCCCTGGATATATCAACCGGAACATATGCCTTAAGATTGTTCAGATGATTTAGAAGTAAACGGGTTTTTTTGCTGCTTCCGCTTCCAAATTCGATCAACTCAATACCAGAACCGAGTTTTTCAGCTATTTCACTGATATTCGATTCCATAATTCTCATCTCGGCATTGGTAGGATAATACTCATCCAATTCACAAATTTCTTCAAATAACTGCGAACCGTGTTCATCATAAAAGTATTTGCTGGGCAGGGTTTTCTGTGATTTACTCAGGCCTTCCAGGATCTCCTCTTCCATCCTGGTTTCGTGAACCGGTTTTTCAGTTGTTTGCATGTTAATCTGTAGTTGATGCGTTTTTTGAAAAATTTGGATTTACCTGTCAGGCCGGTAGTAAACAAAAATTGTCATTATTCCCGGTTTAATCTTTTTTAGAAAAGACAGGCTCTGCAGCAGTCATTTATTTCATTTTCTCACCTGGCAAGACGTATCCCCATAAACTGCCACTGTTCATGCGGATGAAAGAAGTTTCTGTATGTTTTACGGATATGGCTTTCGGAAGTGGCACATGATCCGCCGCGAAGCACATACTGGTTGCACATAAATTTACCATTATATTCACCGAGTGCTCCTGGCAGAGGCTTATATCCCGGATAGGGAGAGTAAGAACTTTGCGTCCACTCCCAGACATCACCAAACATTTGTTGCAATCCTTCAGCTTCAGGATCTGCTTCTGTTGGATGAAAATATTCTTTTTCGACAAAATTCCCTGCAATCTCAACGTTCCCGGAAGCAACTTCCCACTCCTGTTCCGTAGGCAGTCTGGCACCGGCCCACCTGGCATAGGCATCTGCTTCAAAATAACTGACATGAGTTACCGGCTCATTCATATCAATCTTCCGGATACCGTTCAGTGTGAAGTGATACCAGTCACCACCTTTTTCAATCCAGTACAGTGGTGCTTTCCAGTTCTCCTTCTCTACAGTTGCAAACCCTTCATCCAGCCACCATTTTGATTCTGAATATCCTCCGTCATTCATAAACTGAAGATACTCCCGATTTGTAACAAGCCGGTTTGCAAGTTCAAAATTCTGAATGTAGGTTTTATGTCTTGGAAATTCATTGTCATAGCCAAAATCATCTCCGGCATGGCCCACTTCATACACTCCCTCTTCAAACCTGTTCCACTGCAATTTGCCGGGTTCCGGAACTTCCGGCTGTTTTCTGTCTGTATAAACCGGGTAGAGCGGATTTTGAGCAAACATGTACTTCAGGTCTGTAATCAAAAGCTCCTGATGCTGCTGTTCGTGGTTTAAGCCAATTTCAATAACTTCAGCCCATTTTTGAAATATCTCTTCCGGTGCGGTTTCCATAAAGGCAAGTACCTGGTTATCAACGTACTCACGGTATTCAAATACTTCTCTAACAGTAGGACGCGACAAATTACCCCTTTTATCCCTGCAGTGCGGCTCACCTGTCTGCAGGTAGTAAGAGTTAAACAGGTAACTATACTGCGGATGCAATGTCTCATAATCTTCTGTGGCTTTTTCAAGAAGAAATGCTTCAAAAAACCAGCTGGTATGTGCCAGGTGCCACTTCGCAGGACTTGCGTGTGTAACAACCTGGACAATAAAATCTTCAATCTCCAGGGGGTCGGTGAGCTTTTCGGTGAAAGATCGTACTCTTTTGAATTCTTCCTTCAAATGCTCGCGGCTTAAGCGTGTCTTTTGCTCGTTCAGTTCCGAAATATCCGTTTGTACATCCATAAATTGATAATCTATTTTAATATAATCCTTAGCATCTTCGACTTATGTTATCAGTAACATATACGTTTACATTCCTTAAAATAACCATTATTGTGAAATGATCATTCTAAATTTCTGCAATACATCTTTTTTGACTTGAGGCTGTCCAAAAAGATGTAATTGATTTATGTGTGCCTTAATAATTAAAGTTTACTTCGTGAACCTTTGATCCGTCAGCTGACGGACTCGTGGCAATAAAACTGACAGTATTTGGAATTGCTACAAAAAAGTAGTCATGTAGTTAAGAGAATTAGTGCTACATCTATTTAAAATTTAACTGAATAATTTAAGTTGAGCTGCAGTCAACTACACTTTTTGGACAGCCTCAGATCTGCTATGGTCAAAAGATAAGCCTGATGTTATTCCACGATAACTACACCTCTCATGGCAGCTTCATGCGGTATGCAAAAATACGTATAGGTTCCCTTTACAGTGAATGTATGGCTGAACTCTTCCTCCGGGTCCATAAGGCCTGAATCAAAAGGCTCAGCTCCTTCCGGCAAGGCCACGCTTTCCGGTTCGGTTTTTTTATCATGGTCTGCTGTAACAGAGTGAACCAGAAGTGAGGTGTTCTTCCACAGAACAGTTTCTCCCTTCTCGATTGTTACCGTATCGGGTTTAAATGTTAATTGATTTGTCATTTCAACGGTAACCGCAGGCTCGGTTTCAGATATGTTGTTACCGCCCAGGAGTCCAAATAGGAAAAGCAAAACTGTGAGAATTAGTATTAACGTGTTGCCTCTCATTAATTTTTTAATTCCAGTCATTTTTTTTAAAAAGTTTCGGTGATAAATTAAATGGTAAATATATCTATTTGATACGGATCAATTCATTCAATCAAAGCAAAAGGACTCCGGTTAAGAAGCCCTTTGCTCACAATTTTAATAATTCAGAGGTTAACTTGATTCGATCTCAAGATTCTCAAACATCACGTGCCAGAAGGGCAGTTCCATGCCATTTGGAAGTGTAAAGCCTGTACTCACATCTTTGTGCTGAAATGTTTTTGTCTCCTGGTCCGGCATCATCGGTGGAATCATCAGGTGAAAATGCTTGCGGCCCGGTGTAACTTCATGGTCAAATGCCAGTTCGTAGCCCTCTTTCCTGACATACTCTGTAAGCATACCGTGAATGAGTCGTGGTTTGTCAGTTACTTCTCCGTTTTTCAGAACTTCTCCCATGCCCCAGAATGCAAAGTAGGTATACTCAGTTGGCATTAAAGCTGTACCTATACGACTGGAGCCGTGCAATATATGATTAGTAAGAACACCGCCAAATGTAGGAAATTCAATTCCGGAAGCGGCCATCATTTCACAGCATCTCACTTCGTAGGTATTTCCTTCCGAATCTTTCCAGCTTGCCATCATTTGAACCTTATCATTGGTTTCGGAGGCGTCTGCCGCGGTGGCATCTGTTGCATCAATTTTAAGTGTTGCGTCCGCCATCACGATATTCTTATCACCAAATGGGTTTGGGCTTTTCGTTTCCGCGTACTTGCCATCCTCTGTTTTTCTCGCCATTGGAGGCAAACCGTTAATTCCCGGTGTTCCGGCAATAGCACGCGGCATCTCGGGAGTTCCAAAAACATTAGGATCTAATTTTCTTGGCGATGGCAGTATCACAAATACACCGCCGGAAGTTTGTTCAATTGAAACCTCAATTGGTCCTCCTAATAATTCCTGTGGTTGTGCATCCCGGTGGGCCTGAAGGTATCCTCTGTAGGGTGCCATTTCCTGTAACTTCTTTATCTGTTCTTTTTGATTTTCCTGTGCCTGAACAGCGTTTACAGGAAATATTAAAAAAAGCCCCAGAAAAATGGTAGTCAGCTTTACGATTACATTCCTTATTCTCTTGTTTTTTAAATCCATAACAGTAAGCTATTTTATTCGAAATTCCCTCTGTTAACTACATGAAATGTATATTATTATAGATTTATAAATTATTTTACAGATATGTTATAAAATAATTCTCTTGAAAATAAAATATATTAATGTCTATACAGTATTGTGTGCTGTTTCAGATGAATATTAAAAAATATTTTACACAAAACTCTCTGCTAAGCATCGATAACCGTTTCCCAGCCATCATAAGTCGCATCACATTTTTGAGCTGTCTCCATCACCAAAACAGTTAATCTGTTCATCACATCAGGATAAGGGATGATCTCTCTGAGGGCCATGCAAAGCCACTGGCCATTGTATGATCTGGTAATATGTCCAATATTAAAATCATATGAATTCAATTTTTCGGCGAGACTTAAAATCTGATCTTTTTTATCAGCAAAGAAATAGAAATGCACGGGACGTACCCGGTTCGGATTTTCATCGGGGTGGCCAATCCAGTTGTATATCTCCAGGTTGTCACTATAGTGAAGCGAGTACTTCTTGCTCATGCGGGAATTCTTGTTATTTATCCTAAATTGGCTTGCTGTTCTTTATATGGATATCAGATTGTCTTATAATATATAAAAAATTATTTATGTCTCTAATCCGGTTTTTAAAAAGGAAATGGATCATACAAAAACCATTTCCTGAAAAATGGCTCAGTCTGCTTGAAAAGCATGTACCGGTTTATCTTAAATTACCGGGGCATCTCAAAGAGCTTCTGAAATCGCGCATTGTTATTTTTTTGGATGAAAAACTATTTGAGGGATGCGGCGGACTGGTGCTGACCGATAAAATCAAAATCATCATTGCCTCTTATGCATCCGTTCTCATACTCAGTGAACCTTCCGATTATTACCCGGATTTGCAATCAATTCTTGTTTATCCTGACGAGTATATTGCCCCGGTAAATGAAGAGAGTGACGGGATTGTCACAGAAGGAACGGAAACCCGAAAAGGTGAGTACTGGAACCTGGGGACTATTGTTTTATCATGGAAAGATATCCGTGATAATATTTATGGCAAACAGAAAGGACAAAATCTTATCTACCACGAATTTGCCCATCAGCTGGATCACAGGTACGGACTCACGGCCGGAGTTGATGAGCAAGGTAATATTCACCGCGATGACCGCTGGACCCAAACCCTGGCAAAAGCTTATCGCAGGCTTCGCTATCCTAAACACAAACGCGGCCAAAAATCTGTGCTGGACAACTATGGAGCTACAAATCCGGCTGAATTTTTTTCCGTAGCAACAGAAGCTTTCTTCGAAAACCCTGTCCGTTTGCAAAATGAACAACCGGAAGTTTATGAGCTTTTGAAATCATTTTATGACCTGGACCCTACGGGATGGAATTAGGTTGCAGAATGATTGTAGTGTCTTTATACCTTAAGCGTGCTGCTAAAAGAACAACCCTTACCCCGATTTAAACTTATCACATTGAGAATTTACCCTCTTCCCTGGCTATAAATCCGATTTCAGCGAATCGGGCAGCACAATTCCCAGTCTTTTGGCACGTTCTTCCCAGTTTTTTCGAGCCAGTTTCTGCATATCTTCAATAGCATCAATCTCATCTACGATCTCCATGCCGATCAGTGTCTCCACCACATCCTCCATGGTAACAACCCCGGATAGCCCTCCATATTCATCTACCGCAACGGCAATATGTTCCTGTTTTTCGAGCAGACGTTCAAAAAGAGCCTGGAGCGAAATATTTTCAGGCACTATTAATATTTCCCGTTTAAGTTCTTTTAGTTTTTTGTCACCCTTGTTTTCCGAAAGATGTAAATAGAGATCATTCTTCAGAACATACCCGGTTATATCCTCATCACTTTTACCATATACAGGGATTCTCGAAAAACGCAGTTCATTCAGGCTTTTCATAACTTCGTTGATGGTTTGATCTTCCGAAAATTTTAAAACCACAACACGCGGAGTCATGATATCTATTACTTTTAGTGATTTAAATCGAATCAGGTTCATGAAAATATTGGATTCGCTCTCTTCAAACACTCCCTCTTCAGCCCCCTTTTCAGCCATTGCACTGAACTCTTCACGACTCAGTGTCGGCTGGTTTTTATCTTTTGAAAGCCAGCCCGTAATTCCCTTGGCAAGTATTACAAAAGGATATATCGCAATGATCAGAAATTTGGTTGTTACTGCAGCAAACGGGGCAAGGTTTTTCCAATAAGTAGCGCCCAGTGTTTTGGGAATAATTTCAGACAAAACAAGAATCAGGAGAGTCAAAACTGCCGATGTAATTCCAACATATGCACTTCCGAAAACGATCTGTGCCTGGGCACCAACTCCGGCAGCACCCACCGTATGAGCTATTGTATTCAGGCTTAAAATTGCTGCTAAAGGGCGGTCGATATCATCTTTGAGAGAGCGCAGCTGCTTCCCGGTTTTACTGCCGTCTTTTTCGAGTACCATTACATAGGAGGGTGTAACAGACAGCAGAACAGCCTCAAGAATGGAGCATAAAAAAGATACTCCGATGGCTAAAAACAGGTAAATAATCAATAAATTCATACTTGCAAAGATATAGCATTATCACGTGACCGGAAAATTTTCAGCATCTCTTTTTATTTTATAATCAACGGTTTTCGTAGAGGGCCTCATGATAGGTTTGTTGAATTTTAGCTGTAACAGGTCCGGGTTTGCCGCTGTTAACTGGTTTTCCGTCTATCTCAACAACCGGCTGAATATCCGTGGTTGTACCTGTAAAAAAGATCTCATCTAAATCAAACAGATCCTCTTCCCGGATGCCTGTAAAATCTGTTTCCACATTTAATCTCATTGCGATCTCCAGAACAACCCCTCTCGTAATTCCTTCTAAGAGGTAATTTGTTGCAGGATAAGTTATAAGCCTGTTTTTTTGTACGCCAAATATGTTTGCGTTCGGGCTTTCCGTTACCACTCCGTCCCGGATCAGGATTGCACTTTGAACACCCGCTTCCAAAGCTCGCTGGCGCGCCATTGTGTTCGGAAGAAGGTTAACAGACTTTATATTACAACGAGCCCATCTCAGGTCTGCCATAGTAATAACCCTGATGCCAGACTTCTGTAACTCGAGGTGTGGCGAGAACGGTTCTGACGCTACAAATATAGTGGGTTCTACTGCAGGATCCGGCCATGGGTGAGTCCTTGGACTGGCCGCACCACGTGTGATCTGAAGATAGATGGTCGCTTCGTTTTTTATAAGATTGTTTCTTTCTATAAGCTCCCTGAACACACCTGGTAAACTCTTCCTGATTTTTTTTTCAACATCCAGGCCCATAGCATCCAAGCTCTCATTCAGCCGTTCGAGATGAGCCTGTTCTCTGAATATCTCTCCATGAACAACCCGGAAGACCTCGTAAACTCCGTCCCCGAATAAAAAACCACGGTCCGATACATGCACTTTAGCATCATCCTGATGCAGGTATGAACCATTCAGATAAACCAGCATATTTTTATGTTTGATTTCAGTTTTCAGCAGATGCCGATTGCGGATTCACTATTCAGCCGTTTTTTTCTGCTCTTCCAGTCTGGCATAAAGCGGGTCATGAAGCCATGAAACCGTTTGTTATGTAACCGCTCAAGAAGATGCACCATTTCATGGACAACCACATATTCCAGGAGTTCGTGATCCATCTTGGCCAGCTCCAGGTTCAGCCAGATTCTCTTTGCACGGATATTACACGTTCCCCAGCGCGTCTTCATCTGCTTTACTCCAAAATCATGAACCTTCACCCCCATCACTGGCTCCCATCTCCTGATCAGTTTTTCAATCTCGTTTTTCAGATTTGACCGGTACCACTCTTTTAAAATCATTTCCCGTTTTGAAACATCAGCACCGGGTCTTACCTGCAAAATCAGTCTGTCCGGCGGAATGATTTGTACCCGGGGTTTTTTGTTCTTTTCCCTGACCTGCAAGCTGAACGGTTGTCCAAAAAAATGATGAATTTCACCACTTTCACAGACCGGCTGATGAACCTTTCTCTTTTTCTGAAAATTGGAAAGATGTTTTTTGATCCAGCTCATTTTGGAATTGGCAAACTGCCTGACCGTCTCATCTCTTGTGTGAACCGGGCATGATATTCTGACCTGGCCGGATGGTTTTACACGCAGATTCAGGTTTTTGATATTCTTTTTAACCACATCAATGGTGATGCCTGAGATTGTAATACGGTAAGCCGGCTTGTTCTTCTTTTTTCGGTTAAACATATTCAACAATACAGAGATTCTTAGATATCTGAAAACTGAATTTTCATCAAATACGATTCAGAAAAACGTCCTGACCAAAAAAACCTGATTGGAAATTTAAATCTAAAAAGAGCAGGGCCTGCATCAATAGTTCCTTTTTTTATCTCCTGCTTTTTTTACAGCTTCTTCCACAGGGGTATCACCTGAAACAAGGTCAAGGGTAAGTCCGGCGGTTTCCGGTGTTTCCAAAATTTCAGCCAGCACTGCGGCTATATCTTCACGGGGTATTTCCCCGGTTTCCAGGTCGGGGGCGAGTGCAACTTTACCGGTTCCCGGTTCATTGGTGAGTCTGCCGGGTTTAATGATGGTATAATCCAGACCGCTCTTTTGCAGTGCCTCATCTGCTTCAGCTTTTGCCTTTTGATATACCCTGAACACCTCGTTGCCTCTCGGTTCATCCAGGCCCATAGCACTGATCATCACATACCTGCCGATCCCATTTCTTATTGCTGCTTCAATCAGTTTGATGGCGCCGTCGCGGTCAACTGTCCATTTCCGTTCTGCACCGCTGCCGGGACCTGCACCTGCTGCAAAAACAACGGCATCCGCATCGCCCACTGCATCCGAAATATCATCGTGCTCTTCGATATCACAAATCACCGGTTCAGCTCCGGCTTCGCGCAGGTCACCCGCTTGTTCTGTTTTCCGGATAATGCCCCTTATTTCATGCCCTTTCTCTTTCAATATCGGATGCAGATGCATCGCAATTTTACCGTGTCCGCCAACAATTGTAATAGTCATATTCGTGATTTTTAGTTAACCTTGAGCATATTTTATAATGTAACAACTGTACTCTAAACCTGCGAGTGTGCCCGGCGCTTTTCCGGATTTCCCAAAGCGTTTGGATCACTACTCACATCTCCTCTGCGCCTCCTTGCGGCCTTGGCGGTTCATCCCCTGCAAGATCTGAGTTCACAGAGAATTAAACCGCCGGGAAACACTAAGGTTTTCAGATACCATGTTCATCCCATAAATCCACAACACCACAGGACCTCCGTACGCCGCGAGGTCGCTAAAACAACCAAAAGTAAAAAAATGAAAATCGAACAACATTTACCCGGTATCTCTTTTCAAAAAAATACTTTTTCTGCTTTTTTTTGATTATCTATATACCTGTTTAAAATTTAACTAGTCATATTATAACTACTTATGTACAGAACATTAACAACTCTTTTAATTTACGCGTTTGTATCCCTTATGATATCAGGCGGACTCTCTGATCAGGTTTTTGCTCAATCTGAAAATCCAAAAATTGAACTCGATCAGGAAACAATCGTCCTGAATGTAGGCGATGAAACCAAAATCAGCGCCAGGGTTTTAGGCTCAAATGGGGAGGTTTTACCGGACACGGTCTCATTTTTCTCACGAGCCAGGCGTTCACTTGCCGTAACGCGTGAGGGTGATGTAAAAGCTCTCGCTCCCGGTCTGTTCACTATCCTTGCCATCAGACCGCCAAGTGGTGATTCGCCCATGCTTCGGGCCCAGGTCACAGTTCAGGTAGAATATCCGCCGCTGGATCGTATAGCGTTTGTTGACGCTCCTCAAAAATTATATGAAGGAACAACCCGCCAGCTCGAAACCGAAATATATGACAAGATGGATTTCTTCCGGGAAGACCTGGATGTTGACAACTTCACATCATCCAATACGGATATTGCTGAAGTGGATAAGTTCGGAACCATTCATGCAAAAAAAGCCGGCAGGTTTACGCTTACAGCCTCTGTTGAAGGTATTACAGAATCATTTTCTGCTGCCGTGGTTAAAAATCCTGTAACCTCCATTGAAATCAATACGGGAAGCGAAACTGTACGAACCGGAGATGTTATTACGATTGATGCCCTGGCAAAAGATAAAAAAGGTGAAATTGTTGAAGATGCTCCTTTTATCTACTCATTTACTGCCAAACCGGATGACGACAGGGGCCCCGCCGCGCCGGCTCAAATCAACCAGGATGGTAAATTCGTTGCCAATAAAGCAGGATACTATACCCTCTCGGTCCGGAACGCTTCAACCATTTCCGATCTGACCGTTCGGGTAAATCCAAGAAATGTTCAGCGCGAAGTTGAAGTGGTTGGTCACGGTGCTGTTACAGATGTGCCTACGTCCGACCTCTGGGTCTGGGAAGGCGTTGATGGACGCGACTATGCAGTAACCGGCACTCATGTGGGCCGCGGTGAAGCCTTTTTCTGGGATGTTACCGACCCTGCAAATATGACCATCATCGATACGGTTACTGTGGATGCGCGTGTGGTAAACGATGTAAAAGTATCAGACGACGGACGAATTGCCGTTATCACACGTGAAGGTGCTTCTAATCGCAAAAACGGTCTTGTTATACTGGATGTTTCTGATCCCTCAGATGTGGAGATCATCTCCCGTTTTGATGACGGTCTCACAGGCGGTGTGCACAATGTCTTTTTGTATGAAGATCATATTTACGCTATCAATAACGGGCGCCGGTATGATATCATCAATATTGAAGATCCGAAAAATCCTTATCGTGTCAGCCAGTTTGAACTTGAAACACCAGGGCACGCCGTTCATGATGTGTGGGTAGTGGATGGGGTTGCCTACTCATCCAACTGGACGGATGGCGTTGTTGCCGTTGATATCGGCAGTAACCTGGACGGCGATATGCAGGGAATCGGGGGATCACCCGAGAACCCTGTAGAACTGGGCCGATACACCTACCCAAGCGGCTGGAATCATGCAGCATTTCCTTTTAAAAGTGAATCAGCAGACAAATTTTACATAGCAGCCGGAGATGAAGCATTCCCGGGAGGTGTTCCGGCCGGATGGATCCATTTCTTTGAACTGGACGACTGGGACAACGCCAAAGAAGTTGCCCGTTATGAAGTGCCCGAAGCCGGTACCCACAATCTCTGGATCGAAGGTGATGTGATGTACGTGGCCTATTACCAGGGCGGCCTCCGGGTGGTTGATATCAGTGGTGAACTGATGGGAAATCTTTACGACCAGGGTCGTGAAATTGCACGCTTTCTCCCGAGAACCGATGAGGGCCGTGCACCAAACACACCGATGTCATGGGGACCGCAACCCTACAAAGGTTTGATCTATGTTTCTGACATGAGTTCCGGCCTTTGGGCTCTTCGCCTGAAACCCGCTGAAGAAGAGGTGACGAGTGCTCCTTAGTTGATATCTGCCGGTAAGAAGGTTTGAGGATTTTCGGTTCAGAATATATCGGATCTTCTTCCCGGTTTTCACCAATCGTTCCTAACGGAACGAGATCCAATATGTCATATATACCTGAACTACCCACCAAATGTCCCTAGGCAGGACATTTTCCCAGATTATATATTGTAAATAAAAAATTTTTGCCATACAAACGCGATTGATTTTAACTGAAAAGATCAGCTTACTATCAAAACGCCTATTCACGACATTTATCTCTATACTACAATTTAATTGATAGGTATGCCCAATTTCCGTCCCATTCGGGACGACTGGTGGGTAGTTCAATTTTGTGGTATACATTAACTCGTTCCGTCAGGAACGGCTGGTGTAACAGGGGTTGGTATTTACGGCAAAATCAAAAATGATTTGTTTTTAACCTGTCATCAGGGCAAATTGAGTTTTACGTTATTATGTCCAATCTAAAATACCTGTATGTTTATGGAGCTTAGTGAATTTCAGTCTGATATCATCATTGAACCTTTCCGGATTCGTTCCGTTGAACCCATCCGTTTTAAAACCATCAAAGAGAGAAAATTAATTCTTAAAAAGGCCGGCTATAATCCGTTTCTCATAAAGGCAGAAGATGTATTGATTGATCTTTTAACAGACAGCGGAACCGGGGCCATGTCCTCACAACAGTGGTCGGGCATGCTTGCAAGTGATGAATCTTACGCAGGATCGGCCTCTTTTTACAGGTTCGAATCGTCTGTTCAGGATATTACCGGGTTCAAACATGTGATCCCCACCCACCAGGGCCGGGCAGCCGAGAACATTCTCTTTACTGCACTTGCCGGTGAAAATGACGTTGTTCCCAATAATACTCATTTCGACACCACGCGTGCACATGTAGAGCACAACCAAGCTGAAGCGCGGGATATGGTTATCCCTGAAGGACGCGACCCCAGGAATGAATATCCTTTTAAGGGAAACATGGAAACCGGTGAACTGATCAGAACCATCGAAACCGCAGGAAAGGATCGCATTCCTGTTATAATGCTGACCGTAACCAATAACTCGGGTGGCGGGCAGCCTGTGAGCATGCAAAACATCCGCACGGTTTCCGGAATTGCACGGGATCACAATATCCCCTTTTTCCTGGATGCCTGCCGGTTTGCCGAAAATGCATGGTTCATCAAAAAAAGAGAAAAAGGATATGCGGACAAATCGCCGATAGAAATTGCCCGGGAGATGTTCAGTTATGCAGATGGCTGTACCATGAGCGCAAAAAAAGATGGGATGTCGAACATTGGCGGTTTCCTCGCACTGAACAGTGATAAGCTTGCCGAGCAGTGCCGCAGTATGGTGATACTCACCGAGGGATTTCCCACATACGGAGGAATGGCCGGTTATGATATGGAAGCCGTTGCCCGCGGGCTTTACGAAGCACTCGACGAAGGCTACCTGCGCTACCGCACACGGTCCATCGCATATCTCGGTGATAAATTATCGGAAGCCGGTATCCCGATTGTGAAACCGACCGGGGGCCATGCCGTCTACATCGATGCAAAAGAGATGCTTCCGGGCATCCCGCAAAATCAGTACCCGGCCTGGTCGCTGAACAATGCACTCTACATTCTGGGCGGGGTCCGCGGTGTGGAAATCGGAACAGTGATGTTTGGCCTGCAGCCCGATGGTACCGAAAAACCTGCTGCGATGGAGCTGGTTCGTCTTGCATTCCCGCGACGTGTCTACACACAAAGTCACGTAGATTACCTGGCCGAAGTGATTATTGAAGCAGGCCGCCAGAAAGAAAAACTAACCGGGTATCAGATTACGGAAGCACCGGATGTGCTGCGCCATTTCTCTGCAAAGCTTAAGCCTGTTTGAGCAGCCTCACATACCGGGCGGACGCTCAAAAAATATATTTACAGAATCGGATGCAATACCGCCGAAAATACCGATCCCGCCATCTACGTGGAAAATCACATTTTGAATTTCACCTGGCGAAATCGTTGATCCGCCCAGCTGCACACTTTGTGAACGAAGCAAATCATTCAAATTGCTGTCTATGGAGTTGACAACCACCCTGTTCTCACCAAAAAATGCGACCCCGATCCAGGGATATTTTATCGTTATAGTGCCATCCGCATTCACTTCAAAGTTACCTTCATTAATCAGCGGTGAATCATTATTCACAAAATCCTCAACTTCCAGGGCATCATCCTCCGTAACGGTTTCCATGTAAAATGGCGTCAGGTTGTTAAAAACCGGATCGAAAGAGATCGTATTGATGACAAACACATTCTGACGGTTCCCTGTGGATGGATTTGTGACCACCAGCTCGGGCTGGTTTTCCGACTGGTAGATCGCAAACTCCGGAACTTCGTTGATGATCTTAAGATCTCCGGGGATCGTTGTAACTGCATTGAGCTGATCATCACGCTCATCAAATGTAACCTCCAGCTGGTAGGTGCGACCCGGAAGAACACGGTGCACTCTGTTTTCAGGCAGGTATATGCCTTTTTGCTTCATCGTAAACCGAAAGATATCTTCCTCTTCTCCGCTCTCACTCAATAAGTAGATGATCACATTGGCATCTCCGAGTGCAGCTTCCTCAAAAACATACTCCTCATTCGCGGGTACCGTGGCAGATAGTTTCACAAACGGAAGCGGTCTGCCTGCAATCATATATGACTCCACAACAGGAATTTCTGAAAACCCTTCTTCTTCTAATGAGTCGCAGGCAGTGAAAAGAATGGCCGTTGTCAAAACTAAAAAAGGTAAATAACGGAATTGTCTGAACATGATTTTCAAAAATTTACGGTGTAAGATACGGATGGCACAATCGGCAGTAAGGTTACCTCATCGCGATCCACAGGATTTTCATCAAAATCAAACTGGAAGAACCAGACATTTCTGCGCGAATAGGCATTGATAATCTGGAAGTGCCACTCAGCCCTGCCCATATTAAAAAACGTACCCGACCGGATAAACCCAAAATCCAGGCGATGGTAGGCAGGGAGGCGGGATGCATTTACGTTCCCCACGGTGAATACATTTCTGTCGTCGGTTCCAAATGGCACATCCGAAAATGATGTTCTGCCCGAAGGTTCCGTGAATGGCTGGCCGGTTGCATAATTGAATACCGCATTTGCACTCCAGCGATTCGACAATCTCAGATTCGTGACGATATTAAAATCGTGGCGCCTGTCAAACTTTGGCGGGAAAAATCGCGCCCCGCTGACCGGATTCAGTAAATCTGTATTAAATCCAGGAAATTTTCTGCGAGTTTCACCATAGGTATATCCCAAAAATCCGGTCAGGGTACCAGTCTGTTTTTCAAAAAAGAACTCTGCACCCCAGGCATCTCCTTCTCCAAACCGGAACAGTTCAGAATAATCGAGACCCGCCTGGTCTGTGATGAAGGGATCGAGCTCAAACAGATCTCTCATAGTCCGGTAATAGACCTCTGCATCAAACGCGAATCCGCTCAGCGGTATTGTTTTGATACCCAGCACAAACTGGTCACCAAATGATGGGGGTACACCATCATCTGTTGTCAGCCAGAGATCGAACCCGGAAAAGGCCTCATTTGTAACCAGGGTCAGGAATTGATGATACCGCCCGTAGGCTGCCTGGATACGCACTTTTTCGGCCGGCCGAAACTCTGCAGATGCGCGCGGAGACAAACGGAGGTAGTTGCCCTCCGTAAAATAGTTAGTGCGAATACCCGCGGTCAGTACCCATTTATTGGCCGGCTGCCATTCATTCTGAATGTATACAGAGGTATAATTGGTGCGTATACGATTGCTGAACGTGTCATTATTGTCGAAGCTGTCATTAAAATTCAACTCCAGGTTTCCGCCCCACATACCTGCCGATAGAGTGTTTGTACTGTTCAGGTCAAATTCAAAATCAGCTTTAACTGAAATATCCAGGATATCGTTATCTCTTTCAAAGGGTGTGCCTGCAATTTCAAAGCCCGGCTTATTAAAATAGCGCGACCCGGTGACGGTCAGACTTCCGAATACCCGTTTCGAAAGTATTTTTTTCCACGATGCACTTACTGTCTGATTGCCGTACCGAAGACCAATATTTGCATCATCCCGGAAAGGAAATGATACCTTATCATTGCCGGTATAAAATGCAAGCGAAAACCTGTCGTTTTGTGTTGCGTCAAAATTAATTTTTCCGTTGATATCAATGAAATTAAATTGATCCGGAATATTGTCGGAGCTGTTACGCGCAATGGCCAGGAAGGGTTCAAGCGTCGACCGCCTGACAGCCAGCATCCACGAACCGTTCTTGATCGGCCCTTCCATAAAAACCCGGGAAGCCAGCAAGCCGACGCTTACGGCACCCCCTGTTTGGTTGCGGTTTCCGTCCTTGTTATAAACCGTGAGCACTGAACCGATTCGTCCGCCATAACGGGCCGGATATCCTCCTTTAAAGAGACGAACGTCCTTTACTGCATCGGGATTGAAAGTGGAATAAAATCCAAAGAAATGTGTGGGGTTATAGACAGTTGTCTCATCCAGTAAAATCAGGGTCTGATCCGGGCTGCCGCCTCTTATATAGAGACCGCTCGAAAAATCGGATGCAGCTTTCACGCCCGGAAGCAACTGAACAGACCTGAACACATCCGGTATAATAACAGCCGGAAGATCTTTGATGAGCCGGGTAGTAAGTTGTGCGGTTCCTATGTTTTTCTGTTCCTCTGTTTCAGCCTCCGAACGAACCGTAACCTCTTCCAGCTCTATGCTCTCGGGCACAAGTTCAATATCCAAACGGAGAGATTCACCGGCTTCCAGGCTAATCTCCTTCTCAAACCGCCTGTAGCCGATATAGGATGCAACCAATCTGTAGTTTCCCGGCTCAATACCTGTAATAGAATAGAATCCGGAGTTGTTGGTTGAGGTCCCCTTGTTGATTTCGATAAGGGAAACATTTGCAAGCAGAAGAGTCTCCCCGGTCTCTTTATCCGATACGATACCATTCACGGTTGCGGTTTCCTGGGCTGCAACCGCAGATGGCAGGATACTCATCAAAATAATAAACACAATCAAGCGGCGTCTCTTCTGAAATAACTTACTTGTCTTCTTCATGCATTAGAAATGGCATTCACTATTGTACGATATCAAATATCGATTCTTTAATCACGATTTCTATTTTATCGTTCCGGCCTGATAAAAAATTACGGAAATCCAATGAACAGCAAATTCCGGGTAAAAAAGGAATTTTCAAAATGCTGGCTGCCACGCATTAGGTTTGCGGAAAGAATATGAATACCTTGTATTTAAGGAGAAATAAATCAAGATCCCGGAATTCAATGAGCTCACGAATAAAAATGGAAGAGATTAAAATATTGGAGAGTATTCTTCACGGAATCATGGTTACGGATATGCAGGGCCACATTATTTACTGTAATCCCGCTAATGTGAAAATATTCGGATACAACAAATCTGATATAGATGGAATGTCGATTCGAACTCTGCACGACGAAGATGATAACATGACATTCAGAAGCCTGATGAATAAAATCAGGGATCATAAACCTATCATCATGCGATGGCATGGAATTAAAAAAAATGGAAAGCGGGTCTGGCTTGATATTCGCGCCAGCCGGATCAAGGGTCAGGGTAACGAGCCTGACAGCTGTGTTATTTCACTTCACAAGATTGATCACCTGAAAGATACTGAACTTGAATTAAGTAAAAACAAGGCTTTTGCCGAAACTGTTCTGGATTCAACCGCTGATGCAATTATATCGATCAATGAAGAAGGAGAAATCATCCAAACCAATAATGCTGCTGTTGAAATGTTTGGATACTCACGGGAAGAGATGAATAGTCGTAATGTAAAGATTTTATTGCCCCTTTTAGATACGTATGATGCAGATTACTATCCGGGCAAGATCCGGAAAAAAGAGAAGAGAGAAATCACGGCCGACAAAAGAGAAACGGAGGCATTAAGAAAAGATGGAAACTCTTTCCCTGTAGATTTATCAGTAAGTGAAGTAACATGGGATGGCCGTAAAATATATACGGCGATTATCAAAGATCTTACTAACCGCAGGAAACTGGAAAGAAGAATTCTTGAAATCAGCAATGAGGAGCGCAAAAAGATTGGCAGTGAACTGCACGATGGGCTCGGTCAGATGTTAACCGGTATCCGGCTGCAGACAGAATATACTGCCCGTAAGTTAAAAGCCAATGACGTACCCGGCGCAGATGAAATCCGGGAGATCGCTGATTTATTACAGGATGCAGATGAAGAAGCCCGGTTGCTCGCACAGGGTATGGTTGCCACAGATATCGAACAAAAAGGGCTGTCCGGTGCTGTAAGAAACCTGTGTAAAAAAATAAGAAAATCTGCCGGGATTCAATGTTCATGTCATCTTACAGAAGAGATTGATAATATTCAGGATCAGTCAATCGCCTTAAATATTTTCAGAATTATCCAGGAGGCGGTGAATAATGCCGTGAAACATTCCGGTGCTGAAAATATCCGGATTGAACTATCCTCAAACCCGCATCTCCGGCTGCAAGTTGAAGATGACGGTGATGGTTTTGATCCCGAGAAGCAAGAGGCTTCCGGATCAGGTATTCCTATTATGAACCACCGCGCCAAAGTTTTGGGCGGAGAACTATTGATTCATCGGAAAAATGAAAAACAAACGGTTTTAAAGTGCGAATTTCCAAATTTGATAAGTTGAATTATAAATTGCGAGACTCATTTGATTGAACAAGAAAGAAACAAAATGGCTCTGACAAATCCTTCCAAGAGAGCCCTTATTTATGACTACCATCCTGCAATCAGCAAGGGGTTATCAGGTATAATAAATTTCGAACTGAATATGGATGTTGTTCAACAGCCGTGCAATTCCAAAAAACTTTTAAGAGTTTTAGACGAATCAGATTTTGATCTTCTTCTCCTTGATATGTTTCCTTCCGATAAGAACAGCTTTGATCTAATCAGGCGCATTATTTCAGAAAACAGTGACCTGAAAGTTTTGGTTATCAGTAATTATGACAGTGACCTGTATACAGAGGAGGCGATAAGCGCCGGTGCAAAAGGCTTTATTATGATGGCTGAACCGATTGAGGAAATTCTGAAAGCAATTGTGATTGTGCTGGATAACGGAATATATCGCAACGATAAAACCTCCGACTGACGAGTGGATCTACTGCCAATCCTTGTCCTGCCATGAGCACTCGTCTGTCGAGCAGCAAGGGCTTGATCTTTAGGGAGGCCGGTAACGATATCTGTATTATTCAAAGAAAACAACACCATCTGCAATCCCGCAGGCCGAAGGTCTGGCACAACACAGGCCCAGGCACCGTGTACAGACCGCATGGGGAATACGACAAATGCAGAGAAATCACCAGGCTGTAGGCCTGGCACAACACAGGCCCAGGCAGCGCCTGGGTTTAAGGCAATGGATGTAGTTCAACCAGGCTGTAGGCCTGGCGTAGGTCGTGCCATGATCCCCATCTGTCGGAATACTAAGCGCTTGATCTTCGCGATGGAGCCGGTCAAACCCTTGCACATTTAACTCGCCAGACGACCTGAAAACTTCAGATCCCTGGCTGGGAGCTTACCCTCAATCGTCAGGCGAGGGGGTGCAAAGAATTCTCTCACAACCCAAACGGGTAAGTTTCCGGGAGTTTTTTCTTTTCCGCTCCCACAGGAATGGCATTCAGAGCGTCTGAGCGGTCAAAAAATATAAATGCATCATAGCGATTGGGAATAATACTGGGAACATAATTACCATACTGCTCTCTTTCCGGGTGATACACCACGCCAACTGCACGATGTGGAATTGCTTTTTCGAAAAAATCAGATTTCCTGAGATCATCAGAGAAGATAAAAAATTGATCTCCCGCTTCATGGCACATCGCCTCGAAACTTCCCTCTTTACCCGCCGGTAAATTCATCACTTTAACAGGCTCTCCCCAGGCATCACCCGCAAGTACGCTGCCCTGGTACGAGCCAAAACCAATCAGCGCCACATTTTCACGACCATGCCGTTTACGGGCAAGCTCACCGATATTAAACATACCACTGTCGGCCATATCTGTATAAGAGGCATCCCCAATATGAGTGTTATGAGCCCACACAATTCCTTTCGAATCTTCCCCATGAAATTCAAGAAGCCGGTCGAGCGTATTCATCATATGTTTATCACGCAGATTCCAGGTAGAATCACCCGTTACCATTTTTCTGTAGTACTCTTCTGCGTTTTTGGCTGTAATTGCATTTTGTTTCGTACTGAAAACATGCTCCCTGTCGGAGTTGTAAGCAGGCGCCTTGCTGACAATTTCAGTGAGAAGTTTTGTTACTTCTTTTTCACATCCTTCCGGTACAATCCGGGTTGAGAGTGCGTACTTCTGTCCGTCACCTCCGCGATGCGGTTCAAAACACCGGATTGCCTCCCTTGCTGTTTCTAAAGCCGACGGGTCTCTTCCTTTCAGGTAATCCATGATTGCTTCAAGTGACTCCCAAAGACTGTAAACATCCAGACCATAGAATCCTTTTCGTCTGTTCGAAGGTTTTCCTTCGTTAAATTCCCGCAACCATTGTGCCCATTCATAAATTTCCCAGTTGGCCCACATCCAGACTGGCCAGCGGTCAAACTGCTGAAGTACGTCGAATGTTTTCTCTTCCGCATCGCTGTAGTTTTTGACATGTCGGTTCAGTTCGTAGCAAGTCGGCCAGTCACCTTCTACAGCCATAAAATTAAAATCATACTCACTCATAAGAATTCGGGTTAACCTGGCCCTCCGGTTGTAATACTGGTGTGTACCGTGACTGGCCTCACCCAGCATTACCACCTTCTTATCTTTGAATTTTTCTGCAAGCGGCAGCAGGTCCCGGGTGTCGCTAAATTCTGTTTTCCTCTTATTTATGATCTCACTCTCAGTTTGTATCATAATTGCTGGTTCTGAATCCGGGTTTTGTTAAGATGATTTATTTAATCTCAGGCACACCGAAGCATTTGGGCACCCTTCGTGCCAGAAGTGAAGAGGCCAGGGTTACATCGTTTATAAAACGATGATCCCGGTAACTTGCATGCTCCCTGTTTTCGGTCTCACTCCAGAAATCTTCAATAGTTTCAGCCATAGGCAGAATTTCATCCAGCCTGTTGACATCCAGCCCATTTTCAGCAAGTTTATCCCGGTACCCGTCTATGATTCGCAATCCGAGGGATAAACCGCACTCCCTGAAAGCCAGCCTGTACTCCGCAGGTGAGTCCAGTTCTGACTGACTGGCGAAAGTCCCGAGGCCGCGATACAGATCCTGAAACAGTTTCTGCGGCTTCACGGATTCAGGAAGTGCCACTTGTCTGTCCAGCTCCACGGAACGAACTATGTTCCGTGACAGACCACCCAAACCAAGCGGATCTGTCGATTCCCAATTTTTTTCTTCACACAGGCACTTCAGGTATTTCAGGTAATCTGTAAAATCGAAATCGCCATGCGTCAGTATGTTACATTCCTGGGCGGTCAGGTATCCATCCAGGGGATCGTGGGCGCCCATTGACAGAACCTGGGGATGACTCAGATTCACACTCATTTTCCAGAAGAGATGTAGCCTGTCATTGATTTTATTTATAAAATAGTTACCTGCCAGGCTCAGTTCAGCTGCATGTCTTTTCAGCTCGTGATCCTCTAAAAATTCTGCTGCATGCAGAAGCGCCTGAATCCAACGTGTATGATAGTGAAAGTACTGACCGTCTCTTTTCCATTCTTTGTGAGAATTGAACGCCTCCCTCCTTTTACGTTCAAGCTGTTTTTTACCAATCCTCAGTCCCCTTATTGCAGGGTGTTTCCGGCCCTCCTCATCAGAAAGTCCACTGATCCAGCCGGAGCGCGGATCTTCATGAGAAAATTTCCCAAGGGTAAAATGAACCTTTTCGATTAGTTCCTTAGCCAGGTCTGCATAAGCTTTCTCATCCAGGTCTTCAGCAAGGGCCAGGAAATTCTGAACGGCCAATGCATCCGTCCACAAGTATCGATGCTGATCCGATTCAGCGCTTCCTCTAAGGCCTGTCTCCTCTGCAAAATCTCTCATTAATATTTCTGCTAATCCTGTAGATATCTCTTGCTCAATTCTCATATTTCTCTCCAATTTACTCTGGTTACCTACAATTATAACACACTTTTGGGTAGGTTGGTTTCATCATTTATTCCTGAAATATATCCTTATGATTCAATTAAGCGATGATATCATACACATGAATGCATTTTATGATAAACCGGTTATAGTCATTAAAAGAATAAATTAACAATATGTGGTGAATACGAACAATAGTTTACACCTTACCCGAAAGATGGCGATCGAAGAAGCCTGGAAGAAAGTGCTGAACGAGGTTTCCATTGCTACAGAAGATCCCGGTCATCCCTTTCGAAATTTGACACTTGCCACGGTTGACAATGAAGGCGTACCACATCAGAGAACTGTGATTTTACGTGACTTCATGAAAAGTTCTGAATTCCTTATATACACGGATAGTCGATCGGCCAAAGTGAAACAGATCAGTCAGAACAACTCTGTAAGCCTTCTATTTTATGATGATCAAAAAAAGCTTCAGCTGCAGGTTAACGGTGTGGCCTCTGTCATTACCAATGGGCACTTACATGAAGAACACTGGAACAATCACGGCCGGAAAAGAGCCCGCTCTTTCACATCTGTATTAAAGCCCGGCACAATCTTAGAGAATCCGGAAGATGCGTATGAATGGAACCCGGAAGATAGTTCCTGCTTCTGCATCATACAGATTCGCGCCAGAGAAATGGAGTTTTTACAGTTAGATGGTCACCGTCATTTGCGCGGCTTCAAATGGTTAGAAGATGAGGTTCAACAACACAGCTGGATAGCTCCCTGATAGGCATAAAACAGAGTAAGATCTGCTCCGGGTTTGCCGGAACCTGGCAGAACGTAACGCTACGGTGTTATAAAAACCTTTTTGTTTTATTGGCTTTTTTTAACCAATTTGAAAAATATACACGTTGTAAAATTTATGGAGTCTAAATATTTATTTATAAACAAAATACCTTATGGAATACGCAGAGATTGCATTAAAACTGATTATCGGATTAAGCATACTAAATGTCTGGCTGGTCCGGTCCAAAAAATCCACCGCCTGGAGAGGTGGTGATGCCAATAATATTGTGGAAGAATTTAAAGCCTACGGTTTACCCGTCTGGTTTATGTGGACAATTGGCACTCTAAAAGTGATTCTTGCCGTTATGCTGTTGGCATCGATCTATTACCCGGGTCTGGAGCAGATCGCAGCTTATGGAATTGCCATTCTGATGCTGGGAGCCGTATCCATGCACATAAAAATCAGTGATCCGCTCAAAAAATCACTGCCTGCGTTTACGTTTTTAGTTCTTTCTGTGCTGGTTGCGGTGATTTGAAACCGGTATAATCGTCTGAAAATGAATAGGGTCAGGTAATCATAATACATGATTAACGTGTGATTGCTCGTATGTTCAACGTGGCAAGAACTATTGAAATCAGCATAAATACCGGAATGATAAAAATAACGGGTATGACCTGCTGGCCCAGCAGGCCCATTGCTATGACTTTAGAAGTCAGAGCCAGCATCATCAGTGACAGAAAGATGAGATAAACAGGTGCCAGCAGATAACCGATCGGATATTTTTTTAAATATAAAACCGCCGACACAAAACATACCGGCAGCAGCAATGCCAAATCCAAACCCTGAACAATCAGAGTAGTATAGTGTTCAGCTTCAACGGGGACAATCGTACCATCCAGCAGCGGAGGTACAACTACTTCTAACCAGAGAACCGTAATGCTGACTGCATTGAATATCAGGAAGGCTGAGGACAATTTCACCGGTGCTTTTCTTGTAAAAAAATCCGGAAGCTCTTTGACCGGAAATGAAAAAAGGGTCACTGAGAAAGCAAAAAATGACAGTCCTAGAAGTATCACATAAACAAGGAAGAGAGCATTATACATACCCATTACAAGATAAAAGAGATAGGTAACTAAAAAATAACCGAGAACCCCGCTAAGCAAAAACCGTCCCCTTAAGGAGTTTTTCCGTGCCCAAATCAAGGATATTATCAGCAGCGGAATCGCTGCAAAAAGTGTAATCACATCTTGTGCAATTCCTTGCGGGGCAACATCCGCTGACATGTGTTTGTACAAACCTCTGCCATAAATATCTACCGTTTCACCGCGTATCGATTCGTATTCATAGATTCCTGTACCGGCATTTGAAAATACTCCGGCAGATGCTGCAATAGCCGCAAAAACAGCAATCAGTAATACAAGAATTGTTATGATTTTTTGGCTTTTCACCTTTCGGCCAGCTCCGATTTTGATATACTCACTTCCCGAAGAAGATCTTCCATGTACAGATTTTCTTTAAAAATTTCACTCTTCCATCCCGGCATTGTGCGATCCAGTAACATTGCCTGCAGCATGCCTCCATAGTAAAACCGGCTTTCACCGCTTCTGGAGGCGGCACGGCTCACTTCAGCAATTTGATTCTTCAGATATTCTCTGCTGTTTGTATAACTCTCAAAATCACCCAGTTCCTCGGCCTCTGCAATCGGTTCGTACCAGCTTGATTCTGCAACCAGCCCGGTTTTCAGCTCAACATATTTGGCAAGGCCCTCCAGCCACTCCCGGTTTCGTTCATAGTCAATATACTTTCCGGAGAGATTCACTGCTTCCCGTCTCTGTTCCCTTTCCATTATAAATTCCCTGATGAGATCGATTGTTTGCGCTTCTGATTCACTTTCATAAGCCCGCATCAACAGACCGGCCTCTGCGCGCCATCCTGAACGATTTCCCTGCTGATTCCAGGGATATTCTGATGACAGTTTAGCGAAGGACTCAGCTTTTTCAAATTTATCATATACCGTAAATCCCTGGTAGGCATGGAAAGCCTCATGAATCAATCCGGTTATATAGGTTTCCGCACTTCCCATAATTAAATTCCAGAACAGTTTGTAAGGAAACACCCAATTGATCACCGGGGGCAGTTCACTGCTGAAGCCATTATAAAATGCCACTTCAGCGTACTCTCTTGTCTGCATAGTGCTCACCCAGGTATCGCCCACCTTTACTGTAAAATTTTCCGGCGTTACATTTTTATCCGGAAGAGACTGGCGATAGTACGGCTTGCCAATAAAATAATCACCTGAAACTTTCTCCCACTCTCCTCCGCGGTATTCTCCGGATGGCATTTTGTACCAGCCTGCATCCGGATTTTCGAGGCCGACCAGGAAGGCGTACTCCTCATTGTACACAATAGCAGGTATCTGTCTTTTTGCAAACCCCGGCCACACGGTGTCCATTACCTCATCCTGCAGCTGCATATATTCTGCAAGATATGCTTTTTGAGACTCCGTCAGTTTTTCGGTTACTGATGATGAATCGGGAAGTGTCAGGTTGTAAAGAGCTGAAATAAATAGCAAGCCAATCAAAAAAATGAGGATCCATTTCAATCCTTTCAATAGCGCTCTAAATAAAATCTTCATAATTTTCATAATTCCTCTTTTTTTCTATTTCTTTATTATCTATTAAAAGGCTTCACCAAATGACAAGTAAAAGCCGCTTGTGTCTTTTCCTGTCCCGATATCAACTCTGATGTTGGTCGTCTCTTGTTTATTGAGATTGAACCGAAGTCCTGCCCCGGCGGTCCATTTGTAGTTTTCAAAAGTCAGTTCATCAAACCGGTTCCAAACTTCTCCTGTTGCAGCAAACAGTGATAGACCAAATCGTCCGGCAAGATGGCGGCGATACTCTGTCTGAATTTGCGCTGAATTTTGTGAACGATAGCGCCCGTTATAATAACCGCGGTTGATTCGATCGCCTCCAATTGATGATAAATCCAGGAAAGACGGATTACCCGTTGTCAGTCTCACTAAAGCCTGGAACGCAAGTACTGACCTGCCATCCTCTTTTAACGGGATATAGGCACGTGTATCCAGTTCTGAAGCAGTGTAAGGATGGGTTGTGCCTGACCATGCAGGATTTACCAGGAATGAGAACTGGATAAAGTGATTCTCCGTTGGTGTCAGGTTATTGTCCCTTTTGTCAGATCTTGTGACAAACCCAAAACCGACAGACGTACTTCCCGAAGAACCGTTAAGAGGGGGCTCAGTCAGCCGGCTTCCGTCCGTATCCTCAAATGTGAGACCGCTTATAGAATTCCAGCGTATAAAAGGACCTGCAAAAAGTGCAGGTCTGATTTTTCTGAGAATCATTTGTTCGATGCTGATCTCGGTATAAAGGATTCGGATTTCATCCTTTGAAGATGTTGCCGGACCTATCCCCCAGTAGCTATTCGGAAAGTAATTTCCATTGTAACTCCCGTTCAAGACCCACTTTTCTTCCGGAAAAATTAAGTCGGCAACAAGGCCGATAAAGATTTGATTTTTCGTTGTATAAATACCTGAAAACAGCAGGCTTGAAGAACGTGTATCCGGTCCTGAGTTATTCATTTTGAATTGAGGAACCACAAGTGTACCAAACATCACGCCGGTTTCAGGACTCGATCCGATCACAGGCAGATAAAGTATACTGTTCTGATATGTCGTATCCGGCTCCACGTAAGAATCCTGTGCAGTCAGTATATCGAAACAGAAACAAAAAAACACAAGTAAAAAAACTCCTCTTGCTGAGCTTTTCATATTCTTTGAGGCTCTTATTACAGAACCTTTTTAAAATTTACCGAAGCATTTTCCGCTCCTCCTTTTCCCGCTTAAATCGGCTATACAACATCCATAACCGGTTAGATGTAACAAATAAATTATTGCTATACCGGATATAATGCTATAGGGGAAACCCTGAAATATAAGTTCGATAGATTTTTTTACAGTCTATCGATTTGAGAAAAGAGCTCCTGCATCACGCAGGTCATACCCGGATGGCTGTTGGTAAATCCGAAGCCCGAATTCGGGAGCCACGGCCACCAGGTGATCAAAAATATCGGATTGTATTC
>CAYVBJ010000042.1:0-27198 GCA_964449075.1 uncultured Balneolaceae bacterium
TCCGCCACCATTTTACCTTCGCCTTGCTGAGGAAAAAATTTCTTGGTGAGAAATGAGGGTTAGAGCCGTTCTTTTTTGAAAATTTAGGCCGGACAGATTAGTGAGAACAGATATTGATCAAATTTCCGGTAAGTAACCGGGCAGAACTGTATCTCCTTGTCGAACGTATAATTAAAAAAAGGGTCACCCATGACAGTATATTTAACTCAAATAAAATCACTGATGATGACAGCCGTACTATCAGTTTTACTCTTACCTTTTTCTCTTTTCACAAATCCGGAAACAACAGTCGCAGGAAGTACTGAAGATATCGAAGAAGGTGAAGGCAGAATTCTTGTCTTTTCAAAAACTACGGGGTGGCGACATGAATCGATTGAACCGGGAAAAGAAGCCCTGAGAAAGATGGCAAACGAAAACGGTTTTGATATTACAGTTACCGAAGATGCTTCATATTTCACGGAGGACAATTTACAGCAGTATGATGCTGTTGTTTTTCTGAACACAACTGAAACCATTTTTAATGACAAGCAGCGAAGAGCATTCGAATCCTATATTCAATCAGGCGGAGGATTTGCAGGTATACATTCAGCTGCGGATACGGAGTACAACTGGCCCTGGTATAACAGGCTGGTTGGCGCCTATTTTTTGAATCATCCAAACAATCCCAATGTACGTGAGGCTGTTATTGATGTTCAGGTCAAAGATCATATTTCAACTGAGATGCTTCCCGATCGATGGGAAAGAGCAGATGAATGGTATAATTTCAAAAGCAGAAATGAGAGCGTTCATGTTTTGATGTGGCTTGATACCGACAGCTATGAAGGGAGTGAACATCCCGGCAGCCACCCGATTGCCTGGTATCATGAATATGACGGCGGCAGGGCTTTTTACACAGGTCTTGGCCATACCTCCGAATCCTTCACAGAAGACGAACTCTTTCTGAAACATCTTTGGGGCGGAATCAGGTATGCAATGGGTGAAGATTGATTTAGGCTGGCAGACAGATTTTCCCGCTTTAAATCAAAATTACTCTTTCGACCTAAAACGCTCGAACAAATGAAGATTTCTGGTCTCTTGCTATCTTGAGATTGGAAATAGCTGCTTCAGTTCATCTCTTCCCATTTCTTCTCTGTCTATAATTTCGCGTGCCTTTATGAGTGTATCATGACAGCTTGAAATCAGCTCCGGGTCATATTTCAATATTCCTTTTGGTTCCAGGTAAATGCCATTCCGTTTGAGAAGGTCACGGCTGATCCACCTGTCCAGTTTTTTGCCATAAGCGGCAGGCCTAACGGCTCCCAGTGCACATAATCTGTCACCTGCACTTTCAACTGTCCAGCGAGGTGTGATACTCAGTGAATCCTGCACTTCAGAACTGTTTTGTGGATATAAACGTATCCCGCATTCACCCTCAAAAAACAGGCAATCCGAGGTTTCCCATGTAATACTCTTCATGAATCTTTTATAGATTTGCGTATATATGAAGAACAGGTCCGGTTTTAGCAAACCTCTCATTTTATCGGGAGTCTGAAATATATTGGTTGGATGGATACTCTCATGAGGTACAGCATCACTCAAAATATTGCGGGCGGAAGGGGGGAGAAGTTTTTCCAGGTCCAGGCTTTTGATCCACTCCGCTTCAATCCGGTTCCAGGTAGATTTATAATACCCGGAGGCATCCGTCCGCGGATAGCTGATTGTATGAAGAAGCTCACGATCCTGTGTTGCTGTAAACAACTCAAAAATTTTGTTCGCAGAATCTTCGAATGATTTAAACAACGGGTAAGAGGTGAGATCTTCAAGAAGCCCCCAGGTAGAGTGAGGGCGGTGAAAATTGTAACCTGAATCAATATTGAATCCATTAAGCGGCTGATTATAACGTGTCCGCACAGGCTCATCTGACCTGAAAATTGTTCCTCTGGTGGCTGAAAATGCTGAAAATGGATTTATCATAGTAAAAAGAGAGGCAAGAGCAGCATCTTCTATTGAGATTCTGAAGTGCCGGTTCCATAAATGGCGGAATACGAATCTTTTTTCAAGTTTCTTTTTTAGATTCGGCTGTGAAATTTTACCTGCTTCTGAAACCCGGTTCATTATGGAGTTTTCCGTTAGCAGACGTAACTGAGCGCGAAATAATTCTTTTTGCGGCAGAAAGTTTGCAACAGTCCATGCAATAAAATCACCTGATGAATCGGAATCTGTTGCAATGACAATACGGTTAAACCAGTCCGATTTCTGCTTCAGTTCTCTTCTCAGGGCTCTTTTTTCCGGATCTGCTTTTTTGCCCAGGCTCAATTTTTGCGGATTAAATACGGGGTGCCAGCAAAAACCACCCGTTGCCATTACTTCAAGCCAGGGAATGCGCAATTGATTGATATAGTCTGCGATGGTTGGAGACTCAACAATCAGAAGTGTGTACTCGTTTGCAGTCACAGTTCCGGTATTTCGGAAAGATAGTAATCTTCGAGACGGGTCATTCTCTCTTTATCATCTTTTCTCTGATCATCATAACCAACCAGGTGCAGCAGGCCATGGATAAAAACCCGCGAGAACTCCTCTCGCTGAGATGTCATAAATTCGGCTGATTGTTCTGCAATTCTTGGCGCACAACAGCAGAGAGTTCCCTCAATGTTCTGATTCCCGCCAGTGTCATCATACCGGAAACTGATAATATCCGTCACATAATCCCGGTTTAAATGTTTTTTATTTATTTCAACAATTTCGTGCTCTTCCAGGAAAACCAGTTCAACCTGGCTGAAGGTGACTTTTTCAGAAGCTTCGATTTTATTCAGTATTTTCTCAAAAATATCTCTGCTCAGCGGCAAGACAAAACCGGAGGGATTGTGAACGGTAAGTGTATCAGGGTTTTCGGATTCCGGTGATGATAATGGTTCAGGAAAGTTCATCATCGTCAAAACTGAAGTCATCAAGACCGGCGGAATCAGTTAGTGACAGGGCTACCCCGCACATCATCATATCTTCAGGCAGTTTTGTGAAATCACCTGTCAGAACCGCGTCACTTACATTTGCATAGAGGCTGCATCCGGCACCCTGTTCCACAATCAATCCGGAGGTGGTATTTCCGTTTTTACCAAAAAATGTAACCTGTTTCAGCATTTCACTTGCGATAAAAGCTGTACAGTTGTGGAGCTGCAGAAAAGTATTTTGCGCATATACGGATACCATATTCATCCGTTCACCGTCTACATCGAGTCCAAGATGAATTTCAAGAGCAAGCTTTCGGGTCTGTTCTTCATCGTGCAGCTCAAAGCGATACACATCGTTGCCAAGAGGTTTCGCGGTGGAAAGAAGCACCTGGCTGATTGCGTCAATATTTTCTTCTGTAAATTCGTGGATCATTGCTGAATTGCCTTTCCGGGCGTTTAAATTCTGAAACTGAAATATTCAGTCTGCAGCTGAATAATTAATAAATATACAATAGATGCTGCAAACAGTAAATGTTTTGCTAAATTCCAAGATTAAATCTTTCAATTTGTTCATCACTTGCTTCCTCTGAATCCGGTAAACTGAGTAATCCGGTTGTAATCATATTAACTTCTTCAGCGAGCCTGGCCGCACTGTCAGGATCACCGGATTTATAGTAAACATTCTGGAGAATGGTTAACCGGCTCACGTTAAAGCTTGCATCTGAGATAAGTGCCTCTCTTCTGCCACTTTTTCTCTCAATATCTCTTCTGATATTTTGCTGTTTTTCAAAATCTGCACTTGCACGGGCCTGTCGCGCCTCCGACTCAAGGCGGCTGATTTCAGCTTCAAGATTTTCAAGATCTTCCATGGTATACTTCATATCCTGCAGCATATTATCACGTATAAATTCAGCAAGTTCAAGTGCGCGATCATGTTCCTGAACCCTTGTATAACGATAGGAGTAGAGAACCGGAATGGTCCAGTCAGATTCTTCTGCACGAAACGAAACATTATCTTCCCCGAATTTGAGCCAGTATGCAGCTTCCTCGGGCTGATTCTGCTCTATGTACATATCTGCCAGCTGGGAGAAACCATACCTGTAGTTTCCGAGCATTCTGCGAATATTTTCATCAAAATAGACAGATGGGTCGTTCCATTTTGTGAACCTGAATTTTTTGAGCCTGTCTGCATGAACATCGGGATCTATATATCCAAATTGACCGGAGTCCCGTTTTTTGGGAACCACGCGATAGGCTTTGCCTTCAAACTGGAAATAATTTTGCAGGCCAAGCTGCCCGGTTCTGGAAACAGTATTGGCGTAATAAACCGGACGAAGCCACTGGTTTGACCTGAGTATCTCAAGTACCATTTGATCCTGAACCTGCAGGTAGTGCCTTCTGTTGCCCTGCCCGTCGGTTCCGGCGAACCTGCCTTCCAGGAACCATGAAACCTGGTCATCAAGCGAGTCGACAGGAATCGAGTAGGGTACTGCACTTCGTACCTGGTATTCAAAATTTCCGCCGCGCTGTACACCGGTAAGTTCATTGACCTCCGCATCACCTGTAAATGCTTCTTTCAAAAGAGATTTATTAACGGGGATGACGATATCCTGGGGATTGAAAAGTGAGAGTCCTGACGTCATCTCCTCGATTTCTTCATCACTCAGTTCAATTGGCAGCGGCAGGGATTCATGAGTTTGCTCATCCCTCAGTTGTTTTATGTACCAGTCTGTATTCAGCAGGCTCAGTACAACCACCCGTACATCTGTGCGAACCCCTTCAACTTCCTGTAAGTACCAGAGAGGAAATGTATCATTATCTCCGTTTGTAAAAAGGATGGCATTTTCCTCAAGTGAATTTAAAAGGTTATAGGCATAATCTCTGGCAACATATCTTTCACTGCGATCGTGATGATGCCAGTTTTGTGCCCCCATCCAGAACGGAACTGCAAGAAACATCAGGCCGAGTGCTCCATAGCTGATATAACGGTTATTTATTTTTTCCCTGACCAGGTCCAGGAGAGCGGTGCCTCCCATGCCGATCCATATGCTGAATGCAAAGAAAGATCCTACATAGGCATAATCTCTTTCACGGGGCTCGGCCGGCGTCTGATTCAGATATACGATAATTGCCAGCCCCGTAAAAACAAAAAGTACAAGAACGGCAAAAGCTCTTTTCCAGTCGTTTCTAAAATGATAGAGCATACCCAGTAAACCAAAGAGAAATGGCAGGTAAAAGAACCCGGTGTGGGCAGGGTTGTTCTCATTTCTGGATTCACTGAAACCGTCGTTCCAGCCGGCATTCTGTATGTCGGCATCCCTTCCGATAAAATTCCAGTTAAAGTAGCGGACGTACATATGGTATACCTGGTATTTCCAGAAATACTCCCAATCGCTGTCGAACTGCGCGTAATACTCCAGGTGATGAGGCTGAGATGAGTGTCGCCGCGGGAAAAGCGTCTCTTCATCGCGATCTATATTACCTGTTTGCGGATCGAATGTTGACCCAAGTAAAAGCGGGGTTTGTCCGTACTGTTCACGGTTCATATAACTGATGAATGATTCAATATTTTCAGGATTGTTTTCATCGATCGGAGGATCCGCTTGTGACCGGATAAAAATGAGTGCATAGGATGAATACCCGATAATGATCATTGCATAGCACAGGGCAGCAACATTGGCTATCCGGTAATTTTTTTTATGAGTGTAGTAAACAGCAAATGCAACAAGAAGAATTACAAACAACAGATAGGTAGCAGGTCCGATTAATCCATAGGTGATCCTGTTAATGCCATCAGCGAGGCTCGGAATTGAGATAACCGTAAACGGATAGATAAAAAGAAATGTAAATACTGTAATTGCCCCGATTCCTACAAATGAGACAAGTGTAAAATCTCTTTTCTTGAAATAGATGATCAATGCTACAAAAAAGAGAGCCAGCAGGTTTAAAAGATGGACACCCAAAGCGAGACCGAACATATATGCAATCAGTACAAGCCAACGTTCGGAGTGGGGTTTATTGTGATTTTCTCCCCATCGCAAAGCCATCCAGACCACAGCTGCCGTAAAAAACATAGATGATGCATAAACTTCTGCTTCCACTGCATTAAACCACATTGTTTCGGAAACGGCAAATGTAAATGCCCCGAAAATAGCGCCGCCATAAAGGCCGGTTTTTTCAACCGGATCCATATTTTCAACCGGCCCGCGCCACTCTTTAATTAGAATTACAATTATCAGGTAGAGAAACATAACTGTGAAGGAAGATGCCAGCACACTTATAAAATTGACACTCATTGCCACATAATCGGAAGGCATAAACATGGAAAAGATCCTGCCTGTAAGAGAAGAGAGAGGTGCTCCGGGGGGATGCATGATCTGTAGTCCGTAAGCGGCCGCAATTCGTTCTGCAGGATCCCAGAAATCAGTCGTAGGAGTCATTGTTGACATATAGATAAACAGCGATACGACAAAAACAACGACGGCGAAAAATATATTGCGTGTCCGGTGCCGGTCAAACACAGATGATAAATTCATTGGATAATTTCTTTTGTATTTTCCTTGTTTGTGATGATCCAAAATCAAAATTCCAACGATGGAATTTCTGAGTTAGTACAACTACAATCTTAAATTTATGTTCAAACGCAAAATATACCGAAAGAGTAGCGCTTTGCCTAAATGAAATTTTACATTCTGAAGACTTGCTCAACGTCAAAAAATTGGTTATTAACCACAGTAGTTAATTTAAATGAACAAAACAGATTCAGCTATGGCAACTAACGGCCGGACGGAAACGAAACCGGAGCGATTTACGACGAAGTGGGGATTAATTCTGAGCGTGCTTGGTATTGCAGTGGGAACAGGAAACATCTGGCGGTTTCCGCGAATTGCTGCACAAAACGGGGGTGAAGATGGAGCTGGTGCATTTTTAATTGCCTGGGTTACGTTTCTTTTTCTTTGGTCTATCCCATTGATTATTGCTGAATATGGAATCGGCCGTAACGGCCGGAAAGGTGTTGTTGGTTCATTCATTAAAATTATCGGTGAAAAATTTGCATGGATGGGTACCTTTGTTGGTTTTGTAGCAACAGCCATTATGTTTTACTACAGTGTGGTTGCAGGCTGGTGTCTTTACTACCTGCTTGAATCAATTTTTTATGCTCTTCCTGCCGGGTATGAACAGGCAGATGCTGTCTGGACAGGATTTCAAAGTTCAGCGATGCCCTCTGTTTTTCATGCCATCATGATAACACTCGGAGGATTTGTCATACTAAAAGGGGTTAAGAGTATCGAGAGGCTTAACCTTGTATTGATACCGGCGCTTTTTCTTGTATTGATTGTTTCTCTGGTAAAAGCCTTGACGCTGCCGGGCAGCGGGGAAGGAATCACTTACCTGTTTACGCCTGATTGGGCCACCCTGAAAAATCCGGAATTATGGCTTGAGGCACTAACGCAAAATGCCTGGGATACCGGTGCAGCCTGGGGGCTGATATTGACTTACGGAGCATATATGCGGACTCGTGATGATATTACGATTAGTGCATTTCAGACAGGAATCGGGAATAACCTGGTATCACTTGTAGCGGCTGTCATTATTTTTTCCACTGTTTTTGGCACACTTGGCCAGCAGATGAGTAATGGTGAAGTACTTGAGGTGATGCAGACTTCTGGTCCGGCTTCTACTGGATTGACATTCATGTGGATGCCTCAGCTCTTTGAAGAGATGGTTGGCGGCAGGCTGTTTGCCGTTCTTTTCTTTTTAGGTCTTACGTTTGCTGCATTCAGCTCACTGGTTTCAATGATTGAATTGGCAACCAAGGTGTTTGTTGATATGGGAATCACCAGGAAGAGAGCTACAATCGGAGTCTGCATAGCCGGATTTGTTTTTGGTCTGCCATCTGCCATCTCTCTCGATATCTTTGCAAACCAGGATTTTGTATGGGGTGTGGGACTGATGGTTTCCGGTGCCTTCATATCTTTTGCTGTGATCCGGTTTGGTCCCGATCGATTTCGCAGTGAGCTGGTTAATACGAAAGAGCGCAGGGTTACTCTTGGGTCCTGGTGGAGTTTTGTTCTGAAATATGTGATACCTGTGGAGGTAATTACGCTGCTGGTTTGGTGGATGTACCTGAGTGCAGCTGTTTATGCACCCGATACATGGTATAATCCGCTGAGCTTATACTCGGTTGCAACAGTAGTATGCCAATGGGGAATTATGATGATTTTATTCCTGATTTATAACAGAAAAATTGCAAAAAAAACAATCTTACACTAATTCCGGCTGTCTAATTTTTTCTCAATATTGATCAATGTTTGATGTATCTCTTTTAAAACAGGGTAGAGAGGAGATGAATCTTCACTTGTATTATTCAGGCGACCCGTGGATTGAATATCAGTAACGATGTCTCTCTGGTCCAATACCTTTTCCCGGAAAACCTGGGAATCTATGATACCAATCAGCGACATATCAGAAGCTGACTGGGCACTTTGACCTGCAGTTTCAACATATAGAGTGCTTAATCCGAAATAACGCAGCAGGGGCCCTTCCTTAAATGTAAGATCCTGTATTTTATCAAGTGGTATTGTTCTTTCAGTTTGAAACAATACGCCTTTTTTAAAATGCAGAGCACGTGTTTTCAGTTCACAATGTAAGCTCTCAAAGTATCTGTTGATATACATCCTGCCAAGTGTCAGCCAAAAAGGGAGCAACAGAATACCCGCGATTGTTATAATACAAAGAGCTGTTCCGGCCCATAAAATGTAAGATTTAATCCGGGGATCAAATTTTGCTTCTGATACAATCCTTGATTTTGTAGATGCAGAGTCAGATATGTTAGCCATAATGCAGGTATTAGTTTAATTCCGGGATTTAGCACTGTTAAGTGATACTCTACGGGATTTATACTAATCTGTTTCACTCTCTTTCGGAATAAACTTCATCGCTGCTGAATTCATACAGTAGCGGAGGCCGGTTGGTTCAGGGCCGTCATCAAAAACATGGCCGAGATGCGAATCACACCGGCTGCAGACGATTTCTGTCCGGGTCATAAAATAGCTGTTATCAACTTTTTCGTCTACCGCATCTTTATGAATCGGTTTCCAGAAACTTGGCCATCCTGAGCCGCTTTTGAATTTTGTATCGGAATGAAAAAGCGGGTTTCCGCAAGCTGCACACACATAGACTCCGTCCTCGTACAGGCTATTGTAATCATTTATAAATGGCATCTCTGTACCGGCTTTTCTTAGAATTTTATACTGGGCCGGTGTTAATATCTCCTTCCACTCCTCTTCGGTCTTTTCAATCTTCTGATTATTGGTTGTATCATTCATGGCAGATTCGTAGGTAATTGAGTTTAAGAAATGTTTATGATCTTCAGTTGAAAGATTACTGTTCGACTGTCCGCTGGAAGAACAGCTTACGATCAGTAATACTGTAATAGTAATACCGATAGTTTTAAATATATTCATATCAGATTATTTTCTTTAAGTATGCTCAAACAATAACGTGCAGCAATCCATTCATCGTATTCATGATCTAAAACGGTTTTATTTTCAGTTGGTTAGATTTGAGAGAGATTAAAGTTAACAGATAGGGATAAAAACTGAGTACATTACAGGGACAATTGTCCAAAAGATATTGGACAGTTCTGTTGAAGAGTATCAAAACCGGTAGCCCATATAAAACATATGAAAATCAATACCCGGGTTGATTCTTCCGGTTCCGCCATTTGAAATATGTTGAATCTGATACCCGAACTGAACTTGGTTCGATGGTGAAACATCTATCTCGTACCCGAGTCCAAAATCAAAGACAAAATTCAGCTTTGTTCCGAAAGCATCGGGGAATGTTTCGGGGAAAACAATAATACCGCCGGTGCCGCTTATAAAAAAATTGTTAAAAAGGGGAGTCTGAACAACTGCAGGATTTATACCGATTCCGTACTGCTTATCTTTTGGCCCGTCAATGCCATTTTCAGGGAATTTAATCCGGCCTGCGGCAAGAATTTCACTCCCAAAATCGACTTCAAAATTCCCCAGCTGAAATGTTGAGTGCCAAAATTGCAGAGCCAGACCGAAGAAATCAGAGCGCTTAATTTTACCGATAAACGTAAAGGTTGCCGGGGCATAGGTCGCTTTGATTCCAAGCCTCAAATTGTGTTCACTTTTTAAAGCTGCACCGGATACAACTTCCTCATCCGGTTTGTCGCTGTGATCTGAAACCTCCTGGGCCATTATCTCATCTGAATTAGAGAATACGAGTACTGCCAGCAATATAAATCCTGTAAACCTGATCTTGTACTGTTTAATCATTGCCAGTGAACATACAAAATGTTGTCTAACTTTCTGAAAACGCAGTATAATTTTATTTACTTTTATGTGAAACTGCGGCTGCTATCCAGATAAAAATCCATCCGGCGGAAGTAATCCACCAGCCTCCATAGAAGAGCAATGCTGTGTTGAAAAAATAGACAAGATGATAAACCCAAAGTGGCCCATCATTTTTTTTCTTCCCGGCAATTTGCTGGAAATTGCTGCTGATCAGTGTTACCAGGCGCGCAAGAACCATAAGTCCTGTATAAATATAAACGGCTATATCAAGATAAACAGGTTCTGTAAATACAGCCCCGGCTACCAGACATACCGAGAGCAGATCAATGGCAATCGATTTAATCACATTCGTGTAATAAAGTTAAATCCGGGAATGCCGGAGTACTTATCTTAAGATTGGAGAGCAATAACTTCTCTTGCCTGAAGACCTTTTTCGCCTTCGGCTACCGTAAACTCTACTTCCTGACCTTCTGTTAGTTTTTTAAAACCATCTGATTGAATTTCAGAATAATGGACGAATACGTCTTCGCCGCCCTCTCTTGTTATAAACCCGTAACCTTTTCCGTTATGGAACCATTTAACTGTTCCTACTTCACGTGATTCTTCCATAAATAAAATCCAAACTAATGTTGCCGTTTTAAGTTAGAGTATGTAATAATTTCTAAAGTAGAACGTTACTACTGGTTTAAAATAACTTCTTTAGGTGTTTTTATCAATTGTGAAATGCAACTTTTATACTTAGGCAGGAAAACAGAATCTACAGGGTAGAGAAGTTATAATAATATTGAATAAGTATTCACATCCCAAAACTTTATTTGAGAGAGATCTCTTCAATCCAAATCACTTCCGATCCATTTCCAAACTCTTTTTCATTATAGGATGATTTCCACATCCAGCCCTGTGATTGTTTAATATCTACAATATATCCTTTAATGTTAACGATATGCCCAACGCGGGTTCGCTTCAGGTCATCTGCAACAAACGAATTTGCGGGTACCGCATGCAGAAGTGCAATGTGATTGGTCATAACTGACATTGGCAATGGCGGTTTTTTCATTTCTATCTCAAAAGAACGGTTGTTTTGGCTGATTTCAACCTCATTTAAATTTCTTTCATCAGACATTGGTCCCCATCCGATTACATAGTCGTAGGGGGATATACCGGCTTTGTTATCAAAGAAAAATCGTTTTTGAGATAATATGCGTGCCTGGGTCTCAATTCTGCGAACAGGTGATATGGTATAGTTATCGTGGTTAAAGGTCTCTTTCCAGAAATTGTATTCGATGACAGGATCATTAGGAGCAATCTCACCGGGACCGTGTTCAATGGGTGAATTTGTCCATAGTGAATAGGTACCTATCAATATCAGGAGGAAGGTAATATTCTTGATCATGTTGAATCCTGTTTTGAATTGTTGCTAACTCTTTATTACAGGAGAGAGATGGGTGGGTATTTGTTACACTTTTAATATCTGAATTGCAAATATTCCTCTGAAATTTAATAAAAGAAGTCCCTTAACCGGACAGCTTTAAATATGCCCCGTTCTATTACTCCTATTACTTAAATTTTATACGGTAAAATTCACTTGCAAATTTTTCTGCATCATTTTCAGAAAAGTTTTTTAAAACCTTGCTGTTGTTGAAGTATATGTCTTCAAAACTGATCGGTTGTTTGTTGAAATACCGGAATTTGAGCTCACCGTTTTTATACTCTACAGAGCGTATGTCACGGATGCTGTAATCTATATTTGATTCGCTGAGATAATGTGCAGGACTTGCAATAAACTCTCCTCTTGAGTCTGTGAAGTCCCCGATGTTTTTTTGAAACTCCATCTCAAGGTGGTCGTTTATTTTTGATAAAACCTCGGTTGAAAACGACATGTGAACACTGGACTTTGTTAAGGTGAGCCGTACTTCATTGTCATTATCCCTGATTTCGATCACCGGTTCACTGTTTTTGCCATCCGGTTTACAGTCACCGCTGTATGCATTACCAATTACAGTGCTGAAAGAGACGATAATTGTAAGCAGTAAAAAAAGAGAAAATTTCATTATTCGTTTCCATTCGGTTAATGGCAGGAGCGAATACAACAATAAGCATTTTGAAAGCGCTGTCATTGTATCTGAGGCCAATATATCAAAAAATGTAATAAAATTTAAATATTGAAAATACGCCCCTTTCTTATACACTTCAGTTACAGTGATACCTGGATGCCGGCCTGGAATGAACGATCGGCACCCGGTTCAAAAAATCTGCCGCCAAAAGCATTGATGCTGACTGATGTATTAAACCTTTCATCAAACAGATTATTTACAGCAATAAATGGGGATAACTGAATTCCCGAACCCGGTATATCCACAGAGTGATTAGCGCGAAGAGAAACCAGTTTGTAACTGTCATTTTTTACACTGTTAATACTGTTTGTATAATAAGATCCCACCCATTCAAGATCTGCAGAGAGATAGGTATTGCCGATATTTCCTGAAATTACTGAACTAAACCTGTGCGGCGATACACCGGGTATTTTGTTCTCTTCAAATTCACCTGATCTGAACTTTGCGTCCAGCCATGAGTACATAAGCTGAACATTCAGGTTCCGAACAGGCGATAATCCAAAACTTGTTTCTATGCCTGCATGACGGGTTTCACCTTCGTTTCTGAAAAATGTAGGTCCGTCGGGAGATGTCTGAAAAGGAACCAGCAGATTATCGATCTGCATACCGAATAGTGTAACTTCATAGTCTAAAGTCAGTTTGATGATAGTCCCCCGGATTCCTGATTCAAGGCCCCATGTTTTTTCGGGATCTACATCGCTGTTAAATCCGCCGCCGCCATCCGGCCTGTTTACCAGTTCGGTTGTGGTAGGCGATTCGAAAGAGGAACTCAGGTTCGTAAACAGATCAAAGCTTGCTGCCTCATATGTAACACCGAACCCGGGGTTCAGAGACGTAAAAGTGCGGCTGCCATCGGCATTTGTACCCAGCTTGTCATTTGCAGAAAACCTTAGCCTGTCGGCACGTAACCCTGCACTGAATGCAAACCGTTTAAAAGGGATATTTATCCTTGTAAAAAGTGCCTGGTTCCACACTGTTTCGCGCTGCATAACATCGATTTGATCTCCCCGCCCGCCATTATCATTGTTGGTTTCAAGGCGGTCATCAAATTGCCACTTCACTTCACTGCCTGCGTGAAGCTCAAAAGGCAGTCCCGATACTTCATAGGTATTCCTGAAACCGCCTGCATATCGCTCAACATTGATATATCCAAAAGGCAGCGGGTTCTCAACCCATCTGTAAGTACCGTGAATGGTCACATTCAGGATATCTTCCCCGAATTGTTGCAGAAGAGAGCCTGAAATCATAGCCTGGTCAAAATTTTTGCCTGCTTGCGTTTCTACAAAAGAATCACGTGCCTGCCTTGGTGAATCGATGGCAAGCTGTTCGGGAAGTGAGCCGGGATGCTGGGCTTCGGGCATTCCGGCATAGGTGGCTGCAATGCGAATCTGCGAATCACTCCAGCCCGAAAACCGGGCACTTGCGCCGGTTCTGATCATCTCTGCAGCGCTGTGATCTCTGAACCCTTCCGTGTCAAAATAGGTGCCATACAGATGCAGCTGAACTCCGTTTACCGACTCAGCAATCTGAAGTTCCTGCTTAAGAGTTCCATACGAGCCGGCAAAACCGCGATATTTAAATGACGATTCACCCGGCAGCGGCCTGGTTGATAAATGAAGCACCCCGCCGCTTGAATTTCCCCAAAATGTGGATGACGGGCCTCTTAAAAGCTCAATACGCCGAACAACGGCCGGATCAACCATGTTTAAAATTGTTTGACCATCAGCAACGGTTAAAGGCATATCATCGAGCAAAACCTGGACTCCCCGAACTCCAAATTGCGACCGCCATCCCATTCCCCGGATAGTAAGCTGCTCACCCAGTGCAAAATTTTCCCGGTTATTCACAAAAACACCGGGCATCGAAAATGTGAGTCGATCGAGCGTAGTGGCCGGCCGGGTGGCCAAATCGTTGCTGCTTCTCACCTTCCGGCTTAAAGAGAGCGGAGCCTTGTCAACAGTGATAACGGATTGGGTTGCCTCTACCCTGATTTCATCCAGCTCAGCCCTGAGGGTATCATTGCCGGCAGATTGGGCTGTTACCTCCGCGGCAAAAATTATCAGGCAGACGAAGAAGGAAAGATTTAAAAAAAAATGGTAGGTTTTAAGCATCCGAAAAAAGATTATAAGTAACATTCCGATTTAATATTCGTACAGAATAGAAATCTTTTTAATTTTCATATAATGAGAATAAAAAACTAATTTGATTGAACTTCCTAAAGTTAAGAAAATATCTAAACAAGAATTTTGAATGGATTGCACTTGCAGCCGGACTTTTTTTGCTTGCAATCATGAGTCCCTACGAAAGCGGCCAATCATTTTGTCTGCTTGAGTCAGCAGGTTATGATTTTTGCCCCGGCGACGGCCTGGGGCATTCTATCGCATTTTTTTTCAGGGGAGAATTTCAAAACTCTTTACAGGCGCATTTTATGGGGATTCCGGCTGTTATGATATTATCGATGCGTATTCTGTTTTTATTGAACAAAAATTTTAATCAAAAAGAAAGGATATCAGATGGCAAAAGTGATTGAATTACTTCCTGAAATTGAAGGTGAAGAATCAATTTATATCAATAAATTACTGAATGATATGAACGAAGCGGATGCCAGGAAATTCGCCCAGATATACAAGGCCAGACGTAAAGACCCGGTAGTGGTTCTGATCCTGGCATGTATTGGTTTCTTCGGGGCAGCAGGTATTCACAGGTTTTTTATTGGCCATATCGGAATGGGAATTCTCTATTTTCTTACAGCAGGACTCTGTTTTGTCGGAACAATCGTTGATCTAATTAATTACAAAAATCTGGCTTTTGAATATAACAGGGAAAAAGCGCTTGAAGTTTTACAAATGATGTAGTTCCTTTGAGTATGATAAAAAGAGATAAATCGACCGAACTGCTGGAAAAATATATTGATAATGAAAATCTTCAGCACCATTGCAAGATGGTTGCAAGAGCAATGGAAGCTTATGCAAAAGAGCTAAACATTGATGAAAGTGAGATTGATAATTGGTGGCACGCGGGTCTACTGCATGATCTTGACTGGGAAAAATATCCGGATGAACATCCGCGCATTGCCGTTGAAGAAATTTTACCCGAAAACGGCTATCCTGATCATGTGATTGAAGCAGTTCGTGCTCATGCCCCGGAACGAACAGGGAAAGAGCCGCAAACAGAAATTGAACGCTACCTGTTTGCGTGTGATGAAATCTCCGGTTTTATGCATGCGGTTTCTCTTATGAGGCCAAACGGTTTTAGTGATATGAAGGTGAAATCAGTGAAGAAAAAACTTAAAGACAAAAGTTTTGCAGCCAGTGTTCCAAGAGATGATATCAGCAAAGGAGCTAAACTTATAAACAGAGATCTGAATGAGCATATCCATTTTTTGATAGAGGTATTCAAATAACAGAGCGAGCTCAAAATTTAATTTGAAACCACTTCCACTTTAATCCGTAACAGAGGTATGCTCTAAATTATTTTAATTAGTGATTAAGTGAATGCCTGTGAGATATAATGTAAGTTTAATCATTGTTATTCTGCTCTCAATAGCAGCTGGTTGTGATCTGAAGGCTCAAAGCAATACCGGCAGGTCCGTTTTAATTGAAAAAAACCTGGTCAGCGGAGAACCCTACGAATCAAGGAGATTTCCGGTTGAAAGAAATACTGAATTATCGATTGTTACATTTTCAGGAAATGTAGAGGTCTATGAAAACCCGGCAATCGATTATATCCAGATTGATTTGTATGTGGACCGGGGATTTACGCTTTGGTCGGGCAGCACCAGCCTTGATAATTATCGCATAATATTCCGGGAGATGCATCATAAGATCGTTGCAACCGTTGAGCCCAAACGCTCCGAATCAAAGGTCTGGAAAAGCGATAATATCTCATTCAGTTATGTAGTTCAGACCCCGGTATCGGTAACATCCAGAATAAGAAATACAAAAGGAGATATTTGGGTGCGGAATATACGGGGAAATCATCTGATCCAGACAACCATCGGAGATCTGTACCTGGAGAACCTGGAAGGAGAAACCAGCGCATTTTCAGCAAATGGTAATATTTACGCCGAAAATATCAGGGGGGCATTTAATGCAAAAACCATTAATGGCGATATTTCAGCTCATAATTCACAAGGGGAGATCAGGTTTAAGGCTTTAAGCGGTTCAATTAAAACTACAGGATTGAACGGAACTTTTATCGCTTCAACAGCATCCGGTGATATTGATGCTGAACTTATTTCAGCCGGAGAGGGTAGTTTTATAGAGACATTTTCGGGGTCAATAATCCTTACTTTAAAACAGGATCTGGATCACACCATTCAGATTTCCGGTTCTTCTGTGGATGTTACTGATCTTCTGAACCGGGCTGAGTTTGAAGGCAATGTGCAAAGGAGAAATGCGAACCTGGTGTTCGGAAACGGAAAGACACCGATTCAGATCTCTTCTCTTTCAGGAAATGTGACAGTTAAAACGGGCTCAAACTGATAAACCCTTTGGAATCTATGAGCTTACAAAGTAAACCGGGTTTTCTTTTCATATTTATAATCTTTTTTATGAGTGCCCCGGCATTAGCAATCCAGGATAATGCTCAGGGTCAGCTATTACATGAAAATGATCTTTTTGCGGATGATCATATTATCTATATAACCGACCAGTGGAAATACAAAGCGGGGGATAATACCGAATATGCCGGTAAAAATTATGATGATTCAGATTGGGAACTGATCAGTACCTATCTGACTGCATTCGATATTGCTTTTGCTGAGTGGCAGGGAATCGGCTGGTTTCGACTAACTGTTACAGTCGATTCATCTCTTGTTGATAAACCGCTGGCACTCTTAATTGAGAAGCACCTGGGGGCGTCAGAATTTTATCTGAACGGAGAACGAAAATTCAGTCTTGGATCGGTGTCTGCTATTCCGGGGCTCACGGAATCATATACTGATTTTAAACCCAGAATGATTGTATTTCCGGAAGCGGGAGAACATGCAATTGCAGTGAGATATGCAAACAATGAACCGGAGGTTTTTATTGAGGAAGAAGGAATGGCCGGGTTTCGTTTTCTTTTGGGAGATGCAGAATATCATATGGATTCAAAATTTGATAATACATTATGGCGTTCCGGCTGGCAATCATTTTTTTTAGGTGCACTTCTTGTATTCGGGGTTATTCATTTTCTCATATTTTCTTTTTACCCGGTCGAAAAACGGAATCTCTATTTTGCACTATTTACACTTTTTTTGGGCCTGCTGGTACTTTCAATCTTTAAAGCTGAAATTACAAACTCACCCTATGTATCTGTTCTGTTTTCAAAAATAGCTACGGTAACCTGGATATTGACCGTTATTTATGCTCTCAGGTTTACCTACAGCCTGTATCAGCAAAAAACACCTCTGCAATTCTGGGTTTTTGGGGTTGCAGGACTGTTTTTGATTGCAGGAATCTGGTACAATATGGATCATATGCAATTTCTCGGACAGATTTTTGTCTTCATATCCGTTCTCGAGATGCTGAGGGCTCTCTCCAGGATTATTGTCCGAAAGCGTTCCGGCGCCTGGATTATCGGGTTTGGTATTTTTTGTTTTCTGATAAGCATTCTCTACAGAATTACAGTAAACATGGAACTGATTTCAGGAGAAACCACCACAGCAAGTATTTTGGGATCAGGCATGATGATTTTGTCGATGTCTGTTTTTCTTTCAAGAGATTTTGCAATCACTCAAAAAAGGCTTGAACAAAAACTGATTGAGGTGAGGCATCTCTCTCAAAGATCTCTTGAGCAGGAGAAAATTAATAAGCAAAAAGAGATTGAAAGAAGATTACTGGAAGCCGAAAACAAAAGAAAAAGTCTTGAGCTCGAAGAAGCCAGGGCATTACAGCTTTCCATGCTTCCGGATAAACTGCCCGAGATTGATCCATACGATATATCCGTTTACATGCAGACGGCGGCAGAAGTTGGGGGCGATTATTATGACTATTCAGTTCAGGATGATAACTGGATGACACTCGCACTGGGTGATGCTACGGGACACGGACTGAAGGCAGGAATTATGGTGGCTGCAGCCAAAAGTTATTTTCACATGTTATCAGCTGAAAAAAACCAGGTCGAAATGATCCAGCAGATGTCATCGGGGCTCAGAAACATGGATCTCAGATTGATGTATATGGGTATGATTATCATGCGCTGCAGGGGCCTTGAGGCAGAAATTGTATCAGCAGGAATGCCGCCGGTTTTGTGGTTCAGAAAAAAGATGCATACGGTGGAGCGGGTTACCTTAAAGGGATTGCCTTTGGGGACACCTGTAACTTATCCGTATCAGAACCGCCTGCTGAAACTGGAACACGGCGATGTGCTGCTTCTGATGAGCGACGGGTTGATGGAGTTATTTAATGAACAGAGACAGCTGCTCGGAATTGAACGAATCGAACAGGAACTGATGAAAAAATCTTGCTCAACCTCCTCTGAAATTATCAAACATATGCGAAGCCTGATGCTCTCATGGAGTGGAGATAAAAAAAATGAAGATGATGTAACCCTGATGGCAATAAAAGTTTCAGATAATGAAACATGATTTGATAAATATCGTATTGATAACAGCCTTATAATTATTGATCACTATGTTAGTCAGAATTTTACCTCTGTTTATATCCCTGTTACTGCTGCCGGTGGCCGTGCTGTCGCAGCAAACGACATCTGAAGAGGAGGATCCCTTTAAAAGAGATCCGATTTTCAATAAAACGCTTCAGGAACTTTTAGGAGAAAAAACTGAAGAGGATTCTGATGATATTGATCCGAAAAGAAGGTTCCGAAGTTTGCAGGAGGAGGGAATCGATTTCGACGGCGCGCTGGAAGCAGGCCCGTATAATACAAATCCCCTGTTCAATCAGTTTCCTAACCTGCCGATGATCCATTATAACCGTGTGAACGGACTATTTCTCGGTTTGAAAAAAGAGAGGATGCAGTGGCACGATTACGGTGGATTTTTTAATATTGCCAGGTTCCGTCCTCATGGCCTGATAGGATATGGGTTTGCTTCTAATCGCTGGGAGTATGCGATTGGACTGGAGCGGTTTATCGGGAGAGAAAACCGGGTGATGATCGGTGCGGAATTCCATCGTGCGTCGGCAACGGAAGATCACTGGCGCGTGGGTTTGATTGAATCAAGTTTAACAGCTTTTTTTGCTTCGTACGATTTCCCCGATTATCATGAAAAAGACGGGTTTGGTGCGTATGTGGCTGTTCGGGGAAAACGATGGTACGAAGCGGCCTTCTCCTACAACAATGACGATTTTTCCACACTTGAAGTTGAGACAACGTTTTCCCTCTTTGGGAAACGAAGTGTGTTTCGTGATAATCAGCCAATTGATCTCTCCACAGACGAGACAAATATTGAGAGGTTTAATTTCTCCCTCTCATTCAATCCCAAAAGGCTGATCATGTCGCGCTACTTTTCATTTTCAGCCATGACAGAAATTGAACTTGCAGATAACTCCGGTTTTGATAATCAGTTTAATTACAACAGGTATCTTGCTGAATTTGTATTCTTTTCAAATTTTGAACCGGGATCGGTTTTAAAATGGCGACTCAGAACAGGCAGTATTACAGGAGAAGCACCGCTCTTTAAACAGTTTCAGCTTGGGGGCATCGGATCTCTTCGCGGCTCGCCCTACAAAGTTTTTACGGGCAATCAGATGCTGTTGAGTAACCTGGAAGTTCAGTTTGGTCAGATTGCTGGAGGGGACAGTGAATGGATTGATTTTGACAGTGTCTATTTTACCCTGTTTCTTGACTCAGGATTTTCAAGAGAGAGTGAGTCGCTGAAGGGTTCCACAAATCCTTTTAATGATATTGGCGGTTTTTCACTGGCCGATCTGCAACACGATGCGGGTGTTGGCCTTGGCACCGACCTGATCCGGGCAGAGCTTGCCTGGCCTCTTAAACGGTTTGGAGACACCCCGGGTTTCTGGATTCGTTTTAACCCGACATTTTGAGTGGGATATAGTAGGTTCAACGCGGATCCTTTCTCGTCAGAAACGGCATAGTTGCGGAACATTCAGGACCTGGAATCAACATTTTGCGACACAACGACAAAAAGAATTAAAAAATTTATACTATATTCGATTTTATAAATTGGTTTTATTATAAAGTTGTTTCAAATTCAAAATAAAAAAGGAGTCAGGGATATGTCAGATACAAAAAAAATAAAATTGCGAGGATTTCAGGGAATAAGTATGAATTATCAGATTTTCAGTACGGTAATTATATTGGGAGCATTGATGTTTGCATGTAGTGAAACACAGAACCCTGTTGCTGATGTTTCGGAAAACGGTCCGTCTGTTTCTGCAGAGAGTTCAACAGATCTGTTTCTGAAGGATCTTTCCGGTCAATCCGTCCGTGTTAATAATTACGATGTCACTTTTAATGGTAAATCCTATAATGCCGAATCGGATCAATCCACATTTTCCTATACAGTGTCAGGAACCGATGTTGAACCGGCACTGAATTTCTTTTTCCTGGAAACTCCTGCATGTGCAGGAGGAGCGGTTACTTTTAGCCCGGAACAGTCGGCAAAGGTCGGCGACAACGGTATTACCTGGGAATCTTCAATTCCAACATCAGGCAGCCGGGATTACAGCATTACGTATTCAGGTGATCTGCCTGTCGGGCTGGTGGATGCAACCATAGAAAGCGGGAATTCGATCGATACAGAGGAGGTGCCGGGTCCCTGTAAAGGGATCTATACCATATCAGGAAATGTATTTGTTGATGGAAATACAAATCAGCAAAAAGAGTCAACTGAATCAGGGATACGGAATGTGACTGTAGTTCTTACAGATATAAATGGTAGTGAGCTGTCTCAAAAAACGAATCTTACAGGAAGCTACTCTTTTACCGTGTTTACCGGAAGCAGCCAGGCTGATTTCACCATCAAGGTTGCTGAAGAAACAACATTGGATGACACAGACTTCAATGAGCAGCTATTTGAGACGTACACACCAACAACACTTCCTGCAGAAAAAAATGTAACGGTTAACAATGCAGATGTATCAGGCACAGATTTTGGTTTTAATCCTCAAACCCAGAAAATCATTCAGCAGTTTGAAGATGGAACCATTCTGCTGAATACAGAGGAGCCAAAGTTTTGGATTAAGCAGTTTCGATTTGCAAAGAATAATAACAGCAAAGCTGAAATACCGGCAGCTGAGCTTCTTGGTTACCTTTTAGAAATTGAAAACTTGTTATTAGATAACCCGTTTAAGTTCGGAGATAATAAGATTGAAAATGCTCTCGATATACTCACTAAACCGACTAAAACAGATTTGGAAGAGCTACTTGTGCAATTACTTACGGCAGAGTTGAATGTAGTTAGCGGAAGGGGATCTAATTCACCGGACTTTGACCTTGCACTGCTCGCCTTTGGTGAAAACGCAGCGGCTGAAGAATCCGTTACAAGCGGCGTTGCTCTTCAGGTGATAGGAAGTGTAGCTGATGCAACTTCTACATCCACTTCGACAAGCACCTCTGATGCTTCATCTCTTCTTACCTCTTTTAACTTTTCCGGTGGAGGTGGAGGCGGGGTTGGAGATTAGAAAGTTGAATAAAAGTTTCAGCTCCAAGATATGAAACGATTATTGTCAGTTTTAGTACTCGTTCTTATTATTACAGTAAGTATATCGGAAGGCCAGGTCCTTCCGATTACTTTTTATACTGCCGACAGTGAACTGAATCCACTGCCATCGGCTGAAGTTCACCAGGTTATGCAGGATAGGATGGGATACGTATGGATGGCCGTTTATTCCTCAGGGATGGTGCGTTACAACAGTGTAAAAATGGAAGTTTATGATACGGATAATGGTCTCAGGGATCTCACCGTCTGGGATATGATTGAAGATTCAACCGGCAGGCTTTGGGTCAGCTCCAATGCCGGACTTGTTGCAACAGAACTTCCCTTGCATGAGTATCCGACCGGCAAAAAAATAAATTTCGTATCTGACTTTGATGATACACCACTGGTAGATGTTGCAGTAAATCACAATCGTATGTCTTTAGATAAAGATGGATGGTTGTGGGTTGGAACGGAAACTCTTGGAATCGTCCGGTACAGATTTAACAGGAATGGTGTGCTTGAATCCGATACACTATCAACAGATGTAACAGGTTCCGGAACTGAAATTTCTGTACGATCACTACTTTCAAGGGAAAACGGATCCGTATGGGTGTCGTTGCGCGGAGGTAAATTTCTGAACTTTTTTCCCGGTAAGGAAGCTGTTCAATATGACTCAGGAAGTGACATAAACACAAATTCCCTTTTTGAGAGTGCCGACGGAGATCTGTGGGGAGGAAAGCAGAATGGACAAATATGGAAACTTGAAGAAAGAGATGGCAATGTTTTGGGGTTTATTGAAGTTGATTCAAAGCTTGAAAGTAATATATCCGACATAAGCTCTGCTTCAGATCACTCCATTTGGGTTTCAAGTGAAGGCTCCGGATTGCAGGTGATTAATCCTGAAGATAATTCAACCGAAAGTTTATATACTCGTATTAATGGTTTTCTGGGAGATATTATTTATAATGTTTTTGAGGATCGGGAAAAAAATATTTGGATTGCACAGTCAGGTGGTGTCTCCAAATTAAGATATAATTTCAGAGCTTTTCAAAATATTACTGCCTCATCATTTGCCGGAGAGACACCCGTACTGCCGTCTCCGTCAATAAACGGCCTTCTGCCATCTGATTGGGAAAGTGATCCATGCGCTTTGTGGGCGGGAACTTCAGAAGGAGGACTTGCCTGTATAGATGATAATTTTCTTTCGGAAGTTATTTCGGATCAGGATGGTCTTACCAGTAACTGGGTGAATGGGATGAGTTATGATCAAGCCGGACGTTTATGGATAGGTACGTCAAGAGGAATGAACAGCCTCTCTTTTGGGAATACAAAACCGGTTGCAGGAGCTGAGGGCAGTGAAAATGTCTCCATATTCGGCAGATCTGCCGTTTTGTCCACCTATCCCTCTTCAAGTGTTCTGGCTGTCAATAAACTTTTGATGCCGGTAAATTCTGAAGCGGGTAAATGGGTTGAAAGCATTTGGTTTCCCGCCTATCGTGCTGTAAATATCCTGGTGAACGACAAATTATACAAACTCGACAGTGAATCCGGCTTGCCTGCCGTGATCTACCATGCAGCAGCTTTTGATGAAAAAGGTCATCTTTGGGCAGGAACGAGAGACCGTGGTATCTACAGGAGCACGATTCCCATTACACCCGGAGTTCTTGAAGATGTAAAGAACAATGAACTTGAAGGATCTCTTTTTGAAATTTGGTGGTCGACCGAGAACGGAGCCCCTTCCAACCAGATTGAAAACCTGTTATGGCATGAAGATAATATGTGGACGGGTACACCTGCAGGTTTAATCTCTTTTGAAGGTGACAGCAACGAAATAAGGTATCACATAAAAACGGCTCAAGGTTTGTTGGCAAATAATGCCACAAGTGTTGCTGCCTCTCCAATCACCGGTTCAATTTGGGTGGGAACAAACCAGGGACTTGCCGAGATTGATCCCGGTTCCGGAACCGTTTTACAAACTGTTACCAGAACAACCGGGCTGGTTGATAATGAAGTGTGGTTTTACGGTTCTTTGCAGACCGATCCGGTAGGAACGATTTATTTCGGTACGGCGAAAGGGATATCAATCTATGATCCGTTGCTTGACAGCAAGAACTCATTGCCACCTGTGATAAGATTAGAGAATGCTGTTTCAGAAGAAATTCCAGGAGAGAGAAATGAGTTCAGTTTTGAATATGCTGCACTGAGTTTTGGAAATGAACGGTCTGTGAGATATCAAACCAGGCTGATTGGTTTCAATGACGAATGGTCGGCGGATAAAACAGACGTACGGGTTAATTACACAAACCTGCCTGCTTATTTTTTCCCTAAAACTTATACCTTTGAGGCAAGAGCCGTTAACGACAGCGGACTTTGGTCGGAAGATAATCTCTCTTACAGTTTTTCTGTAGTCCCGGCCTGGTGGGTTAGCTGGTGGGCATTTGCCGGTTATTTCCTGATATTTGGTGCAGGTGTATTTTTTATAGATCGTGTACAACGAGCCCGCCTTATAAAAAAAGAACGGGAAGCGGCCCTGCTGCGGGAAACGGAGCTTAAAGCCGAAACGGCAATCGAAAAATCAAGAGTAGCAGAAGCGCAGGCAAAAGCATTAAAAGCAGAGAATGAATTAAAAGCCACTGAACTCAAAAAGGCGAAAGAACTCGAAAAGGCTTACCATGATCTGAAAGCAACTCAAAGCAGACTAATACAAGCAGAAAAAATGGCATCACTGGGTCGAATGTCTACCGGGATTGCTCATGAAATTAAAAATCCGCTGAATTTCATCAATAATTTTGCAGAACTTTCAAAAGATCTTGTGGATGATCTGAAAAGTGCGGTTGAAAAGAACGATACGGAAGAACTGAGTTATATCTTAAATAGCCTGCGTTTCAATACACAAAAAATCGAAGAACATGGTAAGCGTGCTGATTCGATCGTAAAATCGATGATGCAGCACTCACGTCTCGACCGGGCCGGTTTTGAAACGGTTAAATTAAACGATCTTGTAAAAAAATATGCAGACCTGGCATATCATGGCAAGAAAACCACGAAAAAAGATTTAAATGTTTCATTTCTGATGAATTTTGATTCCTCAATTAAAGAGATAAATCTGATACCTCAAAAAATAGGACAGGTGCTGCAAAATGTGATAGAAAATGCAATTGATTCAGTATGGGAGTACTCAAAAGAGAGTAATGGAGAGTGTAAACCTGTAATTGAGCTTGCAACAAAAAAATATGATTCGCAGGTTGAGATCAGAATCTCTGATAACGGACCGGGGATTCCGGATGAGATTCTGGAGAATATTTTTGAACCCTTTTTTACAACGAAACCGACAGGAGAAGGCACGGGACTCGGACTGAGTCTCAGTTACGACATCATCACTCAAATGCACCACGGGAAAATTGAAGCGGGAAAATCTGCACTTGGCGGTGCAAGGTTTTCAATCAAGATGCCGTTGAAACAACCGTGATAAACTGTCCGCTTTTGAATCTGACTAACAAAACAGAGCACAATGAAATATTCACTTACATTTTCCCTCATCCTGATCTCTATTCTTCTGATTCCGGCAGCTGCTAAGGCCCAGGAAAAACTTTTAGGTAACTTAGATTTCCCCAATTCCGGTTCTGCCGATGCGCAGACGGATTTTATACAGGGGGTACTTTTTCTTCACAATTTTGAATACGGGGATGCGGCGAGGGCTTTTCGAAGAGCGCAAGCGGCTGATCCCGATTTTTCCATGGCCTACTGGGGTGAAGCTATGACTTATAACCACCCGATATGGAAGCAGCAAGACCGGGAGGCAGCTATGGAAGTGTTAACCAAACTGGGTTCCACGGTGGAAGAGCGACAGGCTAACGCTCCCACTCAGCGCGAAAAAGATTACCTGATGTCACTGGATGTATTGTACGGCAACGCTCCTGAAACCGAGGGACTGAGCAAAGAAGAACGGGATGACCGCTACCTTGAGTTTATGAAGAAATTGCATGAGAAATATCCCGATGACCATGAAATAACAGCCTTTTACGGGCTTGCTGTTTTGGGAAGCGCCCATGAGGGACGTGATTTTACCATTTATATGCGTGCGGCCGCCGAACTGTTTGATGTCTGGAATGCCAATCCTAAACATCCAGGAGCTGCTCACTATCTTATCCATTCTTTTGATGATCCGGTTCACGCGCCGCTTGGTTTGCCCATGGCCGAAGCCTATTCCGAAATTGCTCCGGAAGCAGCTCATGCCCAACATATGACATCCCATATTTTTCTTGCACTCGGGATGTGGGATGATGTGGTTGATGCAAATGTTGTAGCCAGCAGAGTTCAGCAAGATCGTCAAAGAGAACTCAATGAAAAAACCAGCGTGTGTGGTCACTATACCTGGTGGCTCCAGTACGGGTACCTGCAGAGAGGAGAAGCAGGCGAAGCGGAAAAAATTGTCCGGACTTGTAAGGAGCGTATCGATGAAGACAAGCCCCGCGGAAATTTATTCGGCGAACTTTGGCATTATGGTGTGATGATGTCGCATCAGGTAATTGATACAGAAGATTGGCAATCTATCGGTAAATGGAGGCAGGAATTTTCAACCGAAAGTCCCGAGGGAAAAAATTATTACTTCACTTCAGCTTTGTCGGCGCTGAAAAACGGTGATCCCGATAAAGCTGCAGATTACCTTGAAGATCTTAAAAGCATGAAAGTCAGTAATATGTATGATGAAGACAGGGAACAGGATATTCAGATATTGCAAATCGAGAGTCTTTTTTTGATGGAGAATGGCGAAAACGAAAAAGCACTGGAACTTTTAGAGAAAGCTGCATTGATGGAATCTGAGTTGCCGGTCAGTTTTGGTCCGCCAAGCATCGTAAAGCCTGCTTATGAACTGCTGGGAGATCAACACCTAAAGCTCGGTAATTACAAGGAAGCGTTAGAATTCTATGAAAAGCAGCTGGTACGCACCTCTTACCGCAGAAGATCTTTCGAAGGCAAAAAGCTGGCAATGGAATCAATGGCAGAATAGAACCGGTATTTCACATTCAGATGCCACCAATCAATGTGAGTTAAGGAGAGTTTAATTTACGGAACAAACAAACATCTTTAGGAGAAGAATTATATGTTTGATTTAGTTCTGCTTGTAATATTTACTCTCTGATAAAGTACATTCTGCAATAAATTTGGATACTGTCCAAAAAAGTGTGTCTGAGCTCAGGTCTGCTTATGGATCTACCGGG
>CAYVBJ010000043.1:0-26192 GCA_964449075.1 uncultured Balneolaceae bacterium
TGATTATGCACAGGAGGGAAGAAACCTGGCTCAAATCTATATTCTTGAAGAGAAGGAGAGTTAAATTTCGTGCAATTGACTCTTGCATGAGGTGAGTAAAGCTTGCTATATTATTGGTCTGATGAAATTTCGTTAATCAGGCACGGAGAGGTGGCTGAGTGGCTGAAAGCGCTCCCCTGCTAAGGGAGTATACCGTGAAAACGGTATCGAGGGTTCGAATCCCTCCCTCTCCGCATTTGGAAATCTGGGTTTCTTTCAGATTGGGTTCACTCGGTTGAACGTATTGCGAAAGGGGTGAGAAGCCTGTCCCGACAATATACTGTCTGGGTTTGAGAAAAAGGAAATAGTTGTCGGGAAATCCCTCCCTCTCCGCATTTGGAAATCTGGGTTTCGTTTAGATTGGGTTCACTCGGTTGAACGTATTGCGAAAGGGGTGAGAAGCCTGTCCCAATGGGTGAAGTGTTAGAAACATTTTCTGGGTGCCGGAAGAGTGTAAAATCGAAGAATATCGGAATATTACAGACGTCGTAAGTTAATGAGTAACTTAAAGGGGAAAATTAAATCTATCGGAAAGGCTTTTCTAATGTAATTCAGGAATCTGTAGTGACTTACATAATGTCATGTAACTGATTGATAATCAGTTATCTAAGAAAATCTATAGCTTTTTTTAATTAAAGCATTTAAATGTGAATTTCAAATAAGAGGTCATACTTTAAAGGTACAATCTTTTACTTAAACAAAGATAACAATCATCTGCAATTCCTTTTTCAGGAATTTTTATTGAAGTTAAAATTTTAAAAAAATGAAAAGTACAATATTACGTATCGGGATTATCACAGCCTTATTCAGTCTGGTTATTTGGGGAAATCTTAAAGGTCAGGATCAGGATAACAATGAATACAGCCGGTTTAGTGTTGTTTTGAATGGAGGCGCAACAATCGGCAACGCCGGAAGCGGATTCAAATTTTTCCGAAGCAGTATGAGTATTCCAACTAAAACGACTCCCTCAATTGGTGCCGGGATACAGTATGCGATTACGCCTTTATGGTCAGTTGAAGGTGGCTATAAGTATCTTCGTGCAGAAGCTGAAAACAGCTCTATTACAACAGATATCAATTCAATAACTGTTAAAAATATTATTAACCTGAATCAATTGTTAGAACTGAGGGCTATTTCAGACTTTATCAATCCATATCTAACAGCCGGAGCAGGTGTTGATTTTTTCAGTTTTGAATCTGATGCTGAAAATTTTGATGATACAGAAGCTCATTTTACTGTGGGAACCGGTATAGCATTCAACGTGACCAGTAGATTTGATCTCTTTACAAACTACGAGTATCACTTTTCCTCCAATAGAATTGATAACAAGCCAACCGGCTTTGGTTCAGATGTATCAGGCACAGTTACAGGTGGTGTGCGTATCAACCTCGGAAAGAAGGATAAGAAACATCTTTCCTGGAAACCTCTGCCCGTTAGATTGTCACCAAATGATTACGATCAGCTGCTTGCCGACCGGGAAAAATTAAATGAAACGCTTCCGGAATACCAGGAACTTCAGAGTTTACTGGAACAAAAAGAAGAAGAACTGGACCGGGTTCGACGTGAGTCGGAGGCTACAATTACCGGCTTGAATCAAAAATTAGCAGACCTGGAGGCCAGGCTGAATTTACTTCAGTCTGAGCGTGACAGTCTTGCAGCTGAAAATGAAAGACTCAAGAATGAATGCGATTGCGGCAGTGAAATTACGCCCGGACATTATGTTCAGATATTTGCAGCGATTGATCTTGATAACGCAATTGGTGTTCGTAACCGCGCGATATCAAGATTATCAAACATTTTAAGCTCACCTGAAGAGATGGTATTTATCACCAGCAGAAGGAGTTTTTATGAAGTTCTGATCGGTGTGTTTCAGAGAGTTGGTGACAGCAATGCTACGCTTAACGCTATGAAAGAAGTGCATTCTGATGCATTTCTTAAAACAATACCGAGACCCGATCATCTGAAGGAGCTTTACAAAGATCTTGAGAAAGTTGATTTAAATAACCGGGAATAAAGTTATCGTCTCAAGAGTTAGATATATATTTTAAACAGAGTTATTCACCGGAGATGGTGGCAATCAGTTTACGGTTGCCGCCATTATTGCGATGCTCACACAGGTAAATTCCCTGCCAGGTACCCAGGTTTAGTTTTCCGTCAGTTATGGGAATAGTAATCGAAGGCCCAAGAATAGAGGCTTTCAGGTGTGAAGTCATATCGTCCGGTCCTTCCAGGGTATGTTCAAACAGGCTGGTATCTTCAGGTACCAGCCTGTTGAAATGTGATTCAAAATCACGCCTGACAGATGGATCTGCATTTTCGTTTATTGTCAGCGACGCACTGGTATGCTGTATAAAAAGATGCAAAATACCTGCAGAAATATTTTTTAATTCAGGCAGATGGTCTGAAACCTCATCCGTTACCAGGTGAAAACCCCGTTTCTTTTGACTTAAAGTGATCTTTTTTTGTCTCCACATACTTGCTTACCTGTTTTTATGCCCAGATTTGAGCAGATTTATTATAGTTAATATGCTTCTTCTTTTGCCATTTCTCCAGATATTGAGTGTTCGAACGCGTCTATTCGATTTCATGTTTTTAAAATAAGAGTTGAAATCATGAATAAAAACGTGAAAAGTAATGAGTAAACCAGATAAAGAGACACTGAGAGATTACACAGCCGATTTATTGACGCTGGAAACCCATCTTTTAAATGCTGTAAAAAAGCAGAAAAGTTCTGAAAAAGTACGTATCGGAGAAGCCATTGAACTTCTGCATGTATTGGATAAAACATTATCCGTGCATACAACGGTACTGGAAAAAAAAGTTGAGGGGCTTGATGGTGAGAGAAAAAGTAAAATTAAATCAAAAATCGGTTCTTTTACGGGACAAATAGCCGGTTTAGTGGATACCGTTCGTGAAGATCCCGTGTCCAAAATGATGCGTGATGATTACTGTTCGTTATCCATGATTGCAATCGGGTATACCATGCTGCATACTCTCGCACTTGCAGCCAAAGACAGTGAACTTGCAGAGCTGACTTCAGGAAATCTTTCTGATATCGCACAACTGATTACAGAGACAAGCAGGGTAGTTCCTGTAGTTGTGGCTTCAGAAACAACAGATGATGAACAAAAAGCTGAAGAAATATGGAAAGAGGCACTTAAAAATACCCAGGATGCCTGGAGTACGGAAAATATGGCTGACAGACCTGAAATTGTAGCAACTTAATATCGAATGGGTAAAAGAGTAATTGGCCAAAGGAAATTTTACGAAGATAAATTCCGGTCACTGCCCGTCAAGGTGTGAATCATATTTAAATGTATGGTATCTCTTTGTTGTCGTATGTATATCCTGCAGGGCAGCTACCCGAACAGACCGGATACCGCTCCACCATCATGGCTGATAGTCTGGCCTGTAACATAAGAGGATCTTGGTGACAGCAGCCATGCTGCGAGTGATGCAATTTCATTCGGAGATCCCAATCTTCCGGCCGGTATTGAATCTTCCATCTCCTTCTTTGCAGCTTCATAACTGATATTCTTAGACTGACTCTGTTTTTGTATGACTCTTTCGATTGCAGGTGTATCATGAGCTCCGGGAGCTAAAACATTAACAGTTATCCCGCGATTTGCGACTTCGGTTGCCAGGGATTTGGCAAAACCGGTAACCCCGGCTCGGAAAGCATTGCTTAATACCAGCTGGGGAATAGGCTGCTTGACAGATTTACTTTCAAGGAATAGAACGCGGCCATATTTGCGTTCTATAAAGTGGGGCATGAGTTTCAGAGCAAGTTCTATTTTCCATCTCATCACTGACTGCCACGCCTCATCCCACTGTTCCATTTTTGTTTCGAGGGGAGTGCCGGCCGGCGGTCCGCCACTGTTAATAAAAGCACCATGCAGGGTATTCCGGGATGTTCTTTCCAGAATGGTTTCGAGCGTTTTGTTATCAGTAAGATCACCGGCTATAATATTTGCCCTGGCTCCATAACCGGCGTAGATATTTTTTAGGAGTTCTTCACGTCGTGCCACGACAATTACGTATGCGCCTTCCTGCAGTAACGCTTTCGCTGTGGCGCATCCGAACCCGCTGCTTGCACCACACACTAAAAATCGCTGATTATCAATATTGAGATCCATGAAAGTTTTTTATTTAGAGAAAATGTTAAAAACCGAAATAAATCCGTATTTTATAAAGCTTGGCAATAAAATATTTTATTGCCAAATAATAAATCAGAGCCAATTAACGTAATCCGGTAAACCGGAATATATAAATAACATGACAGATATCAGAAACATAGCCATCATTGCACATGTAGATCACGGGAAAACAACTCTTGTAGATCAGATGCTGAGACAAAGCGGAACTTTTCGCGAAAACCAGCAAGTTGCTGAGAGAGTGATGGATTCAGGAGACCTGGAGAAAGAGAAGGGAATTACCATAAGCTCAAAGAATACCGCGGTTCAGTGGAAGGGAACGAAAATAAATATTGTAGATACACCGGGGCATGCTGATTTCGGCGGTGAAGTGGAACGTATTTTAAAGATGGTGAATGGTGTGATCCTTCTTGTGGACGCTGCCGAAGGTCCGTTGCCGCAAACAAAATTTGTGCTCAGAAAATCGTTACAGCTTGGATACCGGCCAATCGTTTTAATCAATAAAATTGACCGGAAAGATGCTCGTCCCGATGCAGTGCTTGATATGATTTTTGATCTTTTTGTATCCCTGAATGCGGATGATGAGCAGCTGGATTTTCCTGTTTTATATGCAATTGGCCTGCAGGGAGTTGCCAAACTTGAACTGGAAGATGAAAACAAAGACTTGTCTCCTCTGTTTGACCTGATTATTGACCACATTCCGGCTCCCGAGCAAAAAATCGATGCTCCGTTTAAAATGCTGGTCAGCAGTGTTGACTGGAACGACTATGTGGGACGTATCGCGATAGGCCGCCTGGAACAGGGAACTATTAAGACCAACCAGGATATTGTACTTGTTAACCGAAAGGGTGAACAAAAAGCAAAGGGTAAGGCAACAAAATTATTCACCTTTAACGGCCTTAACCGCGAACCGGTTGAGCAATCCCGGGCCGGTGATATTTTTGCTATGGCAGGATATGATGCCGTTGAAATCGGAGATACGCTCACTGATATTTCTGATCCCACTCCCATCGACTATTATGATATTGATCAGCCAACCATGGCGATGTACTTTCGAGTCAATAATTCACCTTTTGCCGGAAAAGAAGGAGATTATGTAACGTCTAATATGATCAAGGATCGCCTGAACAAAGAGATTCGCACCAATGTATCAATCAGGGTGGAACAGACAGATAATCCCGACATATTTCGTGTTGCGGGAAGAGGAGAATTGCAGCTGTCTATTTTAATTGAGACTATGCGGAGAGAAGGATTTGAGTTTGCAGTTTCAAGACCTGAAGTGCTGTACCGTGAAGTGAATGGAGATTTGCATGAACCATTTGAGGAAGTTGTTGTTGATGTTCACACGGATTACAGCAATAAAGTGATTGATAATCTCCAAAAACGAAAAGGTATCATGACCTCAATGGTTCAGGAGGGTGAAAACAATCGAATAGAATTTAAAGTGCCTTCACGCGGATTGATTGGCTTTCGCGGAGAGATGCTGACTGAAACACGCGGAACCGGGATTATGCATCAGCAGTTTGATTCGTATGAACCTTATGCCGGGGAGATTCCCGGTCGTACTCGTGGTGCACTGATCTCACTTGAACAGGGTGATGTAACTCCTTATGCTCTTGAAGGTCTACAGGATCGCGGACAATTTATAACAGAACCTGGCGATCCTGTATATAAAGGACAGGTAGTCGGCATCAACAACCGGGCAGATGATCTCGTGGTTAACGTGGTGAAAAAAAAGAACCTTACAAATCACCGGGCTACACAAACGGCCGATTCCGTTAAAATTTCTCAGGCAAAAAAAATGAGCCTTGAGCAGTGCATCGAATTTATCGATACGGATGAACTTCTTGAAGTAACACCAAAAAGCCTGAGAATCCGAAAAACCCATCTCGACCACAATGAACGGAAACGCAGCGAAAAGAAAAAAGAGTTCGCTTAGTTTCCGGATCCGTGTGATGGATCTGCTTTTATAGTATTTAAAAACACAGGCCTTGGTTCTCTAATCAGGCGACAATGGTTGAACATTGTTTCCTGTACTTCTCTTGAATCGTTCTAAATTAGACTGCATAAGAGCTGAATGGGGAAAATATAGATAGTCTTCACATTTGATACATAAATTACTTTATTGAATTAAATCTCAATACAAAAAGTGATTTGGGATGAGGAGTATCTTTTATGCGATTTTATTCTCTTTTTTGCTTCCGCTAATGGGTCAGTCACAGTCTCAGAAAGCGGCACTTACCGTTAAGGATGCACTGAATCTTGCCCTGCAAAACAATCCGGAATTGAACCGGGTGGAAGAACAAATCAAAATTCAGGAATCTGACCTGGGCCTTTCATGGGGAATAGAAAGCCCTGAACTGTTCTATTACAAAGAGGGAATAGGCGGAAATTCATTTTCTGAAAAAAGCTATGGTATTTCTCAGTCTCTGGCTTTTCCGCTTACCGGTTATTACCGGAATCGCAGAGCGAAGCTGGATGTTCGAAAATTTGAGCAGCTATATGCCGCCGAGAGGATTCGGTTAAGAGCTGAAGTAAAAAAAGCTTACACCGAACTGGCTTATTCTATTAAGAAAATTGAATTGGTGGAGAGCAGGGTAGAACTTGCCCGGGAACTTCGTGAGATTGCACAGGCACGTCTTGAAGTAGGAGAATCAACTGAGCTGGATGTGATACAGGCCGACATCCAGTATACACAGGCTGAAAATGAGTTGCGAGAAGCAGAACAGGTGAAAAACAATGCAAGGTACGCCTTGTTTCGGGTAATCGGCCTCGATCCGGACCGGCAGGAATATAGCATTAGTTTCCCGGATACACTGGTTTATTTTGATGTGGAGATAGACCAGCAAATGATTTTGACGGGCTTGGAAGAGGTGCCGCAAATTGAAGCGATTCAGTTAAATGCAGAATCTGCCGGTAAAAGCATCAAAGCTGCCAAAAGCGGCTACCTGCCGGATTTACGGGCAGACTATTATCGGCAGGATTTCGGCTCGGGGTTTGACTTTGAAGGGTTTGAAATTGGTGTATCTTTCCCGCTTTGGTTTGGCTTAAATCAGAGTAACCGGGTAAAAAGAGCAAAAGCGGAGCAAAGACGTGCTGAATGGAGTGTTAATGAAACTACTTTAAGAGTTAAGGAGAGAGCTGAAAACGCCTGGCACGGGTACGAAACAAGCAGAAATACAATCAGGTCATACAGGGAACTGATACAATCGAGAGCTTTCAGTTTGCTTGAACTTACCCGGGAAGGATATCGATTAGGGGAACTTGAACTGCTTCGGGTTCTGGAAGCGCAACGGACATTTCTCTCCTCAGAAGAAAATTATTACCGGTCTTTGAGAAATTATTATTTACAGCTCATTGAGCTTGAACGATTTTTACCAAATGAACTTGTTTTTAAGGAGTGAATATGAAAAATATGAGAATCATCAATTCACATGTAAAACTTTTGATAGTACTCTTACTTATATCTGTTTTTGCCTGTTCAGAAAATGGAGGAATCCCGGCTGACCAGGAAGTACCTGCTCCTCCGTCTGTCTCAGAAACCTCCGAAGATGAAGTAAGAATAGTTAATCTGACCGAAGAAGATGCAGACAAACTGAATATCAGAACGTATATCGTAAAACGGGACATTGTTACTTACCCGATTTTGGCACCCGGGATAGTAATTGCAGCTCCTGATCATATTTCAATTTTAAGCACGCCCGTTGATGGACGAATTGTAAAAATCTATGCTCATGAAGGTGAAGAAGTGAAGAAGGGTGATCCTCTCCTGGAGATGGAAAGCCTGGAATTTGCAGACCTTGTGGCTAATTTTGTAGAATCCCGGGCCGAGAAGGAGTACCTGGAACAACAGGTTGAGAGGTTATCAAGACTCGTAGACCGGAAGATCAGTCCTCAAAGCGCACTGGACCGGGCAAGAGCCGACTTAACCCGGTCGAATGCGAGGGTCAGGGCATCAAGTGCAAGATTGAAAGCTGTTGGAATTGATGACCGGCAGCTTCAGCAATGGAGTGCCATAACGGAAGACGAAAGGGCTACACTTACCATGTACGCAGCCATAGACGGGAAAATTAATCACCACCTGATCGACCTTGGGCAGGCAGTAAATGCAAACGATATGCTGCTGGATATTGTGAATAACAGGCAGGTACTCGCTCGCGGTTTTGTATCCCCCGAAGATATTGCCTTTTTGAAACCGGGTGCGAAAGCGGTTATCTCACAAAAAACGAATAAAAAAACCAGGCGCAGCGATTTGTCACTGGAAGCTGAAATTACCACCATAAACCCGGGACTCGACCGGGAAAACAGGTCCATTATTGTCAATTCTATTATTAATACGAAGAACCAGTGGCCGGTAATCGGACAGACCGTCAGGTTTGAATATGAAGCTGAGACGCCGGATGCACTGATCGAAATTCCTCTTTCAGCCGTTCAGTTTGAAGGAAAGGAGGCAACTGTATTTGTAAAACGAGATGAACTGACCTATGAAAAGAGAACGGTAAGGTTGCAGCGAATGCTACAGGAATCGGCAATCGTCGATTCGGGGTTGTCTCCGGGTGAAGAGGTAGCTGTTTCGCAGGTTTTCAGTTTGAAAGCGCTCGGTAAATTTGAAGAATTTGCGGAGGATTGATACATGCTAAAAAGCATTATTGATTTTAGCCTGAAACAGAAGTTTATTGCCATTTCACTGGTTGTTTTAATGGCATTTGGCGGCATCAGGTCACTGATGGAAATTCCGATTAACTCTCTGCCGGATGTTACTCCCGAACAAGTACTGGTGATTACAAAAGCCGGCCGATATTCTCCTTTTGATGTGGAACGGCTGGTCAGTTATCCTATAGAAACGGCCATGAACGGGCTGCCTGATATTCGTGAAGTCCGGTCAATTTCCCAGTTTGGGCTTTCAGCAGTTACGATTGTATTTGAGGAGGGGACAGATATCTATTTTGCCAGGCAGCTCGTTAGCCAGAGAGTACAAAGTATTGCAGGTGAGCTGCCCGAAGGTGTGTCAACACCTCAGCTTGGGCCTATTTCAACTGCGATGGGTGAAATTGTTCAATACGTTGTAAAAGGGCCCGGTTATTCACTCACCGAGCTTCGTACTATACAAGACTGGATTATAGCACCTCAGCTAAAAACAGTTCAGGGCGTTACGGAAATAAATTCGTTTGGCGGTTTTGTAAAACAGTATGAGGTTCAGGTTAAACCCGGAAAACTGAGGACCTATGGAGTGGGCCTGCAGGAAATTACAGACGCAATTGCCAATAATAACAGTGTTTCCGGTGGCAATTTCCTGGAACACAATCGAGAACAGTACATCATTCGCGGGTTTGGGCAAATTTCACGAGCCGAAGATATTGAAGAGATTATCATTTCGAACCTTGACGGAAGACCTGTTTTTCTGAAAGACCTTGCAAATGTAAGACTTGGAAAACAGCTGAGACAGGGTGCAGTTACCCAGAACGGAGATGGCGAGGTGGTTACCGGAATTGTGATGATGCTCAGAGGCGGAAACGGCCGTGAAGTGATCAGTGCAATTGATGAACGAATAGACGAGGTGAACCAAAGCCTTCCCGAAAATGTGTATATCGAAAAATTTTATGACCAGGCTGATCTTGTTGACAGAACCACCTCCACGATAACTACTAACCTGGTAGAGGGAGGATTTTTTGTCATAGCTGTTTTGCTGCTGTTACTGGGTGAGATTTCCGGCGCCCTGATTGTAGCTTCCGTAATCCCGTTATCGATGTTATTTGCATTTATCGGGATGGAACAGGTTGGTCTGGCGGCCAACCTGATGAGTTTGGGTGCCATCGATTTTGGAATGGTGGTTGACGGCTCTGTAGTGATGGTTGAGAATGTTGTTCACAGATTAAATGAGAATCCTAAAAAAAGAAAGATTGATGTGATCCGGAAGGCTGCACACCAGGTTGCACGCCCCATATTTTTCGGTGTGCTGATTATCCTGATGGTGTATGTTCCCATTATGACATTTTCCGGGATGGAAGGGATTCTGTTCAGGCCTATGGCCATCACAGTTGCAACAGCTGTTTTTGGTTCTCTGATCCTGGCTCTTGTCTACGTACCGGCTATGACAGCCATCGTTTTCCGGAAAGGAGTGAAGATCAGGAAAAACTATATTATCAACTGGCTGAAACCCCGGTATCAGACATTTCTTGAGAAAAGCCTGGATCATAAAATGGTGACAATCTCTGCCGCCCTTGTGGTTTTTGCATCCTCTGTTGTCATTATTCCATTTCTTGGAACAGAGTTTTTGCCAGAACTGGACGAGGGCTCCATACTGGTTGAACAGATTCGCATGCCATCGGTTACACTTGAAGAATCAGTAACCAATGCAGACTGGCTTGCCGGTGAGTTGATGGAAAATATCCCGGAAATTAAAACCGTAGTTCCAAAGACAGGTCGCTCTGATCTTGCTAATGACTGGATGGGTGTACATCAAACCGACGTCTGGGTTCTGCTGCACCCGATGAGTGAGTGGAGAGACGGAGTCACCAAAGAGAGCATCATTGAAATGATACGTCCCTACCTGGAAACAGAACCGGGCCTGTCATACAATTTTACACAACCAATTGCGATGAGGGTGGATGAATTAACCAGCGGGGTTAAATCCGATATTGCTGTAAAAGTGTTTGGTGAAGAGCTGGATGTATTGAATAATATCGGTGAAAATATCGTCTCAATACTCGGAGATCTGCCGGGAACAAACAATTATTTTCTCGAGCAGTCAACGGGCCAGCCATACCTGAATGTAGAAATTGACCGGGAGGCAGTAGCTGCATATGGTTTAAATGTAGCGAATGTACAGCGGGTTGTGGAAACCGGAATTGGCGGCTCAGCTGTCAGTGAAGTATTTGAAGGCCAGCGGCGATTCGATATTGTGGTGCGTTATCCGGAGAATATGAGGAACTCATTTGCAGAAATCATGGAAGTTCCTGTTCGTCTTCCTGAAGGAGGATTTATCCCGCTGAAAAGAGTGGCCGAGATACGAGCTGAAGAGGGACCCAGAGAGATAGCACGTGAAGATAACTGGCGCAGGGTTATCGTGGGGATCAATATTGGTGATATCGATATCGGCAGCTATGTGGCAAACCTGAGAGAAGCGATTGATGGCCAGGTTGATATTCCGGGGGGTTATTTCTTGCGCTATGGCGGCGAATTTGAAAATCAGCAGCGTGCAATGCAGCATCTCTATATTGTGGTCCCGGTTTCTCTGCTGATTATCCTGGGACTGCTTTACCTGATGTTTGGTTATTTGCGTTTTACGTTCCTGATACTTCTGAATCTACCCTTCGCATTGTCGGGCGGTATTTTTATCCTCTGGATGCGAGGACTCTATCTCTCTGTGTCGGCCAGCATCGGGTTTGTGGCTCTCTTCGGAGTTGCAGTGTTAAACGGAATTGTGCTGGTTGCACATTTAAATGAACTCCGGCAGGACGGGCTCGGCCTCAGGCAGTCTGTATTGGAGGGAGCTGCCGATCGACTGCGGCCTGTACTGATGACTGCTCTCGTGGCAAGTCTCGGATTTATCCCCATGGCATTTAATACCGGTCCCGGTTCGGAGGTTCAAAGGCCGCTCGCTTCTGTTGTGATCGGCGGGCTCATTACCGCAACACTGCTTACCTTGCTTGTACTTCCGACACTGTATCACTGGATGGAAAAAGGCAGAAAGGCTCCTGCTGCCGTTGATAGTGAAACTCTGTTCAGCAGAGAAGAGAGCGGGACCAATGAAAACCGTGACGATTGAAATTTCAGTTTTTAAATCATTGATGTTGATCTGATTATAAGAAAGAGAATAAGTTAATTTAAACAAACAGGAGATAATTATGGATGCCGTTCATTTACACCTGATTACAAATCACGTTCCGGTGATTGTAACTGTTTTGTCAGCTGCCATATTGAGCTGGGCTATCATCAGTGAAAAAATAGAGTACAGGAGACTTGCATTTATCGGTTTTATAATAGCTGCAGTATTTGTTCTGATTTCCTTTGAAAGCGGTGAAAACGCCGAAGATATTGTTGAGGAACTTTCCGGTTTTTCGCACGAGGTGATTGAAGATCATGAACATGCTGCAGATACAGCCCGGTGGCTGACTCTGATACTCGGAGTTTTCGGGATTACCGGTTTGGTATTTTACAACCGAAAGCCTTTCAAGGGATATAAAATGTTTATGTACCTATCCCTGGTACTTTCACTGGTTGTTGTGGGGTATCTTGCTTATACAGGTTACCTGGGAGGATTTATCCGGCATACAGAACTCTCACTTTTGCTTCAGAATCCCCCGCCCATTGACATCTTAATCGTTTAGCCTATAAGGATCTTTTTTTTGATTTTTTAATTCAGCTGAAGAAAAAACTCTGTGAAAATCTGCGACATACTCTGTGAACTCTGTGGTTTCCCTGGGATACTATTACATCACTAAAAATCACAAAAAATACGAAGCATCGATTCAATCAAAGCAGCAAATATCCTGAATCTTTAAAAAGTTTCGGATTTATGGATTTATTTAAAACTAATTTGTTCGTTTTCTGAAATTAAAGTAGATTCGTTTCATGTCCCCAATCGAAATCAACTGAGATATGAAACTAACTAAAAGAGTTGCCATTGTTTTAGCAGGCCTGTTCACAGCCTGTTCAGGTGAAACGAAAATGGAACTGCCGGAACATATCGCGGGTATTGAAAACCTGACCGTTTACGAACTGCCGGAAAATTCGCCAATTGAAATTTCCTTCGAACCGGAAGCCTACTTTGGTGATTCCGATGAAGTTTTGATCGGAAATTTTAACAGTGCCGTAGCGGATGAGAAGGGTCGTGTTTATCTGGCTGACTCTGATCAAAAAACCATTCATGTGTTTCATCCCGAAGGCACTTTTTTACAATCCATCGGCAAGGAAGGAAAGGGACCGGGAGAATTTATGAATATCTTATCTCTTCAGACTGATGGAAAAAATCTCTATGCCTATGATTTCAGTCAAAGAAGAGTCAATGTTTTTGCATTGGAAAATCTTGAGTTTTCTTATACAGTACTACTTACGCTTGAAGATGTTGGTATAGATGAACTCAGCGGCACGTATCCAAGCTCTTATTACGTGCTGCCGGATAATACGATCCTTGTATCTTTTGCACAGCCATTTGGGGCAGACACATCCGAAGATGAGCGATTGGCTCTCTATTATAAAATGAATCATGAGGGCCGGATCCTTTCAGATAAAATTTTAAGCACAAGGCTGGCTGAAGTTTTGATGGATCGGAGTAACGGCGGAATTATGATCTGGGGTTCGCCGTATGGCGGGCGCTCTCTTATAGAAATATCAACTTCAGGAAACATCTATTCAGCATGGTCAAAAGAATTTTTGATACATAGTTACAACCAGACAGGAGAACGGCTTGGTGCATGGTATTACCCGCTTCAAAAAGCTGCATTGAGCAGGGATGAGGCAATTAATTACCATGATGACGAGAACTACAAGCGAATGGCACGAAATTCTGAAATACCAGGTACCTGGCCGGCTCTGAATTCCATGAAGACAGATGATCAAAACCGCCTTTGGCTTTCAACTATTGTTGAAGACCGGGAAGTCTATCAATGGTGGGTGATGGACGGAGACGGTGAGCCTCTTGCCACGTTCACATGGCCACGCTCCAGGTCCGTTGCGGATATCAAAAACGGCTTCATTTATGCCCGGGAGACGGATGAGATGGGATTGGCGCAGGTGGTTCGGTACCGGGTTGAGGGGCTGTGAGAAATGCGATTAGATGAAGGGCAGTCGGCTTTCAGCTGACAGCTTACGGTATGTGAATTTCTTTTTTGAACGAATACTTCGCATTTCATTTACTTATTCTAAAACTATTTCTGTTTCTCTGTCGTCTCTTCACAAACCTGAATCCCAACCAAATTTTTTGAAGACATGACATTGTTAAAAACTGCTTTCTTGTTACTGTTCTCTATAATCATCAATGCTCTGTTTCTTACCGGGTTAATGGCGCAGCCACAGCAGGGACCCGAAGAACTTTCATCTCTCGAAAACCTGGTCCGGTTTGATGTGAATGATGCATCTATTTCTGAAATTTCGTTCAATAATCCGGTCACCTTTACAGATCCGTCTTTAATCATGGGTCAGATCGCCGAAGTAGCCGTTGATAATAACGGCCGGGTGTTTATTGCCGATCGTGATAACTCTTCCATCTATCTATTCGATCAGGATGGCAGCTATGTGACAACCATTGGCGGGGCAGGCGATGGGCCCGGTGAGTTTCGCAGCCTACGCAATATCGCGGCAGACAGCGGCTATCTGCATGCGTTCGATATGTCACAGCGGCGCATTTCACGGTTTGGCCTCAAATCCTTTGAAGTGGCGGGAACTACCGGCCTTTCGGGTGATGAACCCCAAAGCGGTGGATTTAATATGAGTCGTTTTCCCAATGGTTTTTATCTGATGCCGGATGGCAATTACCTGCTTTCGTTTTCGGCTTTTACATTTCCAGGGATGGGGGGGCAGAGCGATGATGTTCCCATGCTCGATTTTGATATACTTACACCCGATGGATCGTACCTCGGCTTCGAAGGAATTGAACTGAGGGCAAATGAATCGGTCACATCGTCTGCCGGCAACTCATTCCGGGTGATCATGCCCTCGTATGCGCGGAAAGCTCTTACTGCCATTTCACCGGAAGGACGCATCTACACAAACTGGTCGGAAGAGCTGCTTGTAAAGGAATATGATGCAGACGGCAGATATCAAAGAGCATTTTTCAGTGAGTACCAAAAACCGGCAATTGACAGGGATGAATTGCTTGAGTCAGCAAAAGAAACCTATGATGAAGCGTCCTTCGAATTGTTAAAAGAACAGGAATTCCCTGCCACCTGGCCGGCAGTGCAGCAACTGCTTGCGGACGATTCAAACCGGTTGTGGATCGCTCTTTATACAGGCAGTGAGGTGAGAAAATGGATCGTCCTGAACTCCGGCGGCAAACCGGAAGGAGTGTTTGAATTGCCTTCCGATCACCGGATTCAACAGGTGAAAGGTGAGTATCTGTATGTCATTGAGCCGGATGATGACGGGTTCGATTCAGTGAAGCGGTACGAGGTGAATTTTTGAGCCAGGATGTTTTGCCAGGAAGTCGCGAGGACCCGAAGGATCACGAAGAATGATTTGCAGATTAAATAATTGGGACAGTGGTTACCTTTATTTTGCCGGTTCAAAATCCGCGATTCAAAGATTTTACTTTTGTATTCGGCCTCTCTGCGTAAACGTGTCCGTCCCTTGACGGATCAGCGAGAAATAAACCCGGGTGTTGATTCACGCAGAGTACCGCGGATGGGGCGCTGAGTTCCGCTGATCTGTTTAGGGTAATAGTCTGTTGATTATATACTTTTAATAATTTCGATTGTTAAATCACTGAAAATAGCTTTGTATCTGACTGGTCATGATTATGATTAAATCTGGATAATTAAAAAAAAATGTCAAATAAGAGATTGTAAAACGTAGCTAAAAAAAATTCCTCGAGTGCCTGTCGCGGCCAATGAAGGTATTCCACAGGAATGGCTGGTGAGTGGTTGGCAAAATCAGGTCATGCAAACCTCTCGCATGAAAATGCGATTGCAATACTACATATATTGATTAATTTGAGTTATAATTTTAACTAACATTTCACCATGAAGATATCTAAAGTAATTCTGACCACAATCCTCTTGGTTTTATTTGCCGGCATAAGCGCTGCAACTGCACAAACGCCCGAAGCTGAGACGTATCTGGAAAAAGCACTTGAACTGGAAATGAATGGCGAGTTTGGAAAAGCACTTCAAAAACTGGAAGAAGCAAAAAATAACATGGAGACTCCGCACCCGGATATAGCCCATGAATACCTGCGAATCGCAACTGAACAAAGAGAAAAAGCACACTATAAATTAGCATCCGTCCTGTTTGAATGGGCATACACGTATGAATACACGTCACTGGATACGGCAGCAATTGGAAGGGAACTTGAAAGGATGAAGCCTATTGTTTCAAATGACAGATATGAGAATTGGCTCGCCCTGCTGCGTCAGGAAGATCCGAAAATTATCAGCCGGATGGCAGCCTTTTGGAAAAGTATGGATCCGACGCCGGATACATATCACAACGAAAGGCTTCTTGAACATTGGGAACGGATCGCATATGCAAGAGAGAATTTTGTACTAAAAGAGCTTCCGCCCTATGGCACGGATGAAAGAGGACCCGTTTATGTGAAGTACGGAGAACCGGACAGAGAGTTTTCAGATCATCTTAAAGCCGAATACGGACAGATATTTAAGCTGCTAAGAAGATTTGTCTCCGGCTCTATTTATGATCTATTGGCGATGATGGAGGATATCATGTCGTATCATAATGAACCATTTGTAGAGGTATGGTCGTATGACAAGCCGGTAAAAGAAATGGAACATAACCTGATTCATATTTTTGGAGAAAGTGCTGACGGTGAGTTTGGAAAACTGAATTCTATTGAAAATGTTCTATCGAGAGGAGCCCTTAGTTTTTCTTCAAATTATTCAAGGCGGTCAACAGTAAGAGACCTTGGATTTTTTCAGGATGTTCCTCTCTCATTTATCACTCCAGGTGCAATACTTCAGTATCATTACTATTTGCAGCTTTATGGTTTTGATTTGTATTTCAGTGAAGCTTTAAATGCCCTGGAATCAGGTCTTGATGATGATATTGACAGCAGCAGGCAAAATTTTGTTGGTCAGCAGAATCGCAGCAATAATATATGGAAACTGATGGAAAGTCAGGAGAGTGCACCGGTCACGGAATCCACTGAAACCGAAAAACTTCCGGAGATTCCCATTGAAGTATTCCCGTATCGAATATTAGATGAAAACGGAAATCCTGCTTTTGTGGTATTTCTTGAAAGCGATCCGTTTTTTGCCATTGTTGAAGATATATCCCGGAATATGGAGCGTTTCAGAAATGAGGAGGATCCATCGGTTTTAAATACGGAAAATTATCTAAAAAACTACATGCTTGTCCACGGAGTCCATGTTTTGGATAGTGAATTTAATACCGTAGCCCTTTCAACCTATCAACCTGATATACAGTTTAATAAAAACCTGGAACGAATAAAAAGCGGCTCTGTTTTTGTGCTGCCATATAAGGAAATCGAAGGAATTAATTTGAAATTTTTCACATATCTCAGAAATACAGACGGTGAAACAATTTCTCCCGAGACAAATATCTTCACGAATGAATACAGGGGGCTGGGGATTCTGGAAAAAAAGCAACTGGAACCACTGGATGTAAAACCGGATGAATTAACCGTATCTGATTTAATCATCGGGTATGGAAAAGAAGAGGAACCGGGTGATGCGATGTTTCCTTTTACAGTCAGTAACGATAAAAAAATTACCATGGGTGAAAACCTGATGATCCATTATGAGGTTTACCAACTTGAGCAGGATGAAGATGGCCTTGGTAAATTTGAAGTTGAATATGAATTAAATCAAAAGAAATTTCTTGGCCTGACGAATAAAAAGAGAGACGATTTGAACGTTACGCTCGATTTTACAGTAGAAGGCTCAAGGTTTGTTGATAACATCGAAATTGAAACTGCCGATCTTTCAGAAGGTACCTTTGAGTTGAAAATGGTTTTTAAAGATGTTCACAGCGGAGAAAGCATTGAAAAAAGTTCAATGCTTGAAATTACGGAAACAGAAACTGCCGAAACTGTAGCAGAAAATTAGAGTTATTCGTTTACCCATTATCAATTTGTAGCGCTGGTTTCCAACCCGTGGAAACAAGACCCTGGTTTCGACCCGCAGTTACAACTCACAATCTTCAAAAACGGAGGAACAGATCAGTCAGGGGACGGACAAGCGAACGGAGAAACAGAGAAAGTGTCTCCTTGTCGCTAAATCGATACTCGGTTCAGTGATCTTTTATTGCAGAAAAATCAGCTAAAAAATCCTCGAGCGCGGGATCACTGCCAATGGAGTGAATTCGTTTTATGTTTCCGTTTTTGTCGAAATGTATTTTTACGGGAACCGAGGGAATCAGGTCATTTTCAGTAATGGAAGCCGTGCTATCTCTGAAAGCCGGAATATCAATGTTATTCCTGTTCAGAAAATTTCTATAGCGTTCTTCATATCGTTCAATTACGATTAAAGAGAGATCGATCTCATTTTTGGATTTTTTATAATAATCAGTCCAAAACGCCAGTTCCTGAAGGCAATCCGGGCAATGTGTGGAGCCGGTGATCAGAAGCACGCTATTGGCTAATTCATTTTTTTCAACACCTATCGTGTGCAGGGTTTTGAGCCACAGCTCCTCGGTACCCAAATAGTTGCTGCTGTCGACAGATACATGCTCGTGTTCATTTTTTTGGCAGCCTGTTTGGATGGCAGCTATGACCAGAAAAAACAGAAGTCCTTTAATTTTCGACCAGTTCATAAATTCCAACTTTAAAGTTATCGGGATTATCATCTTCCAGCAGAAACACCTTGTTGTCTGACGTGACACCCAACGGAGCATAATCCAGGGTGATTTCTCCCAGAAAGGCGTAGGGCGGCTCTTTTTGAAAGATGTTGAAAAAATGTTCCTTCAGGTTGGGGTCCTGCAGGGTGTAAAATTCTTCACTCATATTGAAAAAATTCAGGAAGAAATAGTCGTTTGACGTGAAACTTTCACCGATTCCGCTTTGCTCCAGATTTTTTTTGCGACGTATATGCATCGGATCAGATATTCTTGCAGGTTCAGATGGTTCACTAAAATTGATTGATTTTATTCCAAATCTACCTTTATGCTTTCCGGTATCTGAATCAAAAACATTTATATAAGGATGAATTCGATGTGTGGTATAAATTGATCCCATATGATGATCCATATAAATATTGGGATATTTGTACAGCCGGTCCTGATCAGATTCAATATATGCAAGGTCAAAAGCCCCGAACTTTTTCAATAACTCACCATTGAGGTTGTACTCCGCAATGATTTTTGACTGCCAGTAATTCTCATCGCTTGCTTTTCCCGTCTCCTGTATTCCCAGGTACATAGATTCACCCCTGATATAAATTTTACCGGTTCGCGACCATAAGTCATCAGAAATTAAACCTGGCATAGAACGGCTAAATTCTCCGTCTAAAGTAAATATTTTAAACAAACCTAATCGGGGATCATATGTAAAAATATTGTTATTGGAATCAAAACCAATTGCAGTAATATATTGGAACTCGGATGGACCGCTTCCACTTGAACCAAATTTTGCGATGTAATTGCCTTGTGTATCCGTGACAAAAATTTCATTTCGGTCGTCATTGATCCATCCAATCAGGGATTCATCGTGATTAAACACCGCAACATCACGAACCCGGTCCAGGAAAAGTTCTTCGGAATCGATGACAAACCCGGATGTTTTTTTCAGTTCAAATTGAAAATCATCTGATTGATCAGGGGATTCATATCCCGTATTATGTTCTTCACCGCAAGCAAAGAATAACAGAGTTGTTAAAAAGAGAGGCCATCTCTGCATATTTTAAAAAATATAATAATTTAAAGAGTAGTAGTGCCGGACAGCCTGTTTAACTGACTGTCCGGCATTTTATATGAATATAATCAATTGTCTATTGGTGCTCTGCCAATAACAACGATGCAGGTATTGCCATCTTCCGGACAAAGTGCTAAATCATCTTCTCTGAATTCTACATCAGTGTCATCATCATTTGCAAAAGTATTTACAGCCGTGAAAGATGCAATTGCAAAAGTTGCAATAATGGAAAGTATCGCTGCGATTCTAAGGAATTTTGATTTCATAATAGTTTGATTTTAGTTTAATAGTTAACGGTATTTAAAAAAAAAAAATGGTTAGGATCAAGTTTGTTATAGAAATGTTATAAATTAAATATTTCCACCTATACCAGTTGCAATACTGGCAGATTCTTTAACGATTCTGTAACTTATACTCTGGGTTTTCCGGATAAATGAAAATGTTGTAATGGATCTATTACTTTTATATTTTTAATTAGCTTTGCATGTTAAAGCATTGGCCGAAAGTTCTACATTTAATGTGGTTTCATTATGATTAAACCTGAAGAAATAAAAAATTTAACACTACAAGAGAAACTTCTTTTAATGGAAGTTTTGTGGGAGGATCTTTCCGGCGTGGAAGATCAGCTTGAGATATCAGATTGGCATAAAGAAATTTTGGATGATCGGGAAGAAAAAATTCGGGCCGGAGAAGCCAGGTTTATCGATTGGGAGACTGCTAAAAAAGAAATCAGGGATGCTACTTCGTGAAACTTGAAATTCTTGTTCTCGCCAGGAATGATTTGATTGAGGGTTATCGATTTTATGAGAAGCAACAAAGTGGTTTAGGGGATTATTTTCTTGTCAATTTGTATGCCGATGTAGAGTCATTAAAGATATTTGCGGGTATTCATAAGAAAGTTTATAAAGGTTTTTACCGAGCACTCTCCAGGCGTTTCCCGTTTGCTATTTATTACACAGTTGAAGAAAAAACAGTCAAGATACGATCTATTTTAGATTGCAGAAAAGACCTTTCAGAAATAAAAGAGCATTTGAAAAAAGCCTAACTCTGCGATTTGGGTTCTCGTCCCGAAAGGCCGGGGCAGATGATGGCGCTGAGTTCCTTTTAGCCATTATTACATAGCTAAAACTTGGTCCGGTATTGACGGATATTGCATTGCGAAATCTCGGATCATAAGCTATTAATTTATATTGAGTAGCGAATAGTATAAAATTTTAAATGTTATACTTTTGTTAGATTTAAGGGTTGCCCCCCCATTTTTTTTGTATAGTTAATGTAATATTTAAACATTAATCTTAAAAAGAGGTTTACCATGAAAAAATTCATTCAGTTTGTAACCCTATCTCTCTTTCTACTGCTTGGTATGGGCACTGCTTATTTAACTAATGTTGATGTAGCTGTTGCTTCCGGCGGATGTACGTTTACATATTGTGATAATGGCTCATGTGAACCAAATGATAATATGACAAGTTGTGCTTCAGATGATGGGCAGTTACCTTGCGATGGCCATTTAAATTGCAATAGGATGATAGATGGATGATTGAAATCCTAATTTCAAAAAGAGTCCTGACTGTACGTTGGGATTCTTTTTTAAAAATTTCAATGGAATATTATTCATGTTATCTGATAAAAAATTTAGGGTCTTTTTTATAACAACTATGGTTCTTTTTTTGATTATTTCCTGTGGAAAATCACAGGACGTGGCCGATCAAGTTGTTCTTCATCCTGTAGAGAGTAATATTCCGTATCATGATCATTCTCACATACCTGTCAGTAAAATAAATAGTGGAGGTGATGAAGACGGGAAGCAGTTTGGTTTAAAAAAATATTTACAGAACCAGAGCGATGATTCAGGTATAAAGTTAGATGTCCAAACCATGGGTCCTACACATTTATTCGCAGAATCTATTGATGAGTCACGTATTGTGATTCTGGATGATAGAAATCATACTATGATTGAATATGATCTTGAGAGCAATAAAGCATCGGAAATTGCCACTTTCGGGCGGGGGCCGGGAAGTATCAGTAATGTCCGGGATATGACACTCAAAGGAAATATTCTGTATGTTGCGATGCAGGGTGCCCGGTTGTCAGCATTTGATTGTTCTCAGATACCATGTTCATATACCAAAGAGATTTTTCTGGAAGAGATAAGTCCGTATTCAGCGGATGTAAATAGCGAACAAGTAGCAGCCCTGGGAATGAAACCGGTTTCCGGCCAAACTTCGGGGAATGATGCTCTTCAGTTCATCCCGGTTCATCTTTTTGATAACGATGGTAAACTGCTGAAATCGGGAGGGAAAAGTTATGATACAAAAGGGAACTGGATGCTTGTCCGTCCTTTTACCGAAGGAATCATCCGATTTTTACCGGAAAACCGGGGTTATTTGGTTGCCTATAATCGCCTTCCATATCTTTTTGTTTATGATACGGACCTGAACCTGGTTGAGAGTTTTGAATTCGAGGATTTCATTTTGGGCAAACAGGAATATTTTCCACAGGAAGGAAGGTTGAATATCGTAAAAGAGGATCACTCGACGATTAAAAATCTGCGATTGCGGAAAAACGGATCCGTACTTGTGGAAATTGAAACCCGGGAAAATATCATAAGAGCAGAGCGCCGTTATGTATGGGACCAGAAATCCGATTTTTACAGGGTTTATTTGGATGATAAAAGATATGAATACCTGGGAGAAGTTGTCTTTGGTGAAACAGATTCCCGGCAAGCTGTACTGCTGACAGATCATGGAATTATAGAAGCGAATTCCGATGATTTAAAATGGATTGGGTTAGAATTCAATCAAAATTTTTAAGCTGAACTATAATTATAATGCGTGATTTTTTAAACCTATTTTTGACTTTTTTGATGACTATGCTTCTGGTTTCCTGCAACAGTGATTCGCAAGAGAGTAAGTCTGCTTCGGGTGATGATGAAAATAGAGTGTCAACCCACAGCTCCTCAGGTGGAGGATTAATTGCTATACAATTGACAAAAATTGATCTGTACGCACTTGATCTACCGGTTTTTGCTGTGATGGATAGTTCTCAACAGGTAGGTGTGGAAGATGAAGTATATTATACAGGGAATTTCTATTACCCGGTAAACCGTATCTATGCAAGTCCAGGTGAAACATTTTTACTGCTTCTTACAACCGTAAACAATTCATCTGAATCACCGGTCTCTCATAACTGGGTATTGACGGACGGCCAATTTTCTGAAGATGAGTTGGAAAATAATTTACATGACAGGGAATCCGTCACCGGCTTTTTTGAGAAATATGCGGATAAGATTATTACCCGGACTGCGCAGGTTCCACTAGGCCATACCGATGATATAAATTTTGTTGCTCCGGATGAAAAAGGAGAGTATCTATTTTTTTGCACCACACCAGGTCACTTCGCCAAAGGAATGAAAGGCTATCTTGTTGTTGAATAATGCGATAGTCAGCAGATAAAAGGTGAGTATCTATATGTAATTGAGCCGGATGGTGACGGGTTCGATTCAGTGAAGCGGTACGAGGTGAATTTTTGAGCCAGGATGTTTTGCCACGAAGGCGCGAGGACCCGAAGGATTACGAAGAATGATTTGCAGATTAAATAATTGGGACAGTGGTTATCTTTATTTTACTGGTTCAAAATTCGCGTAGTCCAAACAATCAGTTAAATCCACGATTCAAAGGTTTGACTGTTGTATTCGACTTCTCTGCGTAAATCAGCGTCTTACTCAGTGTAAATCAGCGAGAAATAAACCCGGGTGCTGGTTCTCGCAGAGTACCGCGGATGGGGCGCTGAGTTTCGCAGATTTATTCTGCTGCAATGCTGCCATTGTACCCGTTGAGAACGTTTTTGTCGCCATCTACTGAATCTGAGCCAGGATGTTTTGCTACGAAGTCGCGAAGACCCGAAGGATCACGAAGAATGATTTGCAGATTAAATAATTGGGACAGTGGTTACCTTTATTTTGCTGGTTCAAATTCGCTTAATCCAAGTAATCAGTTAAACCCGCGATTCAAAGATTTTACTGTTGTATTCGGCCTCTCTGCGTAAACTCGTAATAGTCTGTTACTTGTATCCTTTTAATAATTTCGGTTGTTAAATATTTTTGGTCTCAGGAGTCTCAATTGAGCTTGCAAAAAAAGAGAGAGGTAACCCATTCAAAATTCAAAACTAAAAATTCATAATTCAAAAATTGCCCCGCTTCAAAACTTTTTCCGGTTATCCGTCGTCCTAAAACATCGTTGCAATAATGAAATGTTCTAACTATAATTAACGTATTCCCGGAACTTATCAGGAAGTACCTTTGCTTTTAAACCGTCCCATAACCGCTGTTATTCTGATCCTGGCAACATTCATCTTCGGAGGGCTTGCATTGAGCGAACTCTCCGTTGATCTTTTGCCCGATGTGGATTCGCCTACAATTGTCGTGCGGACCGACTGGCAGGGTGCGTCACCCCGCGAAATAGAGACCCGTATTAATGAACGCCTGGAGGCCATTCTCAGCACAGTTCCGGGTATCGAACGGGTGCATGGATTTGCGCGGCAGGGCCAGAGTGTGGTCTATCTTACTTTTCGATGGGGACACAATATGGACCTGGCTTTTCTTAATGTCCGCGAAAAGCTGGACCAGGTCCAGTTTGTTTTGCCCGAACAGGCATCGCGTCCGCAGCTCATTTTCAATACCACATCGGATGAACCTATTGCCGTTCTGGCGATCACTTCCAAAACGCGTCCGAATGATGCATTTGATACGAGGCTGGCACTGAAGCGATGGGCTGAGCAGGTATTATCAAGACGCCTGGAGCAGGCCGATGGCATCGCACAGGTGGTTTCAGTCGGAGCAGTGGAGCCGGAAGTGCAGATTCGCTTTTTACCGAAAGAGATCGACCGGTTTGGTCTGTCGCTCAACCAGGTTCGAAACCTTGTGGAGCAGGCCAACCTGTTTTCATCAAGCGGGGAACTGCGGGATGGTTGGTATCGATACTCCATGAAAATAGAGAGCCGGGTTAATTCACTCGAAGATCTTGAAAATGTGCCCCTGAGCCGGCTTGGACAGGGTAAAATTCTGCTGCTCAGTGATGTGGCCAGGGTGGTGATGGATGAAACCGACCCAACCAATTTTGCCCTGATCAACAACCGGCGGGTTTTAAATCTGCTGATCAAAAAAGAGTTTGGCACTAATACTGTTGAGGTATTTGACACATTAACCCCGCTTCTTGATCAGATGCGGGAACAGTATCCCGAAATCAGTATTGAAATTTTGAGTGAGGATGCGACCTTTATCCGTAAAGCGATACAAAACCTGCTGCAAACACTTCTGCTTGGCGGGGTTCTTGCCTTCATTGTCCTGTTTCTGTTTTTGAATGATATCCGCACTCCTTTTACCATCGGGATTGCCATTCCGGTATCGATCTTTCTCACCTTTTTTGTGATGTACAGTTCGGGGATCCAGCTCAATATTGTTTCACTTAGCGGACTCACCCTCGGAATCGGCCTTCTGTTAGATAATGCCATTGTGGTTCTTGAAAACATCAACCGCCATATGCCGCTGGCGCCATCTGTGAAACGGGCTGCAGCTGTCGGTACCAAAGAGATTGCACTGGCAGTAACAGCATCTACCTTTACTACGATTTCCGTTTTTCTGCCTCTTATTTTTTTGGGCGGTTTTGAGGGTGCATTTTTCCAGGACCAGGCTTATACACTATCCATCAGTCTTCTGGCCTCTCTCCTGGTGGCCCTGGTTATCTTGCCGGTACTGGTTCTGCAGATTCATAAAAAAAGAGCGGAGAAGGGAGGAAGCCTGAATACAAGGCAGTTTTTTGACCGTTTACTGGAATCATACGAACGAAGCCTTCAGCGGGTGATCCGCCGCCCGGTATTTATGATTATTGCCGCATTGATATTGCTTGGGTTCGCAGGATATGCTTTGATGGCCGTATCCAAAACCATTCTTCCGGATGACGAACCCCAGATGGTCAGTTACCGTATTCAGCTGCCCGGAAATACAGCTCTCAATTCGAGCCGGCAGGCCGCTGAAGCCCTGACCTCTAAGCTGAATTCCGCCGGCCTGAACAACAGAAAACTTCAGGTGCAGGGCGGCTACACCGATCAGTCGAACCTGGCAAACCTGGCTCGCGAAGGTCTGAACAAGTTTAAAATCTCTGTCCCGGTAAATGACCGGGATGAAGCTGAACGGGTTCACCGGGTCATAAATGAATTCGACAATGATTTTCCGGGCTGGTCGGTTGAACCACTCTCCGATAATCAAAGTTTCAGTTCACTTCTGGGGGCCGATCAGCCGCCGGTACTGTTCCGGTTTATTGGCAATGACCGCGGAATGAGTGAACGTCTATCGGCTGAACTGAGCAAATCAATGGAGCAGGCGGGGATGAACGGAACCATCCGCAAACAGTATGAACAGGAAGTGGATACCTGGAATATACGATTTAAGAGCGATCGGA
>CAYVBJ010000044.1:0-18465 GCA_964449075.1 uncultured Balneolaceae bacterium
CCTTCCCACCGGCTGATCGAATACCCTGTAAAGAATATCGGCAGACACGCAAAAAAGGTAACCAGCATGATTGGAATATCAAACCGTAATGCCTGGGGCTGAATCGCAATTACATCCGGGAAAAATAATCCTGTTATTCCGATGACCGCCAGTATATTCAGAATGTTACTTCCCAGTACATTTCCCACCACCATTTCAGGTTCTTTGCGAAGCATCGCAGCTATAGCAGCCGCAACCTCGGGCAGTGATGTACCGACCGCCACGATAGTAAGCCCGATAATCAATTCACTCATGCCAAACGCTATGGCAATATTGACGGCACTTTTCACCATCAGATCGGCGCCATAGATAAGCATTACAAGCCCGATGACCAGGAAAAAAGACTCTTTGATGCGGGATATCTTCTCAATGCCGGCGGTGTGATTCTTCATAGAGTACTTTGCTTCATTGGCAAGCAAATAGAGATAAATACTCAGAACCGCTGTTAAAATGAGCGCATCCCAAAAACTGATGTTCCCGTTCAGAGAAACCACAAGCATGAGCAGACCGCAAAATATCATAACCGGAACGTCAACCCTGATAATTTTAGTAGCTACTCTTACAGGATAAATCAGTGCAGCAATTCCAAGGATTAATAAAATATTGGCAATATTACTTCCAATGATATTTCCAACAAGAATATCGGGATACCCGCTGTATGCAGATTGCAAGCTGATGGCGAGTTCCGGTGCGCTTGTACCGAATGCTACTACTGTTAAGCCGACAATAAGTTTCGGAATACCGAATGATTCAGCAAGAGCAGATGCAGCACGTACCAAAAGGTCGGCGCCAAATACAAGCAGTGCCAATCCGGCAATTAATAACAGAAGATCAAAAATCAAAGCAATGGTTCGGTTTGGACAGTTTTATTTATGTAGAGCGGCTGAAGCCTGACACTCAAATTCCGGCTCTTTTTCGAGGTTTAATATAGTAATAGTTTCAGGATATTAAGGAATTATCAGACCTGTTTTGCGGAAGTAATTTCTTCAAGCTTCAGAACTCTTTTGGTCACATCAAAATTTTTAATGAGAATGGTCTTAGTACTTTCATTATGTTTATATTCCGGCGGAAAAAATTTCTTTATGATCTGCAAAATTCTTTTTTATCCACTGATATTTATAACCATTGCAGCCGGCTGTACCCCCTTGCCGGAAGCAGATTACTACAGTGCCGAAGGGATTGTATCCATTGAAGCCGAGACACATCAAACATATAACAACTGGGTAGAATCGCATTACTACACCAGCATTGGGATGTCTTCTGTGGAAGATACCACCGGAACCGGCGGTACTCTGGACTACCGGTTTTATATAACTGAACCGGGGCGCTATGCCATCTGGATTTTAAGCAAAAAAAAGAGCGAAGAACCTCAAGAGAATTTCCTGGAATATGCTCTCTTTAATAATGAAGATGCAGAGATCGGTCGCAACAGGTTTCAGCTGCCGGAATCAAATGCACCTGTTTGGCTGAACCGGTCGCATACGGATGGCGAAGAGATTACAGTCGATTTTACAAGAGGATTTTACGAAATAAGATTTGAAAGTTTTGGCGAAGCGGGTTATCGCCTGGACAAGGTTCACATCAGTCTGGATAATGAGGTTAAGCCTGAGGGAATGGGGCTGCCCGAAACGACTGATCCATACATTGATCCGGTTGAACTGAAACGAAATCGCCCTGTGTCCATACCGCCGGCGTGGACATTTGGAGTTCTTTATGGCGGGTATACCAACCAGGATGAGACTGTGGAGCGCGTTTCAAAGCTTTATAATAGTGGCTACCCGATCGATGCCTACTGGATCGACTCATGGTTTTGGGACTATCAAAACAAAGGCAGAGGACCGGCAGGGTATATTGATTTTACCGGGGATACAGTTTCTTATCCCGACATGGAAAAGATGTGGGATCTCATGGCTGATCGCAATATAAAATCCGGTATTTGGCTTTGGAATACCATTCTGAAGGATGGCAATGAAGAGGTGTACTCGGATTTCAAAGATCTTGGTTATTTTAAAGATACCTATCTGAATACCGACCGGTGGCACAATCAAAACGGCGACAGCATGACCGGGGACATCGATTTTGAGAACCCGGAAGCCGAAGCATATTTTAAACAAAAGATAGAGCCGTTTTTCGAAGACGGCCTTGATTTTCTAAAGCTCGATCGTGTTTCGGACATTCCGTTTACCAAAGCAGCTTTTGAAGCTACCCGGGAGTTTTCGGGCATACCGGACAGCCGCGGGTTTGTGTTGTCGCATTTGCACAGCACGCATGATCCCCGTTTTTTACTCTACCCCGCAAAATGGACCGGTGATGCAAAAATTGACTGGACTCAGCCAGACTACCCCGATTTTAAACAGTTTGCAATGGGAGGTTTTAAGGAAAATATTGAGATGGTTGCAAACCCGAGGCTGACAACCTACGAGATTCCTTTTCTCTCTCATGATATGGGTGGATATAATTTTTATGGCAGTGAGGGTGTTTCGGATGAGCTCTATATCCGGTGGACTCAGTTTGCCTCTTTCAATTCTGTAATGCAGGTTTTCACTTCAGCAGACAACCCCACCTCCAATATGCCGTTTGAATTTTCGGAAACCGCACAGGAAAATTTCAAAAAATACACACGCCTGCGCAGCCGTCTGTTTCCCTATATCTACACTCACGCTCATCTCACACGTCAAACAGGCCGTAAAATGATTCAGGGCGACGGCATTCATACAACTCAATATATGTTTGGGGATGCTTTTCTGGCAGCTCCCGTTCATGAACCGGGCGCTGATGAATGGATGGTATATCTGCCCGAAGGAAATTGGTTCGATTACTGGACTAAAAACAGGTTTGAGGGAGGCCAAAGCTGGCTGATTGACGCCTCTTTGACAACACTTCCGCTTTTTGTAAAAGCCGGATCGATTATACCCTATCGTGAATTTTCACAATCCGTCGAATCCGGAACCAACGATTTTCTGACGGTTGAAATTTATCCGTATGACGGCGGTGTGTTCAGGATGACTGAAGATGACGGACGGACAGAAAATTACAAGACAGGTGAATGGGCAAGAACTATGTTTCGCTATAATGAGCTTTCTGATCATCGCATATTCACGATTGGAGCAGTTCAGGGTTCGTTTGCGGAGATGAATCCGGAGCGCAGTTATGAACTTCATTTCATGAGTGCAGTTCGTCCAGACCAGGTAACGTTAAATGAAACAGAGCTGGCGGAATCTGATTCTGCAGGAGATCGCCGGTGGTATTATGACAGGAATAGTGAGAAGCTAATCATAATGCTAAGAGAAATTGACCGCGCGGAGAAAATCGATATTAAAATTTATGACTGAGGCACGTGGATTAAATCCCCGCTCTGTTTAAACGGATGAAACCTGGCAAAGAGTTCTTCACTGTACCAGCCGAGTTCACGTGTTTTTTTGATCATTTCATGATGTCCTCTGTTTTTGTAGGCATATGCTTTCATTGCGTCTGTATTTTTCCAGACTGAAAAAGTTGCCTGCATAAATACCGGCCATTCGCCGACTCCTTTCGAAAAGAGGCAATCCTCATACGATTCAATTTCTGATGATACATAGGGTACATTTTTCCAGAACTTCAAAGCCATCATTGGTTTGATTGTAGCTCTTGTGAGCACACATACGGTTTTTTGGGGATCGTGATCCACTGTTTTTTGGAATGGTTCACGACCGCTCCATTTGCCATGAGCCTGTATGTTATGGAGATGAATATGCGAATATGAATCTGAAGTTCTTAAATATCTGTCCAGTACAGTGCTGCTGATAAATTTTTCGGCCTGCGACTCATTTTCAAATACAGTTATCAGGCCATAAGTGGAAAAATCGGGGCGCAGTGAAAATCCATTACCGCCGCCGGTGCCGAGCGGTTTCCAGAACTGAAGCCCCGGTATCGTGTTGTTACGCAGCGGAGGAAATCCCATTCGGACAAAAGCCTTAAGTTTAGCACTCAAAGTTCTGTAATGGAATAAAGAGAGTACGGTTGTTTGAGCCATATCAAAATTTTTTAATCGTACCGGATTTAGCTATCTGCAGCTGAAGCGCTAAAAAGATAATGTAAGAAACTCAGACAGTAGCTACCGGGTAATGAACTGGTGAATGTAAACTAAATATTCATCAAAATGATGTAACCGCCCATAATCAATAAGAAAACGGCAAAAACCTGTTTAAGATTTTTCCCGGATATTTTGTTACCGATCGCTTTACCAAGAAAACTTCCGGCTGCGCCGATCAGGCTGAAAATTAGTACCAGGTCCCAGTTGATGAACAAATCCATGGAAGCGAACAATTCCACGTATTTTAAAAAACCGGTTATACTTTTCATTGCAATAATGGTGAGGCTGGTACCCACTGCGATATGAATGGGGAGGCCGGCAAACAGTACGAGTGCAGGAACAATTAAAAAACCGCCTCCAACTCCCACAAGTCCCGTGATCACACCAACGATCAGGCCTTCGGATGCGATCATCCAGCAGGGCTGGGTTTTTGTTTTTACGGGAGAAGTATCAATAGATGCCGTTTTTTTACCGCTAAGCATCAGGAGTGCCGCTACAATCATGACTACAGCAAACAGAATAAGCTGAAAGGTTCCTGATACCCAGGCAGCTAAATAGGCCCCGAAATATGTTCCTGCCATACCGGGCAATCCGAAAACAATGGTGCTTTGCCAGTGAATCTGTTTTTTAAAAGCAAAGGGAATCATCCCTGCCAGACTGATAGCGCCGACAATTCCAAGAGATTCAGCAATAGCTTCTTTTTCTGATTCACCCACAAGATAGATAAGAATCGGAACAGTCAGTATTGATCCGCCTGAACCAAGTAACCCAAGAGATAATCCTACGATTAAGGCACCGGTCCAGGCAAGAATCATATTTTGGAAAAGATTTGGTTAGCGAACGCTCATTTTATTTTTTCTGTCTCTGCAATTACTTCTCAATGTCGTAGATTTTTTCTGCATTCTCGAAGTTGTCGTATACCCATTTTACCGAAAATCCCCGGGATTTAAGGTATGATGCGGCATAAGCCGAACGGCCTCCCGCCGCACAATGAATTGCCAGGGATTGATCATCCGGTATTTCATCCTCTTGAGGAAGAAGCCTGGTATGGGCAATATTCAATGCATCAGGTATATGACCATTATCATACTCACTTCTTTTGCGCACATCAAGCACCTGCAGGTTTTCTGATTTTTGAAGTTCTTTCATTTCATTGAAATCTATTGCCGGTATGGATTCCAGTTCACCATTCTTCTCTTTATAGGTATCAACTTCAACCGGTGTAACAAAACCTCTTATTCTGTCCAGGCCGATTCTCACCAAATCCCGTACCGCTTCATCGACCTTCTCATTTTCAATAATCAGAAAAATGTGTTGCTCAGGTTCTACGTAACAACCTGCAACTGTATTGAACTGTTTATTCAATGGGGCACATAGTGAGCCGGATAAATGACCTTTCATAAACTCTTTGATGTTTCGTGTATCAATTACGATGGCATTCTCGCTTTTCAAATTCTCCAGTATATCGTTAACCGTAACTTTAGGAGGTCGTGGCAGTGTTCCCAGTACATCCGGACCACTTTTGTTTACACGTTTCATCCTTGCAAAATAGTAGGGTGGCTCCGGCTGTCCATCCAGTATATAATTTACAAAGTTTTGTTCACTGGTTGCCTCCCGGATAGAATTATTGAAACGCAATTCATACCCGACCGTACTGCCCGGAACGGCTCCCAGTGCTTTGCCACAGGCACTACCGGCTCCATGACCCGGCCAAACCTGTAAATATTCCGATTCGTCTTTGAAGTCTTCAATAGAATGGTAGAGTTCTTTAGCAGATGGTTCCATTGCCCCTTTTTCACCGGCGGCTGATTCGAGAAGGTCTGGCCTTCCAACATCTCCTACAAAAATAAAATCGCCGGTTGCGATACCGAGTGGCTGATCTGAAACTGCCTGATCAATAATATAGTAACTGAGATGTTCGGGAGTATGCCCGGGAGTATGCCAGGCTTTTATCCTTACGTTGCCAACCTCAATTATATCACCATCTTTTAAAAGCTGATAATCGTAATCGCTGTTTATCAGCCATTCGTAACGCCACTCTTCACCTCCTTCATCCGACGCATAAATTTTTGCACCGTTTTCGGCAAACTCCCGTAATCCGCTAACATAATCTGCATGAATATGTGTATCGGCAGCTTTGGTAATTTTCAGGTTTTCGTCGGATGCAATTTTAAGATATTGGTCAATATCTCTCATAGGATCTATAATCAGAGCTTCGCCTGTAGCCTGACATCCGACCAGGTAACTGTATTGTGCAAGTTTGGGATCAAATAATTGTTTAAAAAACATGGGTTAATCAGTTTTGGGTTCTGCATTTATCTTATTCCGGAGTTTCATTTCCGTTTTGTAGTGGTTCTGGTTGCGAATAATTTCAAGTGGCATAGTGTCTCCTTTTTTATACTCCCTGAGAAGAGCCCTGGCATGCATTTCACTCACTACACGCTCACTTCCAATTTTCACAATCACATCGCCGGGCATAACACCGCATTCATATGCCGGTCCATCTTTATTTACACTTGTTACCAGCAAACCCTGAACATAAGGCAGGCGATAACGATATACCAGCTGTTCCGTCATGGATGTGAATTCCATACCGGGGTCGTAATCCAGGTTAACCACACCGCTGCTCAGTAACTGTGAAGCAATTTTCTGAACACGGTTGCTCGGAATAGCAAATCCCAGGCCGATAAAACCTGAACTTGTATCACCGGTAAAAATAAATGTGTTAATACCGATAACTTTACCTTCGCTGTTAAGCAGGGGTCCGCCGGAATTCCCCCGGTTAATGGCGGCATCCGTTTGAATCATATCGATATAGACACGGGGATTATTGGGATTCGGCCGGAAATCGCGGTTTTTAGCACTTACAACCCCAACAGTTACGGTGGGGTTTCCATCATCAAAAAGGCCGAATGGATTCCCAAGTGCAATCGCCCACTCACCTACAATTACACTGTCGGAGTCGCTGAACTCCACGAAAGGAAAAATGTGGTCAGACTCAATCTTCAGCAATGCAAGATCTGAGAATTCATCGCTGCCAACCAGTTTTGCCTCATAGCTGTTTCCGGAGGTCATCGATATCATAATCTTATTCGGATTGTTTCCAACCACATGCTGATTCGTTACAACAAGCCCGTCTTCACTGATAATGAAACCGGATCCCATGTTTGTATTTTCAGTTGGGGTATCAAGGCCAAAAAAATGTCTGAAAAACTGGTCCTGCGGCGTTCCGCGCTGCTCAAAAACTTCCGTTGCAGTAATGCTGACAATTGCAGCGCTTGCACTCTCCACAGCGTTGGTGATCGCATTGGTTCTGCTGTTTTCAATAGAAGGGCCTGCCTGTTGCCGGGCGATTTCAGGAATATCTGTACTATCCAAATTATCGGAACCGGCTTGCTCTATTTGAGTGGCTGAAAAGAAGCCGGTCTCCTCATTCTTATTTTCAGTTTCGGGCTCTGCATTTGTACACATCACCATTGCAAACGCAAGCAGCAGGGGCAGAAAATTATCTGGTAGAATCTGTTTCAATTTTTCTTAGTTGTTTAGCTCCGATTTCTACAGCTTCATGTATCGCAGTTTCAAGCGGTCCTTCGTGCCAGGCGCCGGCAGCTTTTTTATGACCACCGCCGCCCAATTCGCGTGCCCACTTATTTACATCAATCTCACTTCGGGAGCGCAAACTCATTTTAATGCCTTCATCACTGAGATCTTTGACAAGTATAGCTGCTTTTATTCCCTGGATACTCAATGGATAACTTACAAATCCTTCACAATCGGCATTTGTAGTTCCTGTTGTATCCAGCATCTCTTGAGTAACGGACATCACAGCAATCTGATTGTTTTCGAATAGTTGAATAGTTGACATCGCCATGCTCAGCAGGTGAAATTGTTCAATAGTTTTATTTGAAAAAACCTGCTCAGCAACTTCATTTGGTTTAAAAGATCCGTAGCGGAGAAGATCGGCCGCAGCCTCCATTGTTTCGGGTGTAACGCTGTCGTACTGAAGTGAACCGGTATCAGTAATGATGCCGGTGTAGAGTGCTTTTGCTGTTTCTTCATCAATCTGATCTTTATCGTACCCGGCATAGAGATTATAGATCAGTTCACATGTAGAAGAGGCATCATCTACGGAAATGGATATGTCAAAATCATTGTCGGGGTCAGGATGGTGATCAATCATTACCGAGAAAGGGTGATGCTTTTCCTGCCACTGCTCAAAACTCCCGAACCGGTGAGCTGCATTACCATCCAGTAAAATAAACATGTCACATTTTGCTAGATCTTCTTCATCCGGCACATGGATGGGATAGTAATGACAAAGCCATTGCAAATTTTGTGGAACCGGGTCATCATTAAATGCATAAGCTGTGAACCCGTTTTTTTCAAGCCACCTGCAGAGCGCTACCTGTGCGCCAATACAATCACCATCGGGACGAATATGTGAAAAAACGCCGATGTGATTATACTTCTTTAAAATCTTTAAAAACTCACTGTACATGAATAAAATATTTTTAATAAATAACCTCTTAAAATGAGGTATGATCCAATACAAAGCAAGCGTTTTTTTAATCTGCCGGAAAAACAAAAATTCTCTTCACAAGGGTGCTTTTAGATTTGTAATTTCAAGCCTGTTAAACTACTTCTTATAAATATTAGTGAATGAATAAAAAAAGAATTAAAACTGTAATCTTATGTGACGGGAGACAGCCGGGTGCCGGTTCTTTAAAAGAGGCTATAAATGAATCGGAATATTTTATTGCAGCGGACGGAGGGGGGAATGTGGCGCGGCGTTTGAATATGATTCCCGATATTGTGATTGGGGACATGGACAGCTATGTGATTGAAAAAAAAGAGGAAGCTGAGATTATTCACGATCCCGACCAGGAGACGAACGATCTTGAAAAATCACTTAAACACGCAATTAAACTCAAATCAACTGATGTAGTTGTGTTTGGAGCTGTTGGCAAACGCCTTGATCACACGCTTAAAAACCTTTCTGTTCTCTGCCGGTTCAACTCCTCATTTTCTTCACTTGTATTCAAAGACAGGCACGGTGAGATTTTTCTACTGCCCGAAAGGTTTGTCCGAACATATCCTGTTGGCACAACTCTTTCACTATTTCCAATCTCCGGAATTACGGAGGGTGTTACAACCAAAGGCCTGGCATACCCGCTGGTAAATGAATCACTCGAAAACGGTGTCCGGGATGGCACCTCCAACAAAACGATTCGTCCGGAGATCGAAATTACACACAAGAAAGGCGACCTTTTGCTTTTTGTGGCATCACTTGCAGAAGAGAAAAAAAGACAAAAAAGCAGCTGAAAAGTGTGGCAGGATTATAACCGTATAATCGCTTTACATTTGTGAATCGTTGAACCAAAACATTTAAAAACAGAAAATTGTCACAGGCACAATTTAACTTAATAGATTGGATTTTTGTTGTCATCTACTTTTTTCTTCTTATCTGGTTAAGCTGGAAGAAGGGATGGCAGGATGAAACAGATGAATCAGAGTTTTTGCTGAGCGGGCGCAAGGTGACGCTGCCTGCATTTGTAGCAACACTGGTATCAACCTGGTATGGCGGTATTCTGGGGGTAGGTGAATACAGTTATCAATTTGGTATTTCAATGTGGCTGATTCTCGGCGTTCCGTTTTATATTTTTTCTGCACTTTTTGCAGTTCTTCTTGCAGGTAAAATACGTCTCAACAGGGCACTGACACTGCCGGAGGCAATTGGGCGCAGATACGGTGAAAACGCCGGCCGCCTGAGTGCAATACCGATCTTTATCCTGGTAAGCCCGGCTCCCTATATTTTAATGCTCGGACTGTTGTTTCAATTCCTGGCCGGTGGTACTGCTCCTTTTCTCTTTTATGCTACGCTTGTGGCGCTTTTTTCGGTTCTCTATATCACAGTTGGTGGGTTTGGAGCTGTGTTACGAACAGATTTTTTACAGGTGATTCTGATGTTCTCGGGATTTGCGATGCTGCTCATATTTGCAGCAGCTAAATTTGGCGGAATTTCACTTCTCTGGGAAAGCGTGCCGGCCAGTTTTCGGGATATAACCGGCGGTCAGAGCTGGCAATATATACTGGTTTGGTTTTTTATCGCACTCTGGACCTTTGTAGATCCCAGCTTTCATCAGCGTGCAGCAGCAGCGAGATCCCCGAAAACAGCAAGAACAGGAATTTTCATCTCAATTTTATTTTGGTCGGGATTTGATTTTATGACTGCGTTCGCAGGCATGTATGGATGGGCTATTCTCGGCCCGGAATTGCAGGAGCCTATTTTAGTTTACCCGGTCCTTGCCGATCAGTTGCTTCCTGCGGGTATTAAAGGTCTCTTTTTTGTAACACTGCTGGCTACAATTATGTCCACGCTTGACAGCTATCTTTTTTTGTCGGGACAGACCCTTGGCCGTGATTTTCTGGCCGGGTATTTTCCTTTTGCAAGCCGAAACCGGCTGACCAGGGTCAGCATCTTAATTGCTGCTCTTTTAGGAATTCTGCTGATTATACTCTACCCAAGCGTAATTGATCTCTGGTACGTTATCGGTTCTGTACTGATTCCGGGTTTACTGATACCTGTTCTTGGAATCTATCTTCCACTGTTCCGGTTGAAAAATATCTTTGTGCATGTTTCCATCATTGGATGCACTCTTCTTTCAGCAGGCTGGCTGGTGATGGGAACACTCGCTGAAAGTGAAGCTTATGATTACAATTATCTGGGTATTGAACCTTTTTATCCCGGGCTTTTTCTCGCCATTTTTATATGGCTTGTTGGCAGGAACAAACAGAAAAAAATGATATGATGTATGGTTGTATTTTTACAGTAATTTAAAAGATTTATAAAACTAAGGTTTTGTTGCTGTAAATATATCGTGTGCGGCCTGAATAGAATCCCGAGGCCCGACAATAACTACATGATCGCCGGCCAGAATTTGAGTCTTGCCCCTCGGAACCACAAATTCATTATCGCGCAGGATCGCTGCAACAACGCACTGATCCGGTATATCTATATCCTGGATGGCATATCCAACAAACTTTCCATCTGCAGGTACGTTTATATCTATCAGGCCTGCAACACCACCCTCAATTTCAAAGAGATCGGCCAGGCCGGGCCGGTCGAGAAAGTTTTCGACCATGGCTGATGTTGCATACGGGGCACTAATACAGGTTATACCGTTTTCTTCAAGAAGTGCAGCGTACGATGGGTCACGTGTAATGGCAATTACATTTTTTACCCCAAGCCTTTTTACTTGTAAAGCGATGATGGAATTGCGTTCATCATGATTGGTTGCTGCAATAGCCACATCCATTTTATGAGGTTCGGCCTGTTCCAGAATTTCCTGTTTTGTTCCGTCACCCTGAATAATCGGAACGTTAAAACGCTGTTCCAGTTTTTGACATTTTTTCTCTTCTTCCTCAATAAAGGTTATCTGGTATTCCGAAGAGCGAAAAATCATCCGGAATTCATCCTGTTTTAGCAAACGCCCGGCAATATTGCTTCCAAGATTACCGCCTCCAATAATCAGTACATTCATGTGATGCCTCCAATAAGCTTTAATTTTAATTTTGATTCGCCTGGTGTAAATGAGTATTCCGGTCAAATATTTACGATTAACCGGTTGCAGAAAATAGAGTACTCCCCCGATTACTGTCAGCAGACCACCCAACATGAGACTTTGAGGATCCAGCATGGGAACAAAAAACCAACAGGATATGATACCCAAAATGGGGACTAAGGGATAGAATAAAATTTTATAGGGGCGCCTGAGATTTGGCATTTTATTATGCAATGCAATTACTGCATAATTAACAATACCTATAGCAATCAGGTAACCAAAACTGCTGGCCGATGCCAGTAATCTTACAACTCCGGTCGCACCAAGAACCACAACCAGAATTGCACTTGTAAATAACGCAATGTGAGGAGTTTTAAATTTGTGATGAAGCCTGGAAAAAACTTCGGGAAAATGCTTATCCCGCCCCAGGGCAAAGAGAACTCTTGAACTGGCACCAAGTGTGACACTAAAAGCGGATAAGCTTGCCATTATAGTTGCAATAATTCCTGCCCACCGACCCCATTCTCCAAAAAGAAAATCAGCAACAAAAATGAATGGAGTATTTGTTTTTGCAAGGTCTGTATAATTCACCACTCCCATCATAACCCAAAGAAGCAACACGTAAATAGATATCCCGATACCCAGTGTAATCAGGATTGCCCTGGGTATATTTTTGGCCGGATCTATTATTTCTTCAGCTGCGACGGTGATAAGATCGAAGCCAACGTATGAAATATAAATAAGTCCCATCGTTGGAATTAAAGGACCCAGACCCATCGGAGCTATTGGATCGAGATTCGCAGGTTCTACGCGGAATGCCCCCAGAACCCCCACGCCAATCAGTACTAATAGCTCAATAATGTTCATAACAGTGATGGCGCGAAGTGCTTCCGCTTGCCCCTTGATATTTGTGAGCACGAAAACCACCGTAACAAGGAGTACGATCAGCACAACACTGATATCCGGATAAAAATAATTTTTTACTGTATAGGCAAAAATCACTCCGTACAGTGAACAGGCCAGTGTGTTTCCAATCCAGAAAAACCAGCCTGTAAGAAAAGCAACCGGTCTTGGGAGGGTCCGGCTTGTAAATGAATAACCGCCGCCGGCAATGGGAATAGCAGCACCAAGTTCACTGTAACTCAATGCTGTAAAGAGGGTAAGCAAGCCCATTGCGAGATATGCAATAATCCCGAGAGGTCCGGCAGACTGGGCAACTTCACTTGGCAAAGCAAAAATACCAGGTCCCATCATGGCACCAATTCCGATCATGACAGCCATAAATAAACCGACATTGCGCTTGAAACCGGACTGCTCTGCCATTGTTACCCGCAGGGTTGGATGTTAGTTAGTGTTATCTGTAAACCTGTTCAAAATATAAAAGATTCATGTTTAATCATGTACTGCCTTAAAGGGTCGCTTATCTGTTAACGGGCAACATTTTCTGAAATATTCTGTTTACCCCGCGTGATATACCTGACAAATGTTAAGCCGCTGCCTCTTCTTTATCCCGGTCCTCGATTTTTAATTCACTGAGATATTTTTCAGCATCGAGAGCAGCTCTGCAGCCTGTTCCTGCAGCTGTGACAGCCTGTCTGTATATCGGGTCCATAGCATCGCCGCTTGCGAATATTCCGGGCATCTCAGTTCGCGTAGACTGACCCTCCGTCTCAATGTATCCCACATCATCCATTTTCAGGACATCTTTAAAGAGGTCGGTATTGGGTTTGTGACCAATGGCTATAAAAACACCGGTTACATCTTCAAGCGTTTTTAACTCATTTGTCTCATTGTTGATAATTTTAACACCTTCAACTTCTTTTTCCCCGAGTACCTCCTGGAGTTCGGAATTCCAGAGAAAATCAATTTTTTCGTCATCAAATGCCCGTTGCTGCATGGCTTTGGATGCGCGCAGTTCTTCACGCCTGTGAATGACTGTAACTCTGCTGGCAAATTTTGTAAGAAAAGTGGCCTCTTCCATCGCCGTATCGCCGCCTCCAACTACAATAACATGCTGATCTCTGAAAAATGCGCCGTCGCAGGTAGCACAAGCACTAACCCCTTTTCCCCTCAGCTTCTGTTCACTTTCAATTCCCAGCCATTTGGCGGAGGCTCCGGTCGAAATAATCATGGAGTGAGCAAATATTTCAAACTCTTCATCTACTTCCAGTTTGTACGGCTGCTGATCAAAATCAATATTCGTTATATAACCGTACCGGCAGTCGGCTCCGAATCGCGTGGCCTGGTTTCTGAAGTCTTCCATCATTTTTGGTCCGAGTACTCCTTCGGGGTATCCCGGGTAATTATCCACGTCCGTTGTCTGCATAAGCTGTCCGCCCGGCTCCGGTCCTTCAAAAACGACAGGGGCTAAATCTGCCCGGGCTGCATAAAGTGCTGCCGTCAATCCGGCCGGTCCGCTGCCGATAATTACTACTTTAAATGTTTTTCCTGAAATATCTTTCATCACTGCTGTTTAAAATTTGAATTTTCTTTTCTGGCAAAATATAAAAAAAGAGAGCGTTAATTGTTGAGTATTCATAACAACTTCATTGAGTTTAACTATTTAAGCTATAGAATTTGACGATAACAACTGCACCATCGTTCCTGTCTGAAAATTTTATTTATTTTTTGGTCTTTTTTTGCCAATTTCACTTGTAATCAAGTTTTATTTGATTATGTTTACAAAAAAATAACTGACCTGGAGGTATTGCTTTGAAAATCGGGATACACAAAGAAACTACTGAGTCCGAAAAACGGGTAGCCCTTACACCGGAGGGAGTTACAAAACTAACTAAAGAGAATCACTCGATAATTGTTGAAACCGGTGCCGGATTGCTTTCAAGTTATCCGGATGAGGTTTATAAGAAAGCCGGGGCTGAAATTGTAAAAGATAAAGCAACCATTTTTACAGACTCAGATTTGATCATTTCATTTAATTTCCCGGATGATTCTTATATAAAGAAGATGAAAGAGGGAGCGGCTCTTATCTGTTTTATCTGGCCTCTTCAAAATCCTGACAGAGTTGAGCTTTTGAAAAAGCAGAAAGTGACAGCTTTATCAATGGATGCCATTCCTCGTATTTCAAGAGCCCAGGTTATGGATGCACTCTCGTCTATGAGTAATATTGCCGGTTATAAATCCGTATTAATCGGTGCGAATGAATTGGATCGCTACCTGCCCATGATGATGACTGCTGCCGGAACGATTCCACCGGCGAAGGTAATGGTGCTTGGCGCAGGCGTTGCGGGTCTGCAAGCTATTGCAACCGCGAAGCGTCTCGGTGCAGTTGTTGAAGCATATGATATCCGGCCGGCCGTAAAAGAGCAGGTTGAAAGTCTTGGTGCCAAATTTATTGAAGTGCCCTCAGAAGAGGACCTGGAAACGGAGGGCGGTTATGCAAAAGAGGCGTCCGAACGGCATCAGAAAAAACAGAAAGAAGTAACGCATCAGCATGTAAAGAAATCCGATATCGTCATAACAACAGCACTGATACCCGGAAAGAAAGCACCTGTTCTCATTACAAAAGATATGGTAGAGGATATGTCACCGGGATCGGTTATTGTTGATCTTGCTGCGGAACAGGGCGGCAATTGTGAAGTTACAAAAGCAGATCAAATTGTAGATCATAATGGGGTAAAGGTAATCGGACCTTTAAATCTTACCAGCAGTCTTGCCTATCATGCGAGCAAGCTCTATTCCAAAAATATTCTTTCCCTGCTGAGTATTTTGATTGATGAAGGTAATCTTGCCATGAATTTTGATGATGAAATCATTTTGAATACTACTATTACCCATTCCGGTGAAATCATTGCCCCGATGCTGAAAGAGAATGATTAAATCAAAACCTGTAAATACATATTGCTATGGATGAACTGATTTTTAATCTATTTATATTCACCTTGGCCGCATTCACCGGCTTTGAGCTTATTGTGAAGGTGCCTCCCACACTGCATACTCCCCTGATGTCGGGAGCTAATGCAATATCCGGTATCACCCTGCTTGGAGGTCTGCTGATTGCCGGCAGCGTGGGCGGAACAACAGCACAGATTATCGGGCTTGTTGCCATTATTTTTGCTACAATTAATGTGGTAGGCGGTTTTATGGTTACCGACAGGATGCTCGAGATGTTCAAAAAAAAGGAGGATGACCAATGAGCGAGTTTTTACCACCGGCACTTCAATCCATTATGCCCAATCTTATTCAAATTGCCTACCTGGTAGCCACAGGACTTTTTATCTTTGGAATCAAACGCCTCGGATCTCCTGCCACTGCACGATCGGGCAATCAGCTGGCTGCCTCGGGTATGCTCCTGGGAGTGATTGTAACCCTTTTCGAGCGTGAAATTGTCAGTTTTGAATACATTATCGCCGGAGTTTTGATCGGTGGTATTATCGGTCTCTTTTTTGCAAAGAAAGTTCCCATGACATCAATGCCCGAAATGGTCGCCATTTTTAACGGCTTTGGAGGCGGGGCTTCTGCTTTGGTAGCGTGGGGTGAATTTACCCGGCTAAGTCCGGCGCTAATGACTACAGACTCATTGGTAACTATCGGTTTGAGTGTGCTGATCGGTTCGGTGACATTTACCGGGAGTTTTATTGCATTCGGGAAACTCCAGGGGTTTATAAGCGGTAACCCAATTACATTTCCCGGTCAGAATTATTTCAATCTACTGCTAACATTTGCACTTTTCGCTCTTGTAGGCTGGCTTACCGTAGATCCTGAATTTCAGATGGTGTTCTGGATACTTTTTGGATTGTCGCTTTTCCTTGGAATTATGACAGTGATTCCCATTGGCGGAGCAGATATGCCCGTGGTAATTTCACTTCTCAATTCCTACTCTGGCATAGCTGCATCAATGGCTGGATTTGTATTGAATAATAATCTTTTAATTATCAGTGGTGCATTGGTTGGTGCAGCAGGTTTAATACTCACCAATATTATGTGTAAAGCGATGAACCGAACCCTTGGTAATGTACTGTTTGGTGCGTTTGGCAGTGAGGGGGCTGTTCTTGCCACGGATGGCGATGCGGGCGATAAAACCGTTCGTGAAACAATGGCTGATGACGTTGCGATACAGTGTGCGTATGCAAAGAAAGTAATTGTTGTGCCCGGCTACGGACTTGCAGTTGCTCAGGCTCAGCATGCATTAAAAGAGGTTGCGAACCTGCTTGAAGAAAAAGGAGTGACAGTGAAATATGGAATTCACCCTGTTGCAGGAAGAATGCCGGGTCATATGAATGTGCTTCTCGCTGAAGCGGACGTCCCCTATGATCAGCTTTATGATATGGAGCAGATTAATCCTGAATTTAAGTCTGCTGACGTGGTTTTGATTATCGGTGCGAATGATGTGGTGAACCCGGCAGCGAAGACAAATCCAAGCAGTCCGATTTATGGGATGCCTGTTCTGAATGTTGAAGAAGCCAACAGAACGATTGTCTTTAAGCGGAGTTTGAATCCCGGTTTTGCAGGTATAGATAATGAACTTTTCTATATGGAAAATAACCAGATGTTTTTCGGGGACGCCAAAAAATCACTCCAGGCTCTGGTTGGTGCACTGCAGGATCTGGATGATTAATTCACTGGCTGTAAGCCTGATACAACATAGCCCCGGGCAGCGCCTGAGGTCGATCGACAGGTGTGACCCAATCAGGCTGTAGGCCTGAAGCAGGGTGTGCTTGCCAATCTCGGTAATCCTTCCGAAGAATCCCTCGATACAGATGTGAGCGTTGGTCTGAATTCTGCCTCGGGATTTGGTGGTTCGGGCGATCTTTCACCACGGGCTTTCGCCCATGGCTATTGACGTTGGACTCCTTCAGAGTCCGTTTTTGGATTGAATTTTGATTCAATTGTTTATCTGACTGCACCTGTGTAATTCAAAAAAAGAGAAATATTCTCTGCGCCCTGCAGTCTGAAAGCCTGAAACAACAAAGGAGGCTGTCCAAAAAGTGTAGTTGACCGCAGATCAACTTAAATTATTTTGTTTTATATTAAATAGATGTAGCACTAATTCTTCGTGTAGCTTGGTGTCTTCGCGTCCTCGTGGCAAATACCGTCAGTTGTATTGTCACGAGTCCGTCAGCTGACGGATCGATGATTCACGAAGTAAACTTTAATTATTAAGATACCCATAAAACAATTACATCTTTTTGGACAGCCTCTCATTTGTCAGGTTGTAAACCAACTCAGGCTGTAGGCCTGAAGCAGGGTGTGCTTGCCAATCTCGGTAATCCTTCCGAAGAATCCCTCGATACAGATGTGAGCGTTGGTCTGAATTCTGCCTCGGGATTTGGTGGTTCGGGCGATCTTTCACCACGGGCTTTCGCCCATGGCTATTGACGTTGGACTCCTTCAGAGTCCGTTTTTGGATTGAATTTTGATTCAACTGTTTATTTGTTGCCGGACCGCGAATAGAAATCAGTGTTGTTTAAGCAGTTTAGTCCGGATATTATTGTATCGGTTTATGACGAGGGGGGAGTTGCTGAGATTATTTTTAATTGTCCAAATGCACAATCTGTCTGCGGTTCTGTTCCTGGTGGTTATCCTGAAGGGATAAAACAAAAATAGCGCCGGGTGAAAACCCGGTGTACAGTGGCATCTGAATAAGGGAACAACCCGTTTGCGGGTTGAACAGATGTGTACATTATCAACTCTAAGGTTTTCTATTGGCAGCAGGGGATGTCTGTTTGATCAATTGCCGTATCCGAAAGTTTAATTGCACGCAATCGCTAATTCCTCCAAAGAATCCCTCGATACAGATGTGAGCGTTGGTCTGAATTCTGCCTCGGGATTTGG
>CAYVBJ010000044.1:18565-26121 GCA_964449075.1 uncultured Balneolaceae bacterium
TCTTTCACCACGGGCTTTCGCCCATGGCTATTGACGTTGGACTCCTTCAGAGTCCATTTTCAGCGTCTGGATGAATTTTTGGTATAAGTTATTTGTTAATTCAAAAGACAGAGAACAATAATTAAATAATCAAGATTATGACAAAGGTAGCAATTGTAATACTGGCAGAAAACGGATCACATGAAGCTATGGGCCGTGTCACAAACGCCCTTGAATTTGCCAAAGAGTTAAAAGAAGAAAATGACGATGTGAGAATAGTATTTGACGGAGCGGGCGTAACCTTTATTCCTGAACTGGCAGATGAAAGTCATGACGCCCACCCACTATTCCAGGCAGTTGAAGACGAAATAGATGGTGCGTGCAAATTCTGCAGCAAGGCTTTTGGTGTAATCAATGAGGTTCGGAAAACCGATGTTTCACTGGTGGCAGAATACGATGACCATCCCAGCCTGAGGAAATACATTCAGGATGGATACCAGGTTGTAACATTTTAATCGACCAGCCGGTGCGAGAGATACATTAATTTATTCCCTCGCTGAACCTGCATTACAATAACATCATCCTCTTCAAGCGAATCAAGCAAATTATAGAATTCATCATACGAAAATAAATCTTGTCCGTTTAAAGAGTAGATTACGTCACCCGGCTGAAAAGGGTCTCCTATAACATTCGACTTGCCATTGGAGGCAGCAACCAAAACACCGCCTCTTTTTCTCAGAGGCGGAAGCATGTTACGTATTTCTGATGTGAGGCCAATGGCAAGAATACCAAGTTTGCTGATAAAATTTTTCTCGGGATCTACCAGGTTCAGCATCCGGGTCTGCCGGTCTGTCCGTTCTGCAACTTTAACGGGAAGTGTGAATTGCTCTCCGTCGCGAATAACTACAAGCTCAATTGATGAACCGATCTCTTTTCCATATATGTTTACATTAAGCTGGCGTGCATTTTCAATAGTTTTACCATCCAGTTTCCAGATGATGTCACCAGGCAGGAGTCCGGCTACATCTGCAGGACTGCCGGGTGCCACGTCACCCAAAATCACCCTGTGATGTGCCGGTAATTTTAGTGCACGGGCAAGTGTTGGGCTTACAGTTTGCGGATTAATGCCAATGATGCCTCTCTGAACGCTGCCACGATCTTTTATTTGCTTGTAAATACTTTCCACGATATGGCTCGGCGCAGCAAATCCAAGCCCTTCGCTGCCACCCGACTGGGAGAGGTTCAGAGTATTGATACCAACAATCTCACCGTTAGTATTTACAAGTGGTCCGCCACTGTTGCCGGGGTTAATCGTTGCATCCGTCTGAATATAAATCATCGGATCTTCATCTCTCAGTTGCCTTGCAGTAGCACTCACAATTCCCATACTGACAGAATTTTCGAGACCGAGCGGGCTGCCAAAAGCAAATACCAAATCACCGGCATGCAGATCTTGTGAGTTGCCGAAAGGAAGGGATTTGTAATTGTTCCCCTGAATATGCAACACGGCAATATCGGTTTCGGCGTCCATTCCTACAACTTTCGCCTCAAAAATATCTCCGTCGGGTCTCAGGATCGATTCATCACTCAAATCATCATCAGTGCGGGGTGGCAGGAGAACCTGTACGGTTTTGGCCTGGTCGATAACATGACGGTTTGTAATGATGTATCCTTCCGAATCTACAATTACTCCGGAGCCATTCTTTACACTTCGGGTAAATATTGCATTGCCATCAGCCTGGAAACGACTTGGAGCGCCAAATTCATCCACAACAATTTGAACCACCGACTGATTTACTTTGTAAACAAGATCGCTGTAAGTTGAATTCTTTTGGGCGTGCAACTGTAACAGACAGCCACTTAAAAGAGTGATGGCGGAAAGTAAAAAGAGCAACTTTCGTGTAACGGAATAAATTCGTTTCATAACAATGTTTGTATCAATTGATAAATAGTTAAACATAATTCCACTTCTCAGAATCACGGAGTTATCAAAATATCATTTAGATTTTATCACCTGGAAAACTAATCGGCAGGCAGGAGCCTGATAATACCAAGATTTTCAACACCTGCATACAGAAAGCCGTCGGGCGCCATATGAACACTTCTTACCCGGCCGATATCTTTTATAAGCTCTTCTTCGCGCTGCACATCATGGCCCGATAATTTCACGCGGTGCAGGTATTGGAAGCTCAAAGAGCCAACCATTAAATCACCTTTCCAGTTTGGATATTTATCACTCCATACAAAATCCATCCCGGATGGAGCAATGGATGGGTCCCAGTAGTGGAGCGGCTGTTCCATTCCCGGCTTCTCGGTATCTTCTGTTATGATGCTGCCGTTATAGTTGATTCCATAAGTGATTTCAGGCCAGCCGTAATTCAATCCTTTCTCAATAATGTTGATCTCATCACCACCTCTCGGTCCGTGTTCATGTGCCCAGATTTCGCCCGTTTCCGGGTGGACGGTCATCCCCTGGATATTGCGGTTGCCATAAGTCCAGAACTCCGGCCTTGCGCCTTCTCTGTCGGTAAAAGGATTATCGTCAGGTACCGTGCCATCATCGTGAAGCCTGAATACACCACCGGAGTGGGTGGATAAGTCTTGTGCATTACTCATCTCGCCGCGGTCCCCAATGGCAAAATAGAGGTAGCCTTCATCGTCAAATACAATTCTGCCGCCGAAGTGATGAACACGGTTAGATGTTGGTTCCGCTTCGAAAATTGTTTGATGGTCAGTAAGAGTGTTGCCGTCAAGTTTTGCACGTATAACAGCTGTGCTCGATCCGCCGCTGCCCGGATATGAAAATGATAAGTAAATCCAGCCATTATTTTCATAATCGGGGTGCAATTCAATATCCAGCAGGCCGCCCTGCCCCCTTGCTACAACTTCAGGAACACCTGATACCGGCTGATCCAGCAGCTCTCCATTCTCAGTAATGTGAAGTGTGCCCGATCGTTCAGTAATTAAAACACGTCCATCGGGCAGGAACGCCATTCCCCAGGGCACATCAATGCCTTCGACCACGTGATCAACTCTGAAATTGTGATCGTCTGATTGCACAATATCACCTGCATCTGCCGGCACGGGAAAATAAAAATCTTCGGATACCTGCTGAGAGAACAGGGCGGCAGGCAACAGAATAGCTGTCAAAAATATAGAGTAGGTTATAGTTTTCATAAAACGGACATTCAAAGCGGTTGATGTTATTATTTAGATTCACTGACGGAAGTTATTCATAAAATTTTAAATCAGAAGCAAAAAATTAGTAAAAGATTTTAAGGAATTTTAACGAGGCTAAAAACGGAACCATTCACAATTTTTTCAGAAAAGCCTGTTAAGACTTTTAAATGCGTGTTAAATTTTGTTAATTAGGAATACATATCAACGAAAGTACATGAGGGTATTATGACTACACGATTTCTGCCATATCTCTTTTTTCTGTTTTTCGCACCGGCCATTCTGTTCGGACAGCTTCAGGAAGGATCATATCTTAAGATAGATTACCTGAAAGTGGAGAATTCTGATTACGATCAATTTCTTGAGGGGATGAAATCGGAAATGAAAAAATACCAGGAACAGAGGGTAAATGAGGATGAAATCATCTATTGGCGTCTTTACAAAGTGACTTACCCCGGGAATAAAACAGATGATTACGACTATGTAACTGTTACAACAGCTACATCACTTAATCCTTTTGAGAACGAATCAACTATTGCAAGAGAAACTGATGATAACGATCAGTATGCAACTATTATCCGATCTTTGTACCCTTATCACAAGAAAATTAACTCTGAGTTGTGGGTTGTCAGGAATTCCATTCAGGCTGATTCTGAAAATATGGAACCGGCAAGGTTTGTAAGTATGGATTATATGAATGTTACTCCCGGAAGAGAGTTCGAATATCGAATGCTTGAAGATGAAATTGCCAGTCCCCTTCACAGAGAACGAATGAATATGGACCAGATGGACAAGTGGGAAATGTATGAGCTGCTCCTTCCGGGCGGAACCGAATATGGGTATAACTTTGCAACCGGTAATTTCTTTAATCGGTTATGGCATGTTGAATTCGGACTTACAGAAGAGCTGATTAAACGGACTCATACTGATACCGATGTGACGAGTATTTTTGAGCAGATTGAAGACACCCGCGACCTGGTTGAGCATGAAATGTGGGAGCTTGTGGATTTTATACATTGATGATTGGAAGTGTTTTATCTTCTCTCTGGTATGCAGTTTAATGCCACGATCTGTAGAATTTACCGGGTTCGGGGACTTCTGTCTGACTTACTCCTGTTTTGAACTTTACCGGAACTGTTTTCGTGTCCATGTAAATAGGAATTTTTACTTCAAAATGGAGATGCGGTTCAGTTGAATAACCGGTATTGCCGCTGTAACCGATAATCTGTCCATCTTTTACACGGTCACCTGCTGAAACCACAGTTCCGCCTTTGCGCAGGTGTACATACGAGGCAAGAGATCCGTCATCGTGAAGAATGGTAACATAATTACCTGCATTTGCGAGTTCGGGATCATCACCGCCCTGATCTGAATCCGTTTTAAGCCTGATCACAATACCTCCTCGGGCAGCGTTTACGGCAGTTCCCTCAGGCATGGCAAAATCGAGTGCAAATTTTCCCTGGTGAGAGAATGCACCGTTGTTTCCCTGAATAACTTTGAATTCCAGTCCGTTCCCATAAGGCAATTTGTAAATATAACCGGAATTGTGGCGAACAGTCTGAGGATTTCCGGTAACATACTTGTACCGGTACCTGAAATTCTTTTCGATCTTAATTTTTTTGAACAGCATATCCCGGCTCCGGGCTGGTATGATTTGATATGTAACAGGCTCTATTTCAGTTGTGCCGTCTTGTTCAAGGATTGAGAGTTCAACCTGCAGATCTGCGTATGCCTGGCTTGTTGCGTAAAAATGGACAAAACCCTGGTTGTTTTCCGTGCGGATAGACAACAGTTCGTCACTATTCTGGGCAAATAGAGTCTCAGAAAGATTGGTAATCAAAAGTATCTGCAGTACGAGCGAGAAAGCGGATTTACTCATATCATTTTACATCTGTTCTTTCAGTTCCTTCAATTTCAAGAATTAAATTGTGTCCGTATGCAGCAGAGGGAGTTTGATAGCCGGGTTTCCAATCATTGTCTGAAATTTTATTTGCGATCAAAACAGCCGTTTCGGCAGTCAGTTTATATCCTTCAGGTGTGATCTGCCTGGCTGTAAAAGTTTTACCGCTTTTATTGCGTACAGTACCGATAAAGATACTTTTTCCTGATTCCCGGGTTTTTTGATCGGGTCCTGCCGGCTTCATCTCAATGAGCTGGTTCAGAAGTTTCTGAACGAGCCGGGATTTTAAGATCCAAGAAAGTTTGTCAGACCACTTCATCCATTTAACGGCAGAAGACGGTACCGCCATGTAGACGGTGATGTCTGGAACAGAAGTGGATGTATAGGCAGTTGAGAGATCACCCCAGGGAATGGATACGGCTGTTCTCGGTTTGCCATCCTCAAATTCAATTTTTTTTACGCTGAATGCTGCAGGCACTTTTTTAAGCTCGCCACCTCTTCTGACAACACCTCCCTCCCCCAGGTTTTCGATCATGGTTTTGGCTGTTCCCTTCGAAACACCGCCGCCAAGACCCATGAATGCAATTTCAAGGCTGTTGGCGTCAGGCAGTTGCTTTTTCAGGTAACCGGCAAGGCAATCGGAGGGTACAACATCGAAGCCTGCCCCGGGCAGTGCCATGATATTGGCATTTTTAAAAAGGGAGGTCATTTTTTTTAGTCCCTCAAAAACGTCAATCTCCCCGGTGATGTCCAGGTAATGACACTCATTTCGTATGCAGGCTTCGGCCATTTTTTTCCAGGTATGCGTAAAAGGACCGGCACAATGAATAACCAGGTGTGCATCTTTCAGCAGTGCATCCATTTCACCGGGCTCACTCAAATCAGCCTTCATCCAGGGTATGCCTAAACGGTCTGCCTGTTTTTCAAGTTTTACACTGTTCCTGCCGGAAAGAACGATATCATGACTGGAATGTGCAAGTTTTTCTGTAATCAAATTTCCGGTATAACCGTAACTTCCATAAATGATCCATTTCATAGAGACTGACTTGAATGGTTTTATTTTTTTATTTCTTGAATCTAAATGATTTTTTCCTGATATCCACAGAATCAAATATCCCGGTTTTTCTATTCGTTAAAAAAATACCAGGATAATGAAAAGAATAAATATAAAAGAGAAACCGAATTATGATTGAATTACACCGTCGGGCAAGCGATGAGACATCTGATGAGAGGACTGAGAGAAGGGGAGAATGGGAGTTGGGGTGATTCGAATCCTCGCGGCGCAGGGAAGCACGGTGTTATTATTTGGATGATGCTGCGCCGCGCACTACTACAACGCGCGCCCTGTCATCTCGAGCGCAACCTCAGCGTGTTTCGCTGAGGTGAAGTCGAGAGATCTCTGTGGTTAAGGCAGCTGACCATTACCGGGAGATTCCTCGACCCCATTCCATTCGTCGCTTTGCTCCTCATTACATTACGCTCGGAATGACAGGCGTTGCTCATGAATAGGGGCGGCGTACCCGACCCATCACTGCGCCGGGGTCACCATTACGCCGCCAGGTGGGGTTACTGTATTCCTCGCGGTGCAGGAAAGACGCTGTTCTTATCTGGATGCTGCTGCACCGCGCATTATCACACCGGATCCCTGTCATCCGTCGGTGGCCGCACACAGTCCCGAGTGAATCCCGACAGTAAATAATTGTACTTTGTGGCGAAGTATTTATACTGTCGGGAGGAATCGAGGGATCTCATAGCTACAGGTAGCTGCTTATCGTAAAGAACCCGGAATGTGATTCAACAAGTAAAAAACCAATCTCTTTTTCGAACACTTCCCGCCCATCCCTCGGTATAGATCAGGGCGTTGATCGGGTTCTTGCCTCGGGATGCGGGTTTTGGCGTGATCCAATCCACGGGTTGCACCCGCGGTTACCCACGAGCTATCCCTAACGGGATAAAGTCGAAAGACTGTGTCAATCTCCCGACCGATCTCCCGGATACAGGAAACTACATATCATAAATGCAGCTCCAACGCGGGCGCAAGCATCAGCACTGCTTGACCGGATCTTTGTATAAGAACATCTATTGCCCGCCGCTTTAGCGGGGTAATTTTAGGTGGCAGCCAATCTAAAACCATCGGGTTGTTAACTTGCCAGGATTCGGATCTTGAATCCGATGGTTATGGGAAAGGTTTTTTTTGCGGACACTTCCCGCCTATCCCTCGATATAGATCAGGGCGTTGATCGGGTTCTTGCCTCGGGATGCGGGTTTTGGCGTGATCCAATCCACGGGTTGCACCCGCGGTTACCCACGAGCTATCCCAAAGGGGATAGAGTCGAAAGACTGTGTCAGTCTCCCGACTGATCTCCCGGATACAGGAAACTACATATCATAAATGCAGCCCCAACGCGGGGGCAAGCATCAGCACTGCTTGACCGGATCTTTGTATAAGAACATCCATTGCCCGCCGCTTTAGCGGGGGGATTTTAGGTGGCAGCCAATC
>CAYVBJ010000045.1:0-20767 GCA_964449075.1 uncultured Balneolaceae bacterium
CTCTGAAGAAAAATTCATTTTCTACCTGGCTTACGGTTCCCCTGATTCCCAGGACTAACTCAACCGGTACCCGCTGGCCGGTTCCGGATTCGGCAGCCCCCCCGCCAGAAGTTGCAAGTAGTGTGGAGATGTCGGGGCGGGCTCTGAAAATTGCATTCAGATTAAGCCTTGCATCTGTAGGCTCTCCTTCCCATAGAATTGTCCCGCCTTGTTCAAGAGCAAATCTCCTGGTAAAAATATCACCACTTACAAACTGGTAATCCCCTCCCTCGATATTAAATCTTCCAAACATACTTACAGTCTGGTCTTCAAGCAGCAGCCGGATTTGACCGGTACCGTTTGCGTTCAGTACTTCGTTTGTAACACGGTCAAAAATCAGCTGAAAGTTTACCTGGTTTTCAGCGCTGAATTGGAGATCGAGGGTGAATCTTTCAAGAAAAGTCAGGTCAGCAAGATCCTCGGCATCATCATCAACTCCATTTCCGTTTTCATCCTGTGCGGTGTCAGATCTCCAGATAGTACTAAGGTCAAATGAATCAACAAATTGTATAAAGCGCCGGTTCTCTTCCACTTCCGTCTCTTCCTCCAGCGGAATGGAGAACCTGGAATTGGGTGAAATCCGAATAGGTGTAATTGTTCGAAGAAGCGGGCTGAAGTTTGTTCCGGATAATCTCAGTTCTCCTGATCCGTAAAGGCTTGCAAAAAACGGGATATCCGGGTCGAAAGGATTGTTCATAAAATGAAGATCCTGCATCTCAAGTGACAGATCCAGGTAGGTGGTGGGCTGAAAATTATTCACATCCACAATACCATTAACAAATCCTGTGCCGCCATTTGAATCTGTCAGACGGAGTTCATTTAAAATCAATCCATCCGTACTGTTAAAATTGAGATCGCCATCCAGGGTATATTCTGTATTTACAAACACTGGTTTTGCATATACATTCCTGACATCAGCATCCAGGTTGAAAGCAATAGTATCAAGGTTACCCGAAACGGTTCCCTTACCGGTTGCACTGCCTTCCATCTCTTCAATAATGTTGGGTATAATCACTGAAAGAATCCACATATCAATTTCATTCAGATCCACATCGAAAGCGAACAGGTCCTGGACTGAATCTTGTTCATCAGGAATTTTCAGGTAGCCGTTTAACCTGATATCCTGGCCTATACTATCATTCTCCGTGTAATACCTTTCATATTTCTTTGGATTTGTAAAGATGGAAATATTGGTATCGAACTGTTCTAACTCGGGATTGAGGCGGCTTCGCAGATTTACATCACCAACTGTTCTGTTGTTAAGCATCGCCTGGTTGATACCGAGAGTGCCCTGAATGGCAGGTTTGGTAGTTAAAGACTGCGTATTAAAATTCCCGTTCATATTTCCGGAAAAGGTGACACGCCCCCCGATTAACTCTGATATTCTGCCGAGGTTCAGGTTTTGAATGTTGTAAGAGAGAGAGTCGCCGGGATCTTCACTGAGTATGCCGTCGATTTCAAGAATTTCAGCGCCGCTTCTGAACCTGAGGTTATCAAACTGAATTGCATCGCGCTCCAGAAAAGTTATCGCAGGCTTGCCGTCTGTCGTCCAATTGTACGTTTCACTTCCCATTGAAAAATTATCCAGTACCATCTCTACGCGATCGGTCTGAAGTGACAGTAATAACGTTGATTCCAGGTTTAGATCTTCTGCAATCCGGTTTGCAGACTGAGTAATCATGAGGCTGTCTTCTCTCATTGAAAGGTTTAAAAATGCCTCTGCTGATGTGATACCGTTGACGGTTAGTTTTGAGGAGTTCACCTGGAGGTCGATGGTACTGTACTCTCTGAGTGGTTCTGAATAACGAAAACTGGATGTAAAATTTGCCTGTACGGTATCTGCCGAAATAGTATTAAATGAAAAAAGCGGATCGGATGTGGTAGCTGTTAAAAGCAGTCTTTCCGGGGTTGCATTGACATTAGCATTAATTCGGGCACTGCTTTTTAAATCGGGAAAGGATTGAATATATTTTTTGAGAAGATCGATATTTTTCACTTCACCAGATAAGGTCAGATCAAGTTTGGGAGCTTCACTGTTTAAAAATGGTGATTGATAAGCAATACTGTCGACCTCAGTTTCCAGAAGTATTTCAGAACGGAGACGGCTGTTTATATAGTTATACCAATGCCGGGCCATGTTCTGAATCAGGCGCGGCTCGATGTTTCCATTAATCTGGCCATCAAAAAAACTGCTGGTGAGTCTCAGGGAGCGGGTTGAATTGAAAGGCTCATCTATATCTGCAAATAATTGATGCGGCTGAAGTGTATCACCATCAATAACTGCACGGCTTACTTCAAAACTGATTCGTCCGTAAAGATCATTAAGACTGGACGCATTAAAATCAGTTGAAAATTCCATTGAAAAATCTGTAACTGCGAATTCCGGTTTTTGCAGCAACTGCTGAAGATTGATGTTTTTTACACCGGCATCAATAACTACATCGTGAATGTCATTTTGTTTTGAATAGCTTCCGCTGACATTCAACTCCGAGTTGTTTTCCGACAGAGACAAATTATGAGTCAGTTTTCCTTCACTGTATAGTAATTGTAAATTTCCTTCCGATACAGTAATGTGATTTACAAAACTGCTGTCAATACCGATGGATGCTGAAAATTCAGCATCCGACAGATCATAGCCGGTGCCTTCGGCATTTATATTCCAGTTTAAAGCACTCTCTGATATCAGGTCCGGAAAGAGCGGGCCAAGATTTAGTGAATCTGCCATAAGCTGTAAATCGTACGCACCGGATTCTTTGAATTCGAACCTGGAAATCATCTCTAAAGAGCCATTATTTGTTTCCAGAGTCAGTTCAGGGCGAATATGATTCAATGACCCGACCACAGATCCCCTTAAAATGGACTGGTGATATGTTTCAGTGTCAAAATCATGTTTTAAATTCTCACTGATGAGGTCCAGCTCTTTTTTTCCAACGACAAGATTTTCAATCTGGGCAAGATACCTGAAATCAGGTGAGTTCAGCTTCTGAAGGATACCGGTCATTTGCACCGAACTTTCTCCGCTCACCATCAGCAGCCGGTCAACATACATAGTGTCTATCGTTCCCTCAACAACTGACTCCAGGTAGATAGAATTGCTGAAACCGGGAAATCCGGGAATCAGTTCGCGTATTTTTTGCGGATCGGCTGAAAATTCGCTCATATCGAATCTGTAATTTGCCTCCTTCAGCTTTTCATTTAAACTGTCAGAGAGAATATTAACAGGTGATATGTCAAAATCAAAGGTAGAGGTAAATTGTGCAGTTGAAATTGTAAACCGGTTTAGTTCAAAGAATTGATCATCACTGAAAACCTGCCCCGACAGTAGAAGATTTTGAATGGGTGTGCCTGCAAGCGATGCCCTGAACTGGTTGATTTCTAAAAAACGCTGTTCATCATTAAACTCTAAAAAGAATGAACTGTTGATGTTATCTGCTGTAAAGGGTGGTGTGAGATTTAAATTTTCGAAACTGTCAGGCAGATCGGCGACTTCTATAACTCCATCGGAAATAGTAATAGAAGGAGCAAATATGGCATAACTCTGAAGCCAGGGGGGAAGTTCACCGCTCTCTTCGGGCGGATCTGCCATATTTTGGCTGTCAAAGAGCTCTGATATGGTAAATCTTCCGGTTTCCGGATTTCGGATCACTTTTAAATCCGGCTCTGAAAGATCAAACCCGGAGATTGACAACTGCCTTGTTAAAAGATCCCAAGCATTTATATTGATTGATATTTTATCGAGTGTGAGAACCGTACCCGTGGTATCGTCAGGCGCAGAAAAACGGGGCTGATGAAGAGTAGCATAAAAAGGTAAAAACCCTGTAATAGATTCAATAGTGAGTGTTCCCTCAAAATTGTTGTTAAACAATTCTGTTAATTCAATCGATATTTTCTTTTTGGATACAGGTAATTGCAAAACCCCGACAACCAGTGTCAGGATAATCAACGCCGCAACAATGATGACGCCTGCAGAGTAGAGCAGAAAGCTCCAAATTTTATATAACCAGCGTAAAAAAAGCATCTGTTACTTCTGTTTCAATTTCCCGGGTTTGTTCACCGTCTGCAAGGCGTATTGCCAGGCATCCCGCAGCAAAGCATCATTGCCTGTTTCATGTATAAAAGGTTTTTGCCACTCTTTTAAAAGAACCAGGCGGTGATTTTTACCGGTTTTTTTCTTATCCATGCTCATATTTCTGATCAGCTGCTCAATGGGGAAGCTGTGAACCGACGGATCAAGATTGTATAACGGGGCAAATCTTTCCAAACGTATCTCTTCAAGCTCAGATCCGATTTTATTTGAAACATAGAGTGCTGCAAGCATGCCGGCATAGACGGCTTCACCGTGAGAGATTGTCTGATAACCGGCTTCCTTTTCCAATGCATGTGCAAATGTATGTCCAAAATTCAGGTAAGCCCTGATGCCATTTTCCAATTCGTCTTCTGCAACGATGTTTGCTTTTACCTGTACGCATTTTTCGATCAGCGGTTCAATCACCGGATGGTTGCTGTAGTCTTTATCACGATCCAGGAAAATGTCTGTATCCCTGAAAATTTCCTCATCCCGGATGGCTGCGTATTTCAGTATTTCACTCAGCCCGTTAATCCACTCATCACCCGGCAGAGTTGATAAAAAATCGGTATCTGCAATCACAGCAGATGGCTGGTAAAAAGAGCCTATAAGATTTTTACCCTTTTCATGATTAATACCTGTTTTGCCGCCGATAGAGCTGTCTACCATGGCCAGAAGGGTGGTTGGTATATGAAATAGTGGAATTCCCCGAAGGATGGATGCCGCTGCAAATCCTGCAACATCACCGGTTACACCTCCGCCAATGGCTATCAGCGGAGATGTTCGCTTTACGCCATTCTCCAGAAGGAAATCCATAATTTTTTTCCACTCCGCAAATGATTTGCTTTGTTCACCCTGCGGAAGCAGGTATTGAGAGCAGGGAATCTCCAGCTGTTTCAGACAACTTTCTATATGTTCAGCGTGAAGCTTATATACATTTTCATCAATAACCAGGAACGCCCGCCCGGCGTTTTGAATAGTCCGTTCCGTTTTTAAAAAATCTCTGAAAATGCCGCTGCCAATCTGAACCTGGTAACTCTCCGAAGCTGTTTTAACTGTTATTTTACGAATCATAAATTTTCAGTTTTTCTATAATTTTTTCAGCCGTTTCGCCGGGAGTTTCCCCGCCGGTATTCAGAGTTATATGAGCTTGTTTATAAAGCGGCATTCTTTTCTCTAATAATTCGGAGATACGCTGATCAATATTTTTTTCGCTGTGCGTAAGCATTGGCCTGTTTTCTGCAGATTGTAATCGTTCTAAAAGTACGGATTGAGGAGGATTCAAAAAAATGAGCCAGCCTGATATTTTCAGATGGTTAGTGATCTGCTGATTTTGCAGTGACCCGCCACCGAGCGATACCACCTGAATCTTATTAATTAAAGTTATTTTTCTTAATGCGCCCCATTCAGCCCGGCGGAAAAAGGCTTCACCTTTCTCTTTAAAAATTTGTTTAACCGGCATCTCCAGCTTTTCTTCAATCACATCATCCAGGTCTGTAAAATCAGTATCCAGCTTCCGGGCCAGAATCCTGCCGGCAGCTGATTTCCCCGAGCCCATCATACCGCAAAGGTAGACAGGTTTTTTAAGTATAAATTCCGTCATTGAACATCTTTTTTTGGTTGAATCATTTCAACATTTTCTTTTTGAATCGTAACCGAGCCCGCAGGAGCTCCTTTAGGTTTATTGACATACTTTCTTTTCGTGTAGACGACCGGTGCAAGGCCGGAACCCCTGGCTTTAGAATGCCATGCTGCGAGTGATGCAGCTTTTAAAATAGTTGATTTCTGAGGCATATTCTTGTTGTTTTCCATTCTTATCACAACATGAGAACCGCCCACACCGCGTGCATGAAGCCAAATGTCCTCTTTATGAGCCATAGAAGTGAGTTTATCATTGCTGCGTGCATTTTTGCCAACCCATACTTCATAACCGTCGATCACAGTTCTGCGAAAAGGAGGCTGCTCACGGACCTGGTTCTGAGAAAAAAGATGAAGGCTTTGAAGCTGATCGCGGTGCTCTTTTTCCCACTCTTCAAGTTCATAAAGTTTGTCAACAGATTGCAGTGATTTCCTCAGGTACTTCAGCTCCTCAAGCTCTTTTTTAATCTGTTTCTCTCTTCTTTTTGACTCTTCCACACGTTTCTTTGCTTTGGATGCTTTTTCATAATAAATACGTGCATTTTCGGCAATTGAGAGTTCCGGCTTCAGAGAGATCTTTTTTGGTTTGTTGTTATAGAAGTCATTAACTGTAATTGTATCGCTGTAGGTACCATTTTCCAGGTGTGCATTGGCCATCAGTATATGGCCTGTTTTTTCGTATTCATCTGCACGTTCGAGTGCTTTATCTGCACCTTCCAGCTGCTGCACTGTTTTTTCGTGCTGGCTGATTCGTTTTTCGATCAGCGGCTCAATGGTTTGCATCCTGGCCGATAAACGCCGCTCATGTGATGTGCGATAATAAACATACTGAACGGCATCATTGATATTATCAAATACTTTTTTTTCGGGAACCGGGAGCAGGTCGGCAGGAATCAGGCATAAATTACCACTTTCAATCACCCTGAATTCCGCTCTTTTTTTCATCGCACCGGTCAGTGTGGTAACTACCGATTTAATTTTTTCAGTATCGGCGGTATCAAGCTTATAATATTTTTCAACAGGTTTGATCAGGTGCCTGGGAAAAGCGGGGTCTGTTTTGATTATAGCCTGTTTTACACTTTTGTAACTCTGCACAGATTTGGGAGGTTGCGGCGGTCTTGGTTCAGGTGCCGGCTCACCAATCATTTCGTCGGGGTTTTTAAAAGAGTCCTGGATTACTCCCTCTTTTACATGATAGAGGTTTGGTTTATTTCCAAAAAGCTGAAACAGCAGGCTGCTGTCATCTTCAAAATGTATCCTGATATAACGATCATGTTGCGGCATGGTCACATTTGTAACGTTAAAATCATATAACGATTCAAAAAATGTAACTACGTTGCTTTTCTTAGGAGATTTGTATTGGTTGGTAAAAAGGGCTGTTTCCTGTGCATTAGCACTGAAAATCAGCCTGAAGGTTTCCCGGCCATTATCAAAATAACCTTCCCACACATTACGGTGAGGTGAGTATGATGAGACAAATTTAGCGGAAGAAAATTTGTTTTTTAAATGCCTGGTTATATATATTAGTGTGTAAAAGTTGTTCATATATATCTATTCAAGTAGAAGCGTAAAAATAGTAAACTTTTAGAGATCTGAGTTAAGATTTATGCAATATCCGATTTTTCAATCAGTAACTAACAAAATAAACGGCTCCCTTAAGAAGAAAAATATAAATGTAAGTAAATTTAAGACCTGGGAAGAGACGAAAATCAATGCAACCGGCCTGGAAGTAATGATTGATCTCGACGGAAGTTCTCATTACCTGGACTCACTTTCACTAAACATGGATTGGGATAAATTCAGAGAAGCAGAACTGGCTTCCCGTTTAATTGGTACCGACGGGCATCCGCTTTTGAAACTGAAGAAAAAGATGGATGGAATGCGAATCCAGCCTATGATCGATATTGAGGTAACCTGGTACTTCAACATCAATAAATCCCAGCCCGATGGTATCCATGACGATGCCAATTACAGGATTGAAGCTGCAAGTGAATGGATGGATAAACTAAGCAAGAGAGTAAACGAGCTGCTCACCAGCGATGAGATCATAACCCGGTGGCACATAGAGGTGGACGGGGATGAAAAAGGCCGTTACCTGACTGCTATAAATCTCATATCCTATTTTCAATATTCTCTTGAAGACCTCAACAGTCTGAATGAGGTACATGAATTTGTGGAAAGGAAGTTGATGCATCTGCTCTATATTGCAAACAGGATTATTCGTATTGCAGATGATATAATCGTAATTCAGGCTGCCTGATACAAAAAAAGGACACATTTGAAATGTGTCCTTTTTGAGAAAGCGATAAAAACCAAATTACTTTTTCTTCTTATGCCTGTTCTTTCTAAGTCGCTTTTTCCGTTTGTGTTTTGCTATTTTTGATCGCTTTCTTTTCTTTCCGCTTGGCATAAATAATCACCCGTATTGGTTATATAAAATTCTGATTTCTATTTATTGATTGTATAGTGTAAAAGGATATGGGGTTAATCCCGGTTTTTTCATCAAGAATTATAAAATACAAAAAGTTTTTGAGATTTATCAACTACTCAATTTTCAAAATCAATACTATTCAAAGCGTATCGGTTTTTGCAGAAAATATACAAAATTGCTTTCCAAGACCTGCTTCTTATAGCTTCTTTGATTAAATCCCGACGATTTTTCTCGCTGAGTCTCGCAGATAAATTCGCAGTGTTGCGCTGATATACTGTAGAAATCTGCGTAAAACCCGACGCTCATTTTATTCCAGCGAAGCGAAAATCTGCGAGAAACAATTACGGTGTACATTTCAATAAAGTTTTGGACAGGTATGATTTTGCTATTTTAAACGAACCGGCGTCATAACCCTCCGCTTGCAAACTGCATCAGGTAGGTACATAGCATTGCGGCATAGGTACCCAGTGCATATCCAAATACGGCAAGCAGTACGCCAACCGGAGCGAGTGCCGGGTGAAACGCTGATGCAACAATAGGAGCGGAAGCTGCCCCGCCTATATTGGCCTGCGAGCCTACAGCAGTAAAAAAGAACGGGGCTTTGATGAAGTAACCCACCGTTAGCAGGATGGTTACATGAATCAGGATCCAGATAATCCCGATTACAAAAAAGCCCGGACTGTCAAATATGGCAAGAACATTCATCTGCATCCCGATGGTCATGACAAGAACATAGAGAAACAGAGACCCGATTTTTGAAGCTCCTGCACCTTCAAGCTTGCTGTATTTTGTAAATGAGAGAATCAATCCCCCCGTTGTAGCAATAACGATGATCCAGAAAAACGTGGAGTTCAGACTAAGATCACTTAGTGATGGTGCATTGTTTTCAATCCAGGGAGCGATAAAATCAGCTCCGAGGTGACCAGCTCCGGTAACCACAAAAGCAACAGCTACAATTTTTGTTATGTCGGTCAGGGTCGGGATTTTGGCAATGCTGTCGCGGTAGGACTCAATGTTATCCCTGAGTTCATTAATGGCAGATGAGTCTGCTTTAAACCACCTGTCAATTTTGTCAGACATACCGGCTCCGTACAGCAGGAAAGCGAGCCAGAGGTTTGCTACCAGAATATCAACGGTTACCATAGCAGAAAAGAGATCTGCACTCGGTTCAAAAATTTCGAACATAGCGGTTTGATTGGCACCGCCACCGATCCAGCTTCCGGCTACGGTAGAAAGCCCTCTCCAGATTGCATCCGGTCCGGCACCTCCAACAACCTCCGGGGAAACAGCTGATACAATGAGTATGGCAATTGGTCCGCCTATAACAATTCCAAATGTTGCGGCAAGGAACATGATCACGGCTTTAGGGCCGAGATTTATGATTCCTTTGATATCAATACTCAGAGTGAGAAGTACAAGACTGGCCGGCAGCAGGTAACGCGATGCAACAAAGTAGAGGTTTGAAACTTCACCGGATATGATGCCAAGTGAATTGTAAATAGAAGGAATAAAATAGCAGAGAAGCAGAGAAGGAATAAACGTGTAAAACTTTTCCCAAAAAGGATGTTTACTATTGGCAGTTACAAAAATAGCTGCAAGGGTTGCAAGCAGTAGCCCGAGAACAACAGCATCATTAACGATTAGTGGTGTGGATGAATCCATTGAGCAGTTAGCTATTTGATTTAAAATTCAGGTTGTATTTATTGAAAGAAGAGACCAAATGCAACAACCAATTTTACCGGAGCATTTGAAATAGAGAACTGCATTTAAAATAAAAATCTGAATTTCACAATAAATTGGATCTTATTCTGAATCAGATAACATATTTCTTATATTTAATCCTGATTTATTCACAGTAATTCCACAATATTTTCCCGGAATAGTACTGGAGTAAAGTGAAGACCATTCAATACTCAGAATTTCATAAATATTACGAATGCCGGATTTGATAAAAGTAGCAAAGTTTGGTGGAACGAGCATGGCCGATCGCGATGCAATGCAGAGGTGCGCGTCGATAATCGGAAAAGATCCTGATAAAAAAATTATTGTTGTAAGCGCCACAGCAGGAACTACAAACCTGTTAACCGGGATCATGAAAACCGGTAAACCGGAAGAGCGGGATCTGTTTCTGACACAGATCATTGATAAGCACGATTCAATTCTGAAAAAGGTAAACGATTCGCCGGCACTGAATTCAAAAGTAGCGGATCTTTACGATGAATTAAAAGACCTCTCAGCGACGCCGGACTATCTCTCCCCGAAACAGAAAGATCAGCTTTTATCGATAGGTGAGAGGCTCTCTTCAGCCATCTTTACAGAGGTGCTGAATGAAGAAGGAATTTCTGCCGGGTGGTTTGATGCCCGGAAAATTGTTAAAACGGATAGCCAGTATAACCAGGCAGAACCGGATATAGAAGCCATCCGCAGGGCTTGTGAAGAGAATCTCAATTTTGTAATGAAGGAAAAAAGAATCGTAACACAGGGATTCATCGGTTCAGATCCGGATGGAATAACCACCACTCTCGGAAGGGGAGGAAGCGATTATTCTGCAGCGCTGATTGCCGAAGGAATACACGCAGATGTACTTGAGATCTGGACGGACGTTACCGCTGTTTACACCACAGATCCGAGAATTGTGGCTGATGCCAGGCCAATTACCGAAATCAGTTTCAGTGAAGCAGCAGAGCTTTCCGTATTCGGGGCAAAAGTACTGCATCCCGCTACTCTGAAGCCGGCGATACGGAGAAATATAAAAGTGTATGTGGGATCAAGCATTCAGCCCTCGCAACCCGGAACCTGGATTGTGAAAAATACCAAAGAGAAACCGGCCATTCGCGCGATCAGTGTCAGAAGAAACCAGACACTTTTAACCGTGCACAGTCTCGACATGCTTCATCGTCACGGTTTCCTGGCCCAGCTGTTCCGCGTACTGGCTACTTATAAAATCAGTGTTGACCTGGTTACCACGAGTGAGGTGAGCGTTTCCCTGACACTCGACACCGACATTATGGCCCCGGGAAGCAACCATCTGAGCGACAGGATCATTGATGAACTTTCGGAATTTTCTGAAGTCAAAATCGAGCGGGATTTGTCTCTCATTGCCTTGGTCGGAAATAACCTCCATACAACATCAGGCCTGAGCGGCCCTGTTTTTAGTGCTCTCGAGGATGTCAACATTCGCCTCATTTGTCATGGCGCCAGCCAGCACAATCTCTGCTTTTTGGTGGATGAAAACAGGGCGCAGGAAGTGGTTTCGGTTCTGCATAAAAATTTTATAGAAAATACCTCAGAAAATTTAAACGCATCATGAAGATAGCAGTTATCGGGAGCGGCAAAACCGGCGGCAAAGTTGCAGAAATTCTTGAAGAGGATGCGATTGTTTTTAATACATCTAACCCGGTTACCGCAGAAAAACTGAAAGAATGTGATGCTGCCATCATTTTTGTGCCGGGCGATGCCGCGGATTCTGTTATTGATGATGTTCTTGAAAGCAGAATACCGGCAGTTTGGGGAACAACCGGCTATGAATGGCCGGATGACCTGGATCAAAAATTAAAAGATAAAGAAGCAACATGGATTATCGGCTCCAATTTCAGCCTGGGTATGAACCTGATCCGAAAAGCTATTCAGCTGCTCTCTGATGAGTCAGAAAAATTAAAAGATCCGGGCTTTCACATTCATGAAGTTCATCATACACACAAAAAAGATTCACCGAGCGGCACAGCGCTTACCTGGAAAGAGTGGCTTGGCAGGGATGCGAAAATAACCTCTGAAAGAAAAGGAGATATTAAAGGTATTCACACACTTGAAATCCGCACTGAGAATGAATTGATTCAGCTTAAACACAAAGCCCTGGACAGGGCACTCTTTGCAGAGGGAGCCATTTGGAGCGCCAAACATTTGCTTTCTGACAATCCCTCTGAACCGGGACTCTACTCATTTTCTGAAATTTTCGATAAACAGTGAAACATAAAAGCAGTATCATAAAAAAATGCAGAACATAAAACTCTGGACGGCTCTTGTAACTCCGATGAAAAAGGATGGCTCCATCGATTTTGATGACCTCGATTTTCTTGCAGAGAAACAGGAGGAGGCCGGAAACGGAATCTTATTAATCGGAAGTACCGGGGAGGGTCTGGCTCTTGATCATAAAGAGAAGCTCTCTGTGATTCGGCATCTGTCCGAAAAGAAACCGGATGTTCCCGTGATGGCAGGGGTCGGCGGGTTTAATCTCAGGAACCAGACGGAGTGGATAAAGGCCTGTAACGATTTAAATATTGATTCCTTTTTACTAGTAACACCGTTGTATGCAAAACCCGGAATCAAAGGACAGATTGAATGGTTCAGGGCATTGATGGATTCAGCTGAAAAGCCGTGCATGCTCTACAATATACCATCCAGAACCGGTTCTTTTCTTCATACCGGGGTTCTGAAGGGCGTGATGGATCACGAAAAATTCTGGGCAGTTAAAGAAGCCAGCGGCAGCATCACGGATTATGAAAAGTTCAGGACTGAGTGTCCCGATGTACCGTTATTCAGCGGTGATGACGGTCTTCTGCCTTATTTCTCAGTTGCAGGATGCCATGGACTTGTTTCCGTTTCTGCAAATGTTTGGCCTGCGGCTACAAAACTCTATACTGAGATGTGTCTGCAGAAAAAGACCGGCACAATATTTCCGGTCTGGCAGAGAGCAATAAAAGCTATGTTCTCATCACCGAATCCCATTCCGGCCAAGGTACTGCTTGCGCATAAGAAATGGATTAAAACTGATGTTCTTCGGGCACCACTTGTGGCAGCTGAAGTGAGTAACATTGAACTGCTGCTGCATGCCGACAGAGAAATATCAGAATGGTACAAGGAAAACAGGTAACTAAACAGAAAAAATTGTATTAATGGATTGGAAAAACATACTTGATCAACTTGAAAGCGGAAAAATCAGAGCAGCAGAACCTGACGGTGAGAGCTGGAGCGCAAACGTAAGTGTAAAGGAAGGAATACTGGCAGCATTTAAAGCCGGTGAAAATGTCTCTTATGATGGTATTTACAGTGGATTTGTTGACAAGCACAATTTACCCCCGCGGCAATATCAGCCGGGAGACGGAGTTAGAATGGTACCGGGCGGTTCGTCCGTTAGACGCGGTTCGTACGTTGCTCCGGGTGTGATCATCATGCCGCCTGCTTATATCAACATCGGTGCATATGTGGACGAAGGAACCATGATCGACAGCCACGCACTGGTTGGTTCTTGTGCGCAGATTGGAAAAAATGTACATTTATCTGCAGGGGTTCAGATTGGCGGGGTTCTTGAACCTGTTGGATTGAGTCCGGTTGTTATTGAAGATGATTGCTTTGTGGGAGCCGGCGCCGTTATAGTTGAAGGTATCCTTGTTAAAAAGCAGGCCGTGATTGCACCGGGTGTAGTCCTTTCAAAATCGGTTCCTGTATATGATTGTGTACACAAACGAAAACTGGACAAAGGAGCTGCCATTCCTGAAAGAGCAATTGTAGTGCCGGGCACCAGGCCTGTCGGTTCAGAATGGGCTGCGGAGATGGGACTGTCGGCAGCGTGCCCGATAATTATAAAATACAGGGATGAAGGAAGTGATGCTTCCCTCGAGCTGGAAGAAATTTTAAGATAAAGTGTAAGGATTTATATTTTTTTTGTTCTTACATACAACACTGTTAACATAAACTAAAGTCAGAGTTATGAGTTCACTAAATAAAGCAATGATAATCGGCAGATTAGGAGCCGACCCGGAAGTACGATATACACAATCGAATACTGCTGTAGCCAATATGAGCGTGGCCACAACTGAGCGTTTTAAAGACAGAAACGGTGAGTTGCAGGAGAGAACAGAATGGCACAGGGTGGTAGCGTGGGGCAGAACCGCAGAAGTTTGCCAGCAATATCTCAAAAAGGGATCACTTGTCTATTTTGAAGGACCTATTCAAACCAGTGAATGGGAAGATAAAAACGGACAAAAACGGTACACAACCGAGATAAAGGCACTTACAATGCAAATGCTCGATTCAAGAGGCGGAGGCCCGTCTGAAGAGAGCAGTCAGAAACAGAATATGGCCAGTACGGTTGAAATTGATGAATCTTTTGATGATATGGAAGATGATCTTCCGTTTTAGAAAGTAATTATCATCAATTGTTTAATTTCTTATATTTTACGGTGGCAATCATATAAATTTGATTGTCACCTTTTTTTATACATATTTCATATCAGGAATATTATTCTAACAAATAATTAATAGTTGGATACATTAGATCAACCGCCGGATCAACCACTTTTCACTCTTTTTCGTGTTTTTATCACAGCAGCAAACCAGGCTGAGATACTTGATCCTCTGACAATTTCAATTGAGGCAATTGTACTGGTGATCGGTCTCATTTTCAGTGCAATCTATTCAGGATCTGAAGTGGCTTTTTTCTCTATGGTCAACCAGATGGATAAACTCAACAGGGACCAGACACCCGGAGGCCCTGATGCCAGGATTATCAGGATGCTGGAAAAACCACGCCGGTTGTTAGCTACAATTCTGATCGGAAATACCTTTGCAAATGTAGTAAGTTCAGTTCTCGCAGCTGTTATTACCGGACAGATCGTTGCAGCTTATGGATTTTCAGAATTCGTGGTCTACACGATTGAAATTATCGTACTCACCTTCATGATTTTGATTTTGAGTGAAATCACACCGAAAGTAATCGCTATCAATAATCCGCTGAAATCATCCCGGAAGCTGTCCGGTTTTATCTATATCCATTTTGTGTTATTCACACCTGTCAGCAAATTAATTGCAGAAAGTACTATGGGCCTTGAAAAATGGCTGCCAAAACAGACCAGCCGTATGACCGCACAGGATATTAAAACCATTGCGGAAGTTAGCGAAAGTGAAGGTTCAATCCGGGGTGACGAAAGAGAAATTATTGAAAATGTGATTGAATTCGGCAATATAACCGTACGGGAAATTATGACTTCAAGAGTGAATATCGTTGCAGTTTCGGTTGACTCAACACTTGAAGAGGTTATTACACAGATCCGGCAAAAACAGTTATCGAGAATGCCGCTTTTTGAAAACGATCTCGATGATATTAAAGGAGTGATTTTTGCAAAAGATGTATTGCCGTATATCAACTCAGATCTTGAACGGTCTGCCGTTAACTGGCAGACTATTGCACGAAAGGCGCTGTTTATACCTTCCACAAAAAAACTGGATGATCTGCTGAGGGATTTTCAGCACGAAAAAACCCACATCGCAATAGTTGTGGATGAATATGGCGGCACAGAGGGCCTGGTTACCCTTGATGACCTGCTGGAAGAGATTGTGGGTGATATAAGTGATGAGTATGATGAGACAGAAGAGAAACTGTTTACCCGTTTTAAAAGCGGCGTTTATATTTTTGATGCAAAAATTGACCTTGACGATTTGGATGATATACTGGGCACTGAACTATCGTCTCCGGAAGATGAGTTTGAGACTCTTGGCGGACTCGTTTATCATCTCACGGAGCGTTTACCGAATGTAGGAGAGAGGCTTACTTACAAAGGACTGGAACTAACGGTTCACAATGTGGAAAATAACAGGGTAAAAAAATTACGGGTTCAGAAAACGAAACCTTCCGAAAAGGTGGGTGAAAAAAGAGAAGGGTCTGAGTAAAATGACAATAAACCAGGCGGAGAGTAAGGAAAAAGCAGAGATTATGACCAATGTTGATCTCTCAGAAGAAAACTCACTCGGAGTTCGGTCGGTTGCAGACCGGTATACAAAGATCGATAATCTCTCGCAGATTGAATGGCTGTATAAAAAGGGTGAATTGCGAGAGCCTGATATTTTTGTGTTGGGCGGCGGAAGCAATGTACTATTTGCAGAAAGGGTAAAGCGGCTGTTGCTGAAGATTGAGATAAAAGGAATTGAAATTACCGGTGAGACACACAGTCATGTACTTATTCGTGCAGGTGCGGGTGAAAACTGGCATAAGCTGGTGTCGTGGTGTGTGAAACACGATTTTGGCGGGATTGAAAACCTTGCATTGATACCCGGCACAACAGGCGCAGCTCCTGTACAGAATATCGGGGCCTATGGCGTTGAGCTCGAACAGGTGTTTCACTCATTGGAAGCTTTCGACATGAAAACAGGTAACCTGGTAACTTTTGAAAAAAAAGATTGTGAATTTGCATACAGGGACAGCGTTTTTAAAGGAAGATATAAAAACAGGTTTATCATCACCCGTCTGAACCTGAAACTGACAAAGAGAGATCATTCTGTAGAATACAGCTATCGCTCACTTCAGGAACGCCTGGATGCCAAAAAGATCAGAAATCCCGGCATTCCGGATATTTATGAGACGGTGATTGAAATCCGCAAGTCAAAACTTCCGGACCCGTCTGATATCGGCAATGCAGGCAGCTTTTTCAAGAATCCTGTAATTTCAGATAGAAAGTTTTCGGAACTGAAAAGAGAATATCAGGACATTCCATCATACCAGGCAGATGAAAACCGGGTTAAGATACCTGCAGGATGGCTGATAGAAAAAGCGGGATGGAAAGGCAGGAGAATTGGTAATGTGGGAACCTATGAAAATCAAGCCCTGGTTATTGTGAACCACGGAGGTGCCGCTGCATCAGAAATTTATGAGTACGCATTGAATATTTTGAAATCCGTAAAGGAGCTGTTTGGAATTGAGCTTGTACCTGAAGTAAATCTGATCGGGGAGTTCTAACAGAATAGTAAATAATGGAGAGAACATATCAATTTATTCAGTTGCATATCGTAAATTATAAGACCCGAATTCAATCCGGGTACTGATCTTATGAACCCCGTATGATCTTATCGATGATTAAATTGAAGAAATTTATATGAACTCTAAATCGTTATTATAATTGGTGAAAATCATAAAAATGATAAAGAACAATTCAACAGTTTATATTCATTTATAGTAAAACCATACATTCTGTCAGATATGAGAAAACCATCATTCAACATTATTAAATCAAGATATCTCTTAACTCTTTTAATTCCCCTCTTTTTTATCACCTCGTGTGTGGTTCAAAAAAATCCCGTATCCGGTAATAAAAGAGCATTGGCTTATTCCTGGGAGAGAGAAGTAGAAATTGGAAACCAGGCAGATGATGAAATTGTTGCACAATTCGGTCTTTATGAAGATGAAGAGATTCAGAATTATATTGACCAGATTGGCCAGGAAATGCTTGAAGTAAGCCATATGAGGCGTGAGGATACAGATCCCAAGTTTAAAAATACACCATTTACATTCCGTGTTTTGAACAGTCCGGTGGTTAATGCGTTTGCACTGCCGGGCGGGTATGTCTATGTGACAAGAGGACTTATGACTCATCTTAACAATGAAGCACAACTCGCTGTAGTTGTAGGACACGAGATCGGCCATGTGGCTGCAAGGCATTCTTCACAAAGAGCACTTTCACAGACAATCAGTCAGATCGCAGTGGTGGGTGGTTCCATACTCGGCCAGGAACTGCTTGGTTTGCCTGGCAGGAGCCTGATGAATTTGAGCAGCCAGGCTGCCCAGTTAATACTTTTAAGTTACAGCAGGGACCACGAACGTGAATCAGATCAGCTTGGCGTTGAATATTCCGCGAGGCAGGGATATGAGGCTGCAGAAGGAGCCGAGTTTTTTACCAGTCTCAAACGTATCTCAGAAAAAAGCGGACAATCAATTCCAACTCACCTTTCCACTCACCCTGATCCCGGTGAACGGGAAAAGAGCATACCCCGAATGGCAGAAGAGTGGGAAGAGAAAGGTTTTGAGCAGTCGATTGAGAACAAAGACAAATATATGAGCCTGATTGAGGGAATGGTTTTCGGGGAAAATCCGAGAGAGGGTTTTGTTGAGGATGAGGCTTTTGTACATCCGGATCTTGAATTCAGATTTCCCGTGCCGGGAGGCTGGGAATTATTTAATCAGCCTACACAGGTTGCGATGGTCAGCCCTTCGGAAGATGCTGTAATTATTATGAGAATTGATTCGGAATCGACAAGTGCCGCTGCTTCTGTGAGGAGCTTCCTGGGGCAGGAGGGGATCACTCTTGTTGATGAGGGCGAAGCGCTTAGCAGCGGCGAATGGCCTGCCTATGAAGCTGAAGCCACTGCAACATCGAATGGAAATGAGCTTGGCCTGTATGTGTATGCGGTTGAGTTCCAGGAGAATATCTACCGGTTTATTAATTACTCTGCAATGTCAGCCTTTGATAATTACCTGAGTACCTTTCAAAGGACAACCGGGCGGTTCGACAGGTTAACCGATGAACGGATTTTGAATATCAACCCCGTTCGAATTGAAGTTGTGGAAGCCGACCGCCGGGCACCTTTCCGCGAGTTTCTTCCCGACCCGATCCCCATGGATCATCAGCCACTCGATCTTGCCATCCTGAACCAGGTTGATCTTGATGAAATGATTGAACCCGGCCAAAAACTTAAACTGCCGGTACAGTAGCAGAAGCTGGACACTCTCAAGAACTTGTATTTTAGATATAATACCCTATCTTATTACAGGCAAAGTATTTAAAGAGATAGAAGTAAAATTAAAATATAAAAAACAGGGATTGGGTATAATCTTTTCCAAAATGATTAGGAGCCATTCTGTCACATCAAAGTTTTGCCAGTTTCTTTTTTAGAATAGCCCTGTAGTTACCAATGCTCTGTGGAACCATCCACGGCATGATTCAACAGCTTATTGTTCAATAAATAATCCCAAATTACATCCTAATATTATGCAACTATATGTAGAATTGTGGAACGCAAAACAACCATGGCTTGATCTTTCACCGGAAGAACGACAGACCTACTTTGATATGGTTGGAGAAGAAATCGGGAAGCTGACCGACGCTGGGATCGATCTCGTCGTTTTTCTATCAATGATGAAAACACTTCTAATCGTAGCAACCACCGCTATCTTGCCGTTTGGAAAATGCCGACAACTGACCACGTAAAGATGCTGGAAGACAGCGTATCCCAGGCCGGATGGTATAAGTACTTTGATCAGGTTAACGCAGGGGGTGAATTAATACCGCCTCCGGCAGCCCTAGATGATATGATCAATATGAAATAATTGCTTTCCCAATAATTAAATGGCAGAAATTATTTAATTCTTCGCATATAAATATGGAAGATTAGGGTTTAGATGCTTACCACAGTTTGTGCCTAAAGCATCTCTAAAATACAGGTTACAATTTTTTTGATTTTTAAAATCCTCTCAGATTGAAGTTTTAAAATTTCATGTAAAAATTTTACATACCAATTAAAACTAATAAAAGAACTGGTTATGAAACATTTAGTAAACACACTCGCAATTATAGCTTTATTAGCCGGATTAATAGTTGAGCAGTGCAATGCCCAGTCGCAGCAAGCTTCTGAAGATGGCCATTCAGGTTCTTTCATCACCATAGTAGCTGAAGATTACGCCTTCCAGGCACCGGATCAGATTCTTTCGGGCTGGACCACCTTTCAGTATGAAAATCAAGGAAATGAAGCACATTTTCTGTTTTTGACTAAGATGCCGGAAGGTGTAACTTTTGATGAATATGCCGGTGATGCACTTGTGCCATTTAACGCAGTTTGGTATGCTTTAAGGGATGAAGGAATAAACACTGAGGAAGTTATGGAGAGGCTGGGAGCACAAATGCCCGACTGGTTCTGGACCCTCGAGTTTACAGGAGGGGCCGGTATTATATCTCCCGGCATTACCACTGATGTGACCCTGAACCTGGAGCCCGGCACATACGCCCTGGAGTGTTATATGAAAACCGAAGATGGAGAATTACACTCCATGGAAGGAATGCTGCGAGAGCTTACCGTAACCGATACACCATCAGAGGCAGCTGCGCCGGAGGCCGACATTGCCATCACGCTTTCAAATTTTGAAATGGCTATAGATGGCAATCTCTCTCCCGGCAATCATACAGTCTCCGTTCATGTGGCAGAGAACCCGGAAGAAGGATACGGCCATAACGTACATGTTACCCGCCTTGCAGATGACACAAACACACAGGAAATAGCTGAATGGATGGACTGGTTTGATGTTAATGGCCTGCAAAACCCGAGTCCGGCCATGTTCACCGGAGGTATGCAACTGCTTCCTGAAGGTGGTACCGGCTACTTTAGTCTGGATCTGGAACCCGGCCGATATCTTTTCTATTCCGAATACACTGGTCATTTAGGAGTATTTCAGGAAATTACGGTAGAATAGTCGTTAAAGCTCATTACTGTGGAGCAAAACCACCAGTAGTTTCACAGTAAAAATCAAAATAAACTAACAGACTATGAAAAATATATTTTCATTAATTCTTTTGTCAGTGGCTTTAATTGGTCTTATTTATTCACCGGTACTGGCTCAAGATTCCGGTAATGATGATCACATGGTCAATATTATCGCAGAAGATTATTCATTTGAGGCGCCCGATGAAATTCCCTCCGGTTGGTCGAACGTTCAGTTCAGCAATATGGGTCAGGAACCTCATCTGCTTCTATTCAGTCGGTTGCCCGAAGGCAAAACTGTGGATGACTACCTGTCCGAAGCCGGGGTGCCATTCAACGAAGTATGGTATCAACTC
>CAYVBJ010000045.1:20867-24376 GCA_964449075.1 uncultured Balneolaceae bacterium
ATGAAGAGACCACCATTCACTGGCACGGCATGCATCTGCCATTCGTTTCCGACGGCAGTCCATTTCATCCCGTTCAACCCGGCGATTCATATACCTACCGATTCAGGGTTCATCCGGGTACCGCCGGAACCTACTGGTATCATCCGCATCCGCACCATCGAACGGCTTGGCAAGTGGGAATGGGATTGTATGGCGGAATCATTGTCCGCGACCCTAATAATCCTCTTCCGGACGAGCTGGAGGATAAGCTGCTGATACTATCCGATAACCGTTTTGATGAAGAAGGGAATATCGATTTTGCCGAGAAAGGAACCCGGCAGTTTAAAGTGGATAAAATGAACGGACGGGAAGGGGATGTGCTGTTTGTCAATGACGAAATTATGCCCGATTTGTCGATTCGCAGCGGAGACGTTCAGCGCTGGCGGATTGTCAACGCTTCGGGTGCCCGAATTTATCGGCTTGGGCTTGAAGGACACACATTTATACATATCGGAAGTGATGGCGGACTTTTCGAGTACCCCGAGGAAACCGATGAAATTGTACTGGCCAATGGAGATCGGGCTGAGGTTCTGGTACATGGCACAGCTGAGCCAGGAAGTAAAGTTACCCTGCAGGCCCTTCCTTATAACCGTTACATGGCCCAGTGGCGTCCGGCAGACTGGGAACTAACACGGGATCTCTTAACGCTGACCTACACCGATGAACCATCTATGGAGTCTCCTGAGATTCCGGAAACATTGCGTCCAATCCCAAAACTGAATCCTGATGAGGTGACGGCTACCCGGGTGATGCGCATGAGCAATGGGAAAATCAACAGCAAAACCATGGATATGGCCCGGGTCGATGAAATCGCGGAACTGGGTGCTACCGAAATATGGGAGATCAGAAATCTTGTAGGGATGGATCACCCTTTCCACCTGCACGGCTTTCAGTTCCAGGTGTTTGAACGTAACGGAGAACCGGTATCCCAGACAAAATGGGAGGACACGGTGAATGTGCCGGGGTTTGAAGATGCCCGCTTTATCGTTCGATATGACAATTATCCAGGTAAATGGATGTTTCACTGCCATATACTGGACCATGAAGACCAAGGGATGATGGGAGTTCTGCAGGTTGAGTAATATTGTCAAATATGAGATAGAAATTTCTGATTGTTCTGTTCATCGGCTTTTCTCAACCTACTAATACGGTGGACAAAAGCGCTGGTTAAAATAATTACATATCAAATAATTCACAATTCACAATTCACAATTCACAATTCACAACTTTAATTTTGATCTGATTATTACGAATCCTATTTTTAATCGCTCTTTGGAATAGTTACTACTTGGTTCCTTCGTATTCTGTGATATCTGCACGGAGACGAAGGATGAAAAGGGAATCCCGTGAAAAACGGGAGCTGTACCCGCAACTGTAAATTCGCCCACAATTTATTTGTGTAAAGCCGCATTCAAATCTTGCCACTGTTCCGATTGCTATCGGGACGGGAAGGTCGATGCTGCTCAGAATAAGCCAGGAGACCTGCCATCAAACTCTATTTCACTGGAAGCTTTCGGGAGTTAAAGTTTCTGTGCCATGAATTTCTCTTATATATCCAAACTATTACTTTTATTTATATGCAGTTCCCTGTGCCTGTGGGAAATACCTGTGGCTCAGTCTGCCGCTCAGCCCGCAGATTCACTGAAGCTGGAGGAGATCACCGTAAAGGCAAGCCGTTTGTCGGCCGATCGCCGTTTTCAGCCGGTTCAGATCTCTGTAATCGATTCATTTGAAATCAGCCGGTTTGCAGGCAGCTCTGTGGCTGATATACTGGAGACCCGTTCACAACTCTTTATCAGAAACAACGGGCCTGGCGGACTGTCAACCGTTTCGATGCGTGGACTTTCTGCACGGCAGACACAGATACTCTGGAACGGCTTCAATCTGAATCATCCCATGCTTGGCCTGACCGACCTGTCCCTGATTCCTACCGGAATGGTGAACCGCATGGAGATCATCCGCGGACAGTCGGCAACAGCTTTTGGCAATGGTGCAGCGGGAGGAATGATCTGGCTTGAGAGCAATGTAAGCGGCCGCGGAGTCGGCGTTCAGCACACAACCGGATCGTTTGGTAAAAGCGTGAGCGCTCTGAACGCATCCTGGGAGGAGGGAAGATGGAACGGAGGCGTGTGGTTTCAGTACGAAGAGACCGACAACGATTTTGATTTTCAGATGAACCGTTTCAGCAACCGGGAGGGACGGGTCATTGAGGTGACGGAGAAGCGTGAAAATAACCAGCTGGAATCGATCAACCTGATGGCCCAGGCAGGTTATGGGACTGAGAACCTTGAAATTCAATCACTGTTATGGGTTTTTGATACGGATAACCAGCTGCCGGGCGGCCTTCAGAGTCTTTCGGAAACCACCCGGCAGGAGGACGCCGCAATCCGGTGGATGAACCGCCTGCAGCTCGATTTGGGCCCCGGCAGCCTGAAAATCGGAACCATACTCAATCGTCAGGATCTCGATTTCTTTGACCAAAATTCCGGTATTGAAAGCGTGAGCCGGACCCGCGCCATCTCTCTCGACCTCGACTGGCAGTGGCAGGCTATGCAGTCGCTTCAGGTTTCACTGTTTTCTAATGGCGGACATACCAGGGCCGAGACCAACAACTTTAACGGTAATCCCGCACAGTGGCAGTTCAGCGGAGGCGTGAATACAATCTGGCAGCCGCTTGTACCGCTGCACCTCTTTTCCGGAATCCGGTATGATTATTTTGAGATATCGGGGGATGCAATAAGTGCGTCGCTGGGCGCCAATCTGAACCTGGTTGAAGACGTCCTCTTTCTGAAAACACAGGGCAGCCGCAATTTTGTTGCTCCCACGTTTAATGACCTGTTTTGGGTTCCCGGCGGTAATCCGGACCTGGCAGCGGAAACCAATTATAAAATAGAAGGAGGGATCCAGCTCATCCAAAATTTCGGGTTTGTTTTGACGGATTTTGAGGTTACCGGGTTCGGGATTCGTCAGCACGATGGCATCCGCTGGATACCAGACTCCCGGACCGGGATTTTTGCCCCGGTAAATATCGACGAGATCGGATCTAAAGGATACGAAATCGATATGAGTCAGCGCTGGAATATCATAAAACCTTTAGGCTTTACTACACGATTTGGGCTGAGCAAAACGCTGGCATCGGTCCGCCGTGATCGTTTTGATGACAATCGCACGGTCGGGAAACAGCTGCCGCAAGTTCCTGAACTGAGCCTCCGGGGCGGGCTGGATGCATCCTACAGAAATATTTCTGCAGGATTCAGCTACGTGCACAACAGTGAACGCTATACTACTCCTGACCATGGCAGCCCGTTTGATCCGCTGCCGGGTTACGATGTATCGGATCTGTATGCAGGTTACGGATTCAGGCTGAACCCGGTATCCGTCAATATTTTTGCGAGGGTCAATAACCTGTTTGATGAGAATTTCCAGGTGATCCGGAATTTCCCGATGCCCGGAAGACATTTTGAACTGAC
>CAYVBJ010000046.1:0-3444 GCA_964449075.1 uncultured Balneolaceae bacterium
CTGCTAATTCACATCAAGAAGAACATACTTTTTATGTTCATCACGAGATAGCTTACCGGACTTTTGATAAAGTGAGTGATAAAACAGCATATAGGCATCACTTTGCAGAGCTTCTTTTAAAAGAGTGGTTTTCATTTTTTTTGAATGAAGCGGATCCGTATCCAGCTGTTTCATTGAATAGTTATTCAATTGATGTTCTGTTGGAACCAAATCACCCAGAAAGTAGGCGCTTTGGCCTCTGCTGTTCAGCCTGACAACCTGGTGACCGGGTGTGTGGCCCCCGGTATGGATTAATTCAAATCCGTTCATCACTTTATGAATTCCATTGTTTAATAGTTTAAGTCTTTTTTCAGCTTTCAATTTGTAGAGTTCATCCATAAGGTAGCCCGGCCCGATCATTTTACCGGAATCTGCTATTGACTGCTGAACAGCGAAATTCCATTCAGATTCCTGAATAAGATAAACCGCATTAGGAAAGGTGACCGTAGTCTTATAATTTTCATTTACAAAAGTGGATCCCGCAGCATGATCATAGTGAAGGTGCGTTAAAATAACGATGTCAATATCTTCCGGTTTGAAATCAAAAATATCCAGGTTAGTGACAACATTTGACGTATCACGGTATTTACTGTTGTGATCCAGTCCCCACCCAAGTCCCGGATCAACCACGATGCGAAGGTGACCATCAGAAATAAAAAGGGGATCAATGCCAATTGCTGAGGAATATTTTCCCAAAGAGGGATCATCCATACCCCGTGCAAGCCTGTCCGGTTCTATTTTTTGAAGAGTTCCGTCAGGAAAGAGTTCAAAAAACCCTTCACTTAGCTGCTCTATATAAAACTTACCAATCTGCATATTACAATTTTCGTTGACAGCTGCCGGCTTCTTAAGAATTATTCTATAGTAAACTGAACCGGCAGGTATGCCCAGTTTTGTCCAACAGGTTGTTTAAGCAGATAAGTGAAGTCATTCAGAGGTTCATAAACCGGGACGAAACTCTTAATCCATGTTCGTACCTGGGAGTTGGCTGAACCAAAAAGTGTACTATAAATATCTTTTTTCTTTGGGAATGTAACCACATTGTAAGTTTCAATACCAGCCATTTCTGCAGCTGTCTGTAATCCGGTTTCAAGATTTCCGATGATATCAACCAGGTTTTGTTCTTTTGCGTCGGCGCCAGTCCAGACCCTTCCCTGTGCAACTTCATGGACTTCATCACGTGTCATTCCCCGTGATTCTGCCACCCGGTTCAGAAATGTCTCATAGGTCTTATCAACCCCATTTTGCAATCCTCTCTTTTCTGCTTCGGTCAGAGGGCGGGTTAATGTAAAGATATCTGCATGATCATGGGTTTTGATTTGATCAAATGTAATTCCAAGTTTTTCATTGTAGAAATCCTGTGTATTTACCAACAGACTGAAAACCCCGATCGAACCAGTAATTGTATTGGCATCGGCTACAATAGTATCGGCGCCTGCAGCCATGTAATATCCTCCGGAAGCTGCCACAGAGCCCATGACCGCCACAACTGGTAGTTCCGTTTCTTTCAGGTAGTGCCAGATCAGGTCTGATGTACTTGCCGATCCGCCGGGACTGTTAATGTGAATGACAATCCCTTTAACGTTATCATCTTCTTTGATGTCATTTAGTTGCTCGCGAATCCCAGATGCTGTGATTACTGCCTGTTCTTCAAAGGGAGATTGCTCAATATCCGGCATGATTGCCCCCGACGAATAAATCACTGCAATGCGGTTATCCGTATCAGGTTTTTCGACACCGGCTGATGACGATTCTACCCGGTTGTATCTGTTATAACTGATTTTTTTGAGATCTTCATCTTCACCAAGTCCGATTCTGGATTTTATATGTTTCTCAACCTCATCCGGATAGGCAAGAACATCAATTAAACCATTTTCAAAAGCATCCTCAATACTCCTGTCGGGCACATCATTCAGTATTTCGTTAATCTCGTTCCTGTTCAGCCCTGTTTTCTGTTCAACAGCAGAGAGGAATCGTGAAGAGGCACTATTTAAAATAGCAGACAACTGTTCCCGGCTTTCCGGAGAACTCTCTTTCTGCAAAAATGGCTCCACTGCTGATTTATATTTTCCTACCCTGATAATCTCAGGTTCGATCCCGAGTTTTTCCATGGTTCCTTTATAGAAAGAGAGCTGAGTGAAAAATCCATCAAACTCGAACATGGTTTCTTCAGGTGAAAAGATGGAATCTGCAGTTGTTGCAAGAAAATAGGCTTTTTCGTTCATCCCGATGTCATCTGTACTGAAATAGAGAAATTTTCCGCTCTCTTTGTATTTCTCCAGATATCTGTGTACAGATTCCAGATTGGCCCATGATGCACCAACAATATTTGTTTTAACCCAAACACCGGCAATGCGCTCATCAGAAGCAGCTTTTTCCAGGTTAATTTTCAGATTTTGAAGAGACGGATTCACTTTACCAGTTTGGAAAAGATCTTCAAAGGGATTTGATACGGTTCTGGCGGGTATACTCCCCGTTAATTCTATTTCAAGAACTGTATTCGATCGTACATAAGGTTCAGGCTCTGATGATGAGCTTGAAACGATAAGAAATAGTACAAACATGAGAACCATAATTCCTATTATGGTGCCAAGCAACGAAGCAAGAAAGGTTTTTAAAAATTTCATAGATGGTTAAACGATTGTTGTAATTGGTGAATGAGTGTGATTGCTAATTTGTTCAGTGAACTTACTAAAAGATTTTATATCCTACACACAATGGTATACGGAAAATGGAAAAATTTGATACAATTATTATTGGGTCCGGTCATAACGGCCTGATTACAGCTTGTTACCTTGCAAAAAAAGGGTTTAAAGTGTGTGTTCTTGAACGCAGGGACACCATAGGAGGCGCAGTTTGTACCGAAAATATGTTCCGGTCAGATGAGTATCCCCATGGATTTCAAATGGACGTGGGCTCCTCCGTTCACATCATGATTCATCAAACAGGTATTGTCGAAGAACTTGAGCTCGAAAGATACGGACTTGAATATATTGAAATGGACCCGATTATGAGCTACCCGGTTCCGGATGGGCGCGGAGTGATCCATTTTTTCAGGGACCTGGAAAAGACTCTGGATTCCATCGGGTCTGTGGCCCCCGGAGATGTTGACAATTACAGGCAATTTGTCGAATTCTGGGCGAAAATCAACAAAGGTGTTCTTAAAACATTTATGGTTCCGCCAACCGGGAAAAATATTTTTATGGAAATATTGAAGGGAAGATTCCGTGATGGAAGCATGTTTAAAAAAGGAGAAGAGAACAGAGCCCTTCAGAAGATATTGGGCAGTTATGGACAGGTAGTGGATAACGCCTTCAAAAGCCCGTACATGAAAGCAGCTGTCACCTGGTTCGCCGCCCAGTCGGGACCCACACCGGATCATCCTGCAACCGGGGATTTTGCCGG
>CAYVBJ010000046.1:3544-9998 GCA_964449075.1 uncultured Balneolaceae bacterium
GGGTCGGTAATGGCTTTGGAATGGTAATCAGATGTGCGGTTGAAGAATTGCCTGAGTATACGGCATGTCCGGATGATCCGCATATTCACAACGGAATGCAGCTGCTGGCTCCCTCGGTTCCCTATATGAACCGGGCAATCGGCGATTATACGAAGGGATTACCCCCTCAGGATCCAGCAGTTTTAGCAATGACGTTTTCAAAAATTGATCCGGAAGTTGCCAAAGATGGTAAACACACTCTTTTTGCATGGGCCCAGTGGCACCCGTATGAATTGAGCAACGGATTAAACTGGGATGATATAAGGGAGAGGGAGGCACAGAAAATCTATGATGTGGTTACGCGTTATGCTCCAAACATGAAGGGTAAATTGATTGACTGGTACATTCAGTCCCCGCTGGATATAGAGCGAAAACACGGCCTTCTCAGAGGCAATGTAATGCATGTGGAGATGAATTTTAACCAGATGTTTATGTTTCGGCCCACTCCTGAACTGAGTCAGTATCAAACACCGGTCAAAAATCTTTACCTTTCAAGTGCATCGTGTCATCCGGGAGGGGGCGTGTTTGGAGCTGCAGGACGAAACGCAGCTAAAATCATTTTAAAAAATCATTCACCGGCAGATAAAAAATGAGTAAACATTTTCACAATATCATGAAATCTCCAAAAGGGGCTGCGGGGACGCAACCGGAATTACGCTTTCCAAATTCTGTAGCTTATATTGATTTCAGGAAATTAAAGAGCAATCTGACCTATCTGAAATCAAAGGCAGGAGAGGAAAAAAAGATCATGGCTGTGGTCAAAGCAGATGCCTACAGCCACGGAGCTGTGAAGACGGCCATATTTCTTGAACCACTGGTAGATTGGTTTGCTGTTGCATCAGTGGATGAGGGGATCCAGCTGAGAATGGCAGAAGTTCAAAAACCAATTTTGGTATTTGGAGTACCATGTACTGATACCGCTGCAGCATATGGCAGATACAATCTGGCCGCTACAGTAAGTCATGAATCTCATTTTTCAATTCTGACAGACGGAACACGCTATCACATAAATTTTGATACAGGGATGGGCAGGCTCGGTTTTAAAGCGGGCCAGAGTGACCTGGTACGTTCACTGGCAGTCAAAAATCAGCGGCTTATTTGCTCCGGACTTTATACACATTATGCTCTGGCAGATGAACCGGATTCCCTGTTTGTGGAAAAACAGCATCAAGATTTTGAGCAAATTGCACAATCGTTCTCGGAAATACCCAACAAACACATAAGCAATACCGGTGCAGCTATTCACTATTCACTGAATCACTATGATATGTTACGGGTTGGAATCGGCCTCTGGGGATATACTCCCGGACAAATACAGGATACCGACTTGCAACCTGTATTAACCTGGAAATCCAAATTGGTACAGGTTCGGTCAATTGCGAAAGGAAAGACCGTTAGTTACGGCGCATCCTGGAATTCTCCAATGGATGGTTACATTGGCACAATTCCGGTTGGCTATGCAGATGGATTGCCACGATCTCTGAGTAATAAGCTGGATGTGATGATAAATGGGGAGTTTTACAAAGTGGCAGGAAATGTTACAATGGACTACACGATGGTTTACCTGGGTAGTAATCAGCCGGAAGCCGGAACAGTAGTGACCTTACTGGGCGGAAATGGATTGCCTGCAAACAGGTGGGCAGAACTTGCAGAAACCAACACTCACGAAATTCTTACAAACATAACCGGCCGTGTAAAAAAAGAGTACAGCGAATAGTATAGAAAATTACGAAATCTGAAGAGATGAATTTCAATGCAATTACAATTTGCAAGTGACAGGACCGGGTGTGCAAAAAAGGATTATTGAATAAATTGGTGATACAGAAAACCAAGTATGATACCTATCATTATAAGTGTAATCAATGCGGGTAGTCCGTCGTTCGTTAATATCGACAGACCAAAAAAAGTAAGAATAAACCCTGCAATATTTGCGCTGAATGGAATCAATTCCATTATTGGCATCAATAATGCTGTGCACAGGCAGAGGACTGCTATCACGTATAACATAAAACCTTCCGTTAAGACCATAAGTCGGGGACGAAGAATACGGTCTATAAATTTTACTGGTTTCTTTAGTTTATTCAGCGCTTTGTGAAGTTTTTTCCGGTCTACTGATCGCTTCAGAATAAATTGTGGCAGCCTGAGGTTATCTTTCTTCAATAGCATCTGGAGAGCTGTCAGAAAAACAATAATTCCCATTAAGGATGGAACACCCGGAATATCGCCAATAAGAGGTGCAAGAGTTATGACACCTGCCAGGAAAATGAGTGTTCCGAATGACTTTTGCCCTGAGGTCTGCAAAATATCGCCAATAGAGACAGAATCTTTTTTCAGAACAATTTTATCAATTCGGTCAATTAGCCCACTGAGGCTTGCAGGATTTGAATCATTTTCCATTCTGGTTGAAGTTTTGGTCATAAAAGTAAAAATTGCTCAGATAAAATGATTCTCAATGAAGCAATGAGAGTAATCGAACTCTTAAAATAATCTTTCTGTTTTTATAATATAATGATCATAAAAAACTATGTAAGAAAAAGGTCATCTTGAATTTTTCTGCTGAACGAGTTTTAAAAAGAGATATTTGTTAAAAATAATCAGAGAATTAAAGGAAAGAGATAAAAATGGATCTTAAAGAAAAAACACGTGAAGAACTTGAACAGATTATCGCAGAAAAAGGCATAGGGTCCGATCAGCTGAAAAGGGCTGAAAGAATTCAAAGAGATATCAACCTGGCCCTGATAATCGGCGCCACAGCAACTATTTTAGGGCTGACAGCGTACACAATTTACAAATACAAAGGGAATTAGTTCATATTAGGACGTTCTTATATGGCTATCGGATGTAATTAAAAAGTATCCATTGTGCCTCAGACGAAGAGGGGAAAGGAAAAATTACAGAGAAGTCTTGGGCTTACGGCAGCTCTTGCCATTGGAATAGGAACAATGGTAGGAGCAGGTATATTTGTTTTTCCCGGTATCGCTATCGGTTATGCCGGACCTGCCGCAATGGCTTCTTTTGCTATAGCAGGTTCAATTGCACTACTGGTTGCTTTTTCAACTGCTGAACTTGCAACTGCAATGCCCGAAAATGGCGGAGCTTACTACTTTGTATCCCGAGCTATGGGAAACAGGTTTGGGATATTTGTCGGAATTGGTCAGTGGTTTGGCCTTGTATTTGCCAGCTCTTTCTATCTGGTAGGTTTTGGACAGTATCTTGTTGAATTCATGAGTGAACTGGGCCTGAGTCCGGGTAATCCCTACGTTCTGATTGCTGCTGCAGGTGGAGTTTTTCTCACACTTCTGAATATTGCGGGAACCAAAAAAGTGGGAAATTTTCAGAATGGTATTGTAGTTACACTTACAGTAGTTTTGGTGATGATGTTTGCCTATGGGATCCTTGAAAATATGGGCATTACCGGGGAGAGACAGCCACTAATTGTGTTCGCGCCGAACGGTGCCTGGCCTGTTTTTACAACAGCGGCACTTATTTTTACATCTTTTCTCGGATTTGTACAAATTGCCACCGTTGCCGGAGAAATTAAGAAACCCCATATAAATCTTCCTCGTGCATTGGTGGGAAGTGTACTTATTGTAACAGCACTCTACGTAATTGCAATTTTTGTTACTTCAACATCATTAACGGCCTCTCAGCTATCCGGACTGGGCGAGAATGCCATGATAAAGGTTGCAGAGGAAATCATAGGTGATTTCGGGGGAATGATTGTGCTTCTTGCTGCATTGATGGCTACACTTTCCAGTGCCAATGCATCTGTTCTAAGCTCCTCAAGAGCTGTGTATGCGTTAAGTAAAGATAAAATGATTTCACAATTCGCTGCTAAGGTGCACGATCATTTCGGTACACCCCACATAGCTGTTCTTCTGGTGGGAATTCCTATTACCCTGTTTACGCTTCTCGGAAGGCTGGAAATACTTGCAGAAGTTGCATCACTGCTTCACCTTATATTTTACAGTCTGATATGTGTTTCTTTGGTTATACTCAGGAAAGAGAGGCCGCTTTGGTATGCCCCAACCTATAGGGTTCCAGGCGGAAGACTGATTCCTATTCTGGGTTCTGTTACCAGCTTTGGCCTCATATTTTTGATGCAGACTCTTTCTATAATGATTGGTTTTTCGATTCTTCTTTTATCAGCCGGCTGGTATTTTCTGTATGCACGACATGTAAAAATTCCGGAACCTGTACCTCCTCATATCATTCCGAAATTACGCGAACCTCATATATTGATGACTGCTGAGCTGCCCAACCCTGATCCCCCTCCGGTGTCTCTTTTCAGAGCTTTTAAAAGTCTGAATCTTTTTGTTTTAGGATATGTGGAATCTCCTGAACAGACAAGCCCGCAACAGTCACAGCAAGAAGAGGGAGAAGAGGCAAGAGAGGCATTCAAAGAATATCTGGATCATCTTTCATTTAAAAATATCAATATTAACTATGAGCTGGCTTACACATCGAACTATTCCGATACTCTCTCCTCCTTTATTTCAGAACAGGAAGTTCATGCCCTGTTGATTCCCGCTGAAATGAAAGTACTCAATCGGTTACTGATTCCTATTTATCGGCAAGACCAGATTAATACAAGGATGGCTGCTATTTTGAGAGAACTTTCTGAGTCCAGCAAACTCCCTGTATCACTGATATTTCTTGATCATAAAGGCAAGCATGATGAAAATATCCTGTCTCTTGATGAGCTTGAATTTCAGACCAGGAATCTTTTACAAAGAACAGGTATACAATCAACCCAAATAAAAACCAAAAGTATATCGGTAGATAGTATTACGGATGCCGTTGTACAGATCTCGTCGGCTGATGATTTGATTATAATCAGTGAGTCTGAGCTGGATAAAAGAGAACGATGGTTCAGTTCTCTGCATGATAAAATCCAATCTGAGGTCAAATGCCCGGTATTATTGATTTTCCAGGAAAAAGAGAAGTCAAAAACAGATAAAACAGTGCAAGAGAAAGCTGAGGAGGTAGTTTCTGACTAATTGCGGTGCACAAATATTGAAGATTTAACATTTTTCCAATCTGTTCTACTCTGCTTACGGACAATGAATAAGAGGCTTATATTCAGCTGGTACTCTCCTTAGCTTTCAATAAAGAGTGTTTTGCAGTAAGCGGGCCGATCAACTCATTAATGATTACTCCTCCCATAACTACATTTAAAAGAAGATCAAACAGTTCTGAAAATTCACTGTACTGGTTTACCATTAGGGCAAGGCCGATAACAATTCCGCCCTGGGGTATAAGTCCGCCTGCGGTATATTTTTTTATGGCAGGATTCGTTTTAATAAGAGATCCCCCCAGGTAGCTTCCAAAGTATTTTCCTGTAAATCTCAAAATCACAAAAAACAGAATTGGAATAAAAGCAGCGGGTATCTGATGAATATCCAATTGGAGGCCACTTAGCACAAAAAAGAAGAGAAATATCAATTCTTCGGTATATCTTTCCAATGTTTGAAATACTATTTTTTGCTTTTTGCTGGTATTGACAATCACTAACCCCATCACCATACAGGCTAAAAGGGCATCCATATCAAAATGTGAAGCAACCCCGTAGCACAAACTAATAGCAGAAAAAATAACGATAATCCAGTGCCCTTCCCCTTTAATATCTACATATTTTAAGAAAATATTCATGATGATTGCTGTTAAAAATCCCACGAGTAAACCACCTCCGACGTGTGTGGCTGCAAACATTAATGAAGATTCTATACCACCTGAACCACCCAGGATATAAAGTGAAAGCGCAATAGCCAGGCTAAATAAAAAAATTCCTAAAGCATCATCCAAGGCTGCAACTCCTAAAATTGTATCCTTAACAAGACCTTTTGCCTTATACTGATGAATAACGGCAAGCGTAGCCGTAGGATCTGTTGGGCTTGCCAACGCAGCCAGAAGAATGGCAAAAACCAAAGTTGATTCTCCTGCAGAAAAGGGAACAAAATCAGGAAACAGCAAACCTGCCAGGTAAAAACAACCGGTTATAAGAATAAGCGGAATAAATCCCGCCATAAGCGTAATACTGACAATCTCCTTTTCCAGCCTTTGAATCTTTTCCCATTTTAGTTCACCGCCTACTTCAAAAGCAATAAAAGCCAGGCTTACTGACAGGAGTGTATTCGTATCTGAAATTATCTGTTGAGGTATCCAATCAACGGAATTGGGACTGAATATTATACCGGTTAGTATATAACCGATGATCTTTGGGATCCCAATTTTGTCCAGCATTCTTCCCAAAAAATATCCTGTAATAACAAGAAATCCTATGATCAGAAGAAGGTTCATTGATGAAATGGTTGTTGTGATTTAAAGATATCAATCATATTGTCTTGAATTCAGATTCGCTATGTAACTTTTCTCCTATAAATTTCCTTTTATTAAACATACCAATATTTCAGCT
>CAYVBJ010000046.1:10098-19274 GCA_964449075.1 uncultured Balneolaceae bacterium
TATGTAACTTTTCTCCTATAAATTTCCTTTTATTAAACATACCAATATTTCAGCTATTTATATATAAATCCAAAAAATGAAGCTTAAAAAGCTATCTTAACATGATAAATTCATTCTTGTTTATAGAGTTGATGCATACTGCTATATTTGAAATCTTAAATCAGAACTATTTGTAAGCATCATTGAATTCTGAGTAAAAAAGATTGGTTCGTGTAGATGGCAATTTTAAAAAGCGATATTATCCTGGCGTGAATAAATCATAAAAATAACTGGAGATAGTGAAGGTTTTATTAAAATAGAACTTTTAAAAAGAAATTATATGTTAAACGCCCGAAAGTGGAATGAATAAAGAAGAAAAAAGCCGGAAGTCCATTAAGTCTCTTTGGAAAACACTGACTGATATTTTTGCTCTAAGCAAGCCTTACAGGATCCGGTTTTATTTAGCTACAGCTGCTACCCTGATTGCAACCGGAATCTGGCTGACCGTTCCGCTCGGGCTTCGCGAATTACTGGATGCCGTTTTTGAGTCAGGTGATGCAGCTCTTCTAAATATGCTGGCGATTGGGTTGTTCGTACTTTTTATACTGCAATCAGCATTTTCATTTTTTGGAAATTATCACCTGGAATGGGTAGGTGAACGTGTAGTAACTGATCTTCGAAAAAATTTGTATGAACATTTGCACCGTCTTGGTTTCCGTTTTTTTGCAGACCGGAGGCTCGGTGAAATCACATCACGGCTAACCAATGATGTAGGTTCTGTTCGCACCGCACTGACAGATTCTGTTCCCCAGTTGCTTACGATATCATTTTCGCTGATCGGGTCCGTCTCGCTGATGGTAATTCTGAACTGGAGACTCAGCATGGTTATCTTTTTCACGGTTCCATTTGTAACGATAGCCACGAGATATTTCGGGCTTAAGATCCGGAAACTTTCGCGCAGCATCCAGGATGAACTGGCTGATTCTACTGCTGTGGCAGAAAATGCGCTTGGCGCTATTCGGCTCGTAAAAGCTTTTGTCAGAGAAGATTACGAAGTAAACCGTTATAAAAACGCTGTGGAAAAATTATTTAAAACAGCACGGCGTAAAGTTATACTTACGCAGTTATTCTGGTCGGGTGTGGCAATTATGTTTATGACTACCCTGGTGATTATTTTCTGGTATGGAGGAAAGGAAGTTCTGGCCAACCGGCTGACAGCAGGAGATCTCGTCGCATTTATTATCTATGCACTAAACATTTCCCGTTCTATCAGTCAGTCTTCCCGGCTCTATGCCGCCCTGAATACGGCAGCCGGCGCATCGGAGCGCATATTTGATCTGCTGGAAGAGAAACCGGAAATCTGGGATTCAGATAATGCACAGACAATTAATAATGTCAGGGGTGAGATTCAGCTGGAGGATGTACATTTTGCCTATGATGAAGGAAAAGATGTTTTGAAGGGAATATCGTGTAAAGTAAATGCGGGCGAATCGGTAGCTCTGGTTGGGCCAAGCGGGGCAGGCAAGACCACTCTTATGAATTTGATTCCCAGATTTTATGATCCGCACAGGGGTTCTATCTATGTAGATGGGATAAATATCAAAAATATCAAAGTAAAATCGCTCAGGAAACAGATTTCAATTGTGCCGCAGGAGGTTCATCTGATTGGTTCGACCATCAGGGAAAACATCCTTTACGGCAGGCTGGATGCTACTCACGAAGAGGTTAAAGAAGCTGCAAAAGACGCCAATGCACATCAATTCATCATGGAGACCTCAAATGGATATGATACCCTAATCGGTGAGAAAGGCATAAAACTGAGTGGCGGGCAGCGTCAGCGTATTGCGATAGCAAGAGCAATTTTGAAAAACCCGGCTATCCTGCTGCTCGATGAAGCAACGTCCTCGCTTGACTCCGAATCAGAAGCACAGGTACAGGAAGCGCTCTACCGACTGATGCAAAACCGGACAACATTTGTAATAGCACACAGGTTATCTACTGTTCAGCATGCCGATCGCATAATGGTTCTTGACGACGGAAAGGTGGTAGAGGCCGGAACACATACCGGACTGATCCGGGAAAACGGATTGTACAGTCATCTTTATGAACTTCAGTTCAGAGACCTGGAAAAGGATCACGGGATATCGTAGTTCCGCATAAATATATAGGCCGAGCAAACTGTTCTTCTTATTTTTCACCCCACTTTTCAAACCAGGATCTCAAATAGAGCTGGCTTCTGATAAAGTTTGACGGTATGGAACTGGTTCCGTGCCACTCATTTTGAAAACGGACCATTGCTGTCGGAACGCCCAGAACCTGGAGAGCGGCATAGTACTCCTCAGTTTGTGACATGGGAGTCCGGAGATCATTTTCACCGGTCATAAGCATAGTTGGAGTTGTTACATTTCCAACCTGCATGAGCGGAGATCTTTCGAGATGTTCAGTCGGATCATCCCATGGCAGGCTTTCAAAATTCTTGTACCAGCTGATTCCATCTGTAGTTCCTACAAATGAAAGCCAGTTAGTAACTGGACAGTTTGAGGATGCTGCAGTAAAGCGGTCTGTCTGGCTCACAACCCATGCAGTCAGTACACCTCCGCCGGAACATCCGTAAACATACATTCTTTCTTCATCAACCCAGCCTTTGCTGATCAGTTGATCCACACCTGCCATCAGGTCATCATAATCCTTTCCCGGATAGGCGTTATTGATTTCGTTGCCAAACGCACTTCCATACCCGCTGCTGCCCCTGGGGTTGGTATATAACACGAGATACCCGTTGGCGGCATGCTCCTGCCAGGAATAGCTGAACCCGACTCCATACATTCCGTGAGGACCGCCATGAATAGCAAGCATCATGGGATAGGTTTCTGAGGGATCAAAATCCGGAGGTTTTACAACCCAGCCCTGGATATCAAGATCGTCGGACGATTTATACCAGAGTTCTTCCACGTCTCCCAGTTTTACATTTTTCATCAGGTCCGCATTCATCTCTGTAAGCCTTTCCATGCGCTCAGGTCTGTCCGGATTGATAAGGTAAATATCACCCGGCTCATGGAATGAAGAGACTGTGGCACCTAAAATTCCATCTTGACTGACCGACGCGACACTGACCTGATGAATTCCCTCTGTTACCGTCTGCACGCCACCATTTACAGATACATAGTGAATATTACGGCTTCCTTCTGAATTAGCGGTGAAGTAGAGTCCTTCACTGTCAGGTGCCCATATCATATTTCTTGCCGACCTGTCAAAATCACCGGAAATTATTCTCGGGCTTGATCCATCACGGTTCATTAAATGGATTTTACGATTTCGGTATGTGCCTGTATGCCAGTCATCACCGAGATAGGCAATATGCCGGCCATCAGGAGATGGAATTGCATTATAGTCTACTCCGTACCTGTCGGTAAGCTGTCGAATCGTACCATCTTCAACAGAAACCGAATAAATTTCACTATGGCGCCACTGCAGATCAGCATCTTCTACACGCAGCGATGAAAAAACAAGTTCCTTTCCATCGGCAGTCCACTCAGCGGATGAGTGATTCCAGTCGCCATCGGTAAGCTGACGAACAGCACCTCCGTCAGCAGACACTACAAAAAGGTGAGAGTAGGAATCATCTACATATCCGCGGCGGTCGCGCCTGTAAACCGGACGTTCCACAACCTTTGGACTTTCGGTCCAGCTGGCGCCTTCAGGACGCGGAGGCATATGAATGGTAAGCGAAGTCTTTGAATCTACTGCACGGTTAAATGCGATATATTTACTATCGGGAGACCAGCGTATGCCGGAAGGGGAGTGATTCAGCCGGGTAATCTGACTGGTTGCGCCTTCATCATCCATCCAGCGCACAAAAATTTGATTACCATCCGGCTCACCTTTGGCAGTGTAGGCAATACGAGTTCCATCCGGTGACCAGGCAGGGTTTGAACCCTCAGCTAAAAATCGTTTTCGTTCACCATTGGCTCTCATGATCCATATTTCTGATTTTCGGGCGTCCTCTATTTGGTCGATCCAGCCCCGCGTGTATACCACGTGTTCGCCATCAGGCGAAATTTGCGGATTTCCTGCTGACTGAAGCTGCCAGTACATATCAAGGTCCAGCATTTTATCAGAATCAGATTGCTGTGCATAGCTTTGGGGAAGAATCAGGAAAAACAGAGTAAATGCCGCAATGGCAAACTTAAGAATAGCTGGAGGGTAGCAGAGTATTTTCATCATGGTAGGTTTAGTTACTGGTTTGGCAAATGGCGTGGTCCGGAATAGAAGACACAGAAATTTGCATTTCGCTTTAAATCTATCAAAGAATTTGGAAAAAGCAATAAGCCACAGAAAAAAGTGATCGGGATAAGATGAAAGTCAGGGCAGAATCACCATTAAAAAGGAAGATATGAGCGAACAATAATCTGTATAAGTGGAAGATTTACAAGGTATAATTTTTGATTAGAAAGATGCAGCTTACTTTTATTTAAAAAAAACTGTATGTGCACATATCCATAAATTCATACGATATCTCATATAGTATATTTCTATCAAAGTTCAATTTATATAACCAAATGATTTGTTAAATTTAGGATAGCGAAATAAAAAATTATAAATAAAATTCGGCATGGATAATATGGACAAAAAAGAGAATCAAGGCTCATCAAACAAAGCATCAACGTATAAAGGAAATGAAGAAAGTAAGTGTCCTTTTCACAATGGTTCTGCAAGACAATCTGCCGGTGCCGGTATCAAAAATCACGACTGGTGGCCAAATAAACTAAACCTGGATATACTTCGCCAGCATTCTTCTCTGGCCGATCCCATGGGCGAAGATTTTAACTATGCAGAAGAATTTAAGAAACTTGATCTGAATGCCGTTAAGCAAGATCTCTACGATCTGATGACCGACTCCCAGGACTGGTGGCCGGCTGATTGGGGTCACTACGGCGGGCTCTTCATTCGAATGGCCTGGCACAGTGCCGGAACATATCGTGTTGCTGACGGTCGGGGAGGGGGAAGTACAGGTAATCAGCGTTTTGCTCCTCTCAACAGCTGGCCCGACAATGTAAACCTCGACAAAGCCCGCCGATTGCTTTGGCCGATCAAGAAAAAATATGGAAGGAAATTATCATGGGCCGACTTAATGATTTTGGCAGGTAATGCCGCCCTGGAATCAATGGGTTTTGAGACTTTCGGTTTCGGCGGCGGAAGGGCAGACATCTGGGAACCTGAAAAAGATATCAACTGGGGACCTGAAAATGAGATGCTTGCCGACGAGCGTCATGATGAAGACGGCAATCTTGAAGGAAGGCTTGCCGCTGACCACATGGGATTGATTTATGTGAATCCAGAAGGTCCGAACAGCGAACCGGATCCGGCAAAATCAGCATACTTCATCAGGCAATCATTTGCCCGTATGGCGATGGATGACTATGAGACGGTAGCACTGATTGCCGGCGGACACACTTTCGGCAAAGTACATGGTGCTGCTCCTGAAGACCATAAAGGTCCTGAGCCCGAAGCAGCCTCTATAGAGCAACAGGGGCTTGGCTGGGAAAGTGATTATGGAACCGGTAAAGGCGGAGACACAATCTCCAGTGGCCTGGAAGGTGCATGGACTAACAAACCAACGGAATGGGATATGGGCTTTTTCGAAAACCTGTTCGGTTACGAGTGGGAACTGACCAAAAGTCCCGCAGGTGCCTGGCAGTGGGAGCCAAAAGATGGAGCAGGTGATGGCACCGTACCCGATGCACACGATCCCTCAAAAAAGAATCCGCCAATGATGTTAACCACCGACCTCGCTCTGAAAGTGGACCCTGAATATGAAAAGATCTCGAGACATTTTTATGAGAACCCGGATGAGTACGCCGATGCTTTTGCCCGTGCATGGTTTAAGCTTGTTCACCGCGATATGGGACCAAAGTCACGTTATCTGGGGCCTGAAGTTCCTGAAGAAGATCTGCTCTGGCAAGATCCCATTCCGGAAGTTGATCATGAACTGATTGATGAACAAGACATCGCACAGCTAAGGAAAGAGATCCTGGATTCTGATCTGACCGTCTCTGAACTTGTATCTGCTGCCTGGGCATCCGCATCAACCTACAGAGATTCCGATAAGCGGGGAGGTGCAAACGGTGCGCGGGTCCGGCTGGCTCCCCAAAAGGATTGGGAAGTCAACAATCCTGAACAATTAGCCAGGGTGTTACATATACTTGAGGATATCCGGGAGAAATTCAATGCAGCTCAGTCCGGCGATAAGAAGGTTTCTGTAGCCGACTTAATCGTACTTGGTGGATGCGCCGCTATCGAGAAGGCAGCCGAAAAGGCAGGGTATGATATAACTGTACCTTTTACACCTGGACGCACCGATGCCACGGAAGAACAAACTGATGTAGAATCCTTTGAATGGCTGAAGCCCGATGCAGACGGATTTCGTAATTACTACGATACCAAACGCAACGCAACAGCAGAAGAACTGTTGATAGATAAAGCACAGCTGATGAAACTAACTCCAACCGAAGTGACAGTGCTTCTGGGCGGTATGCGAGTGCTGGGTACCAACTACAATGGTTCTGATCATGGTGTATTTACCAATAATCTGGGTTCATTGACCAATGACTTCTTTGTGAACCTGGTAGATATGGGTATAACCTGGAAAGCCGTATCAGATGATCAGGAACTGTTCGAGGGGCGTGATCGTAATACCGGTGAAGTTAAATGGATCGGAACCCGGGCAGACCTGATATTCGGTTCAAATTCCGAGCTGCGCGCTCTTGCTGAAGTTTATGCAACGGATGACTCCGAGGAGAAGTTTGTTAAAGACTTTGTAGCAGCATGGAATAAGGTGATGAACCTGGATCGGTTCGACCTGGATTGATTTCACCCTGCGTAGAATGAGATTCTGAAAAGAACCTCTGAATTGTAAGTGTATACCTGGTTACAGGTAAACTAAAAAGGCCGCCCGGCAACAGGCGGCCTTTTTCATATACGGCTATTGCTGCCTGATTAGGTAATAACTAAAAAATTTAGAGGCAGGTAAGCTTCAATCTTCTCTGAAAATTTTAGATAATCTATAATTTTTGCCAAGTTACTATTTAAAAATCAATGACATTCCTGTGAATTTATTTATTTTCTTGATTTTTGATCAGGATTAAAAATATAACGCCTAAGTGTACAACAGGTACATGTACAGTTTCGTACTACTATCTGTTATTTGTAGTTATGAACCAACTTTCCTGACGCTAATACCGTATGCCTTTTTAGGGTTTTCAACAAGCAGTAAATGAATATCCTCCCGGGTAAAGCCGTTCTCTTTTAAAGATGGGATAAGATATCTGAACATATCGGTATAACCGCTGAAGTCACCACCGTTATTCTCTCCAACCGTATACCAGCCGGAATCATGTGAAATCAATAATTTATTTAATACTCTTTCCTTTTTCATGCCGGTTAAACGCTCAATAAACCATTCAATGCGGTTTGGTTTTTCCGGATCTGAAGAAGGAGCATTGCTGACATTATCCAGGGATATCCATGCTCCCTGGTTAGCGGCTTCGATATTTCCATTTAATGTACCCATTTGAGCATGAGTCCAGACAAAGGCCTCGGGCGAGACTCCTTCATTTCTTAAAATTTCGATCTGCTCAAATGCAGGTTCATCGGTTCCTGTGTGAGATACAATCGTCAAACCTGTGGCTTTGTGGGTAAGAGCAGCTGCTTTCACAAGTTTTTGATGCAAAAGTGAAAGCGTACCTTCTTCCTGTACTGATATCTTTATAAATCCGGGATAAACACCACTTTCTTCGATTCCTTTTTTAAACTCATCGATCCAGACGCGGGCAATTTCTTCCGCATTATCTTCGAATGCATGTTCAGGGATAAATTTATTATCTCTGGCACCGTAATAACCTGTATTGGTAACGATGTTGAGACCCGTTTTTTCCGCAAGTTCTTTCAGAACTCCCGGATCGCGACCCAAATAAGCCGGCGTGCATTCGAAAAATGTATCAACACCCTCTGCTTTGGCTTTCATAAGAAACGGAAGTACGCGTTTAACCACCTTTGATTTGTCCCATCTATGGTATCCCGAACTGTCGGCTCCGATCCAGTCTACCATTACATGTTCGTGGATCAACGAAGTTCCCATCTCTTCAGTTGAGATTTCACCAGTTACCGTCATGATTTTTTCCTGGCCTGAAGAGTTATTGCAGTTTATGAAGATAAGAGCCGTAATCAGAATAAGCAGTTTTTCATAATTCTTCATTTTTCTGTACATGATAAGTTTCAATTAGAATCACAATAAATCAGTAAATAAAAACAATATATGGTGTATTATAATCCGAATAGACAATTTATTTTACTGTAATTGCTGACGTTGTTAAAAAGTATTTTTATAACTGGAATTTTTGAGTCCAGGCCTTAAATCCCGAACCAATTTCTTCCATTTCATTTAAATAGTGATACTTTGAAGTTGAACCCCATTGGTGGTTTTTAAGGTTGTTTAAGAAATTTATTCCCTGTTCCTTATACAACTCTTTAACTCTTAGCAAAAAAACCACTTGATACCAGGCATAGTTTTCAACTCCAACGCTTACATACATCTCTTCAAAATCATTAAGAGAGGTGTAGCGCGGATTTATCTCTTTTACTAAGATTTCCGATACATCAATCCAAATATCACGTTCCTTTTGGAAACCCTGGTCGATATAAGAATAAGCGAAATAAGTTGCTGCAAATTCATATGTCCACCTGTTCGGGAAACTGATACCATAAGCATTGGCGTAAATATGGCCAAGTTCATGAAACCCGATTAACGAAACAAAAAGGTTGACGATTTCATCGTTTGTCATTCCATATTGAGAATCCAGCTCGTATCCATTGATAGCAGTCAATATTGCGTTAGAGAGAGCATTTTTAGAATCAGCCGGTATGCAAACAATATAGGGCGGACCTGAGACAAAGGGCAGGCCATAGGGGATAGGGGTTATTTTTTCCCAGCTTACTGAATCTATAACAGCTACCGAAAAGGATTGCTTAGCTCCAAAATTATCTTCAAAGAATCCAATAGATTTACCAAGCAGATTTAAACTCGATTCCGCCCGGCCCTTAAAGCCTTCCGTGTAATATGCAACAATATCACCATCTATCGAATTAAGTTGTAAGGCCCTTACTTTTTCGAGTGTTGATTGATCGGGAGCTCTGCAAGA
>CAYVBJ010000046.1:19374-23621 GCA_964449075.1 uncultured Balneolaceae bacterium
TAAGTTGTAAGGCCCTTACTTTTTCGAGTGTTGATTGATCGGGAGCTCTGCAAGAATTGCTGAGAAACAGAGTAAGAAGTAAAATAAAATGCGTAATGAAGTATTTCACTATTCAATATAGTTTTGCTGTAAAGGTATTACTCTTAATTTGCAATGGATTTATAAATTACGAAGTTTAAATAAATTTGTGCTACAAATTATTTGTGAATGCAATACTTACAGCGGTTATCAGATCTTTTGAATATTCAATCTTTTCTATTTTCCCGTTGATTAATTTTCCAAATTCGAATTTCCGTGAAACAGATGGCATTATTTATAAAAATCCGCCATGATCCAGAGCCAGCGACTTGAAGGATGAACCCAGATCTCTTTCCAGTTATATACATTCTCGGCAGGCCAATAGGGTAGATCACGGTTAAAATGTGTTTGTACTCCAACAGGCAAACCGCCGACCAAATTACCACTCATTGCACTATACTGAGCAGCATAACGATATCCCTCGCCATACATTAAACTTTGATTAAAAGGGTTTAAACCTAAATGCCAGTCAAGTTGCTTATAGCTCAATGCTAAAAGCTCGTCATCATTTAAATAATTTGCCGCGGTACTCAGACCCTTGGCTTGTGAAAGAATTGTTCCGCTATTGCCGCGGAAAGAGGTCCAGGTTGGAAAACTTTTCAGGTAGTATTGATCATTTAGCTGAAATCCACTTTTGATCTGCTCTGCCTCGATATCATCGTCCGCACTGTTCAGGTCGTAGATACCGGCCGGAATCATAAAATAGGGATCAGTATATTTCGATATTTTCTTGTAATAATCTGCATACAGACGAATTGCTTTTTGCCATTCACCACTTTTTATATGGTCAGGGAATAATTGGCTTAACCTTACAAGACCAATTACAAGGTCTTGTTCGTGTCCCCTGTGAGAGTAGTGAAGAATCGATTCTTTATTGGCTGAACGATAAAAGAATCCTTTCAAAGGAATGTCGGCAGTAAGATCTTCCTGTTGCTGACTTTGTAAAATATAATCGCCATATAAAATGGCGGCATCTTTATACGTTTTTTTTCCTGTTGCTTCAAATAGAGTGAGTGAGGCATTTAAAGCAGTTGCGGCCAACGGAGCACTATCTATATTTTCGTTCAATTCGTCCGTTGCAAATTTCCAATCTTCCTCAGCGCTGTCCAGTGCATATTTTGCCAGTTTCAGATCTTTATCGCTTAAAACCATCGCAGCTTTGGCTTCTGTCCTTGCTGCCCGGAAATTTTCTTCCGCACTGTTTCTTGCTGTGCTTGGAACATCATCTACTTCTGTTCCGATGATTCCGTCCGTCCAAAAATCCATGGTGGACCAGGTTGGCCTGTATCCATTCCCGAAACGGGTTTTTAACATCCAGTCTAATCCCCATTTTCCCTCTTTTATTAACCGAGCCGAGAGCACGGGATCAGAGTGGCGAAGATCATAAGCCAGTGTGAATTTGGCATGAGTTGCCTCTGCGGTATTTGTTAGTCCCTGGGATAAATCTCCCGCATCATGCCATCCGCCATTGATTGTAACAGATTTGTCACGATGGACACTAACCCAGTCTCTGTGACATACTGCATGGACCCCGGGTACGGCATAACCACACCGTTGTGAATAAAAATGATTGATCGTTTTGATGACTGTACTACGATATACATCCTCAAAACTCCCGATTTTAAATGATTTAGTTTTTTTATCACCGGCTTTAAGAATAAATGTACCTGTCTGATCAAACTCACTGAAATCCATCTGCTGAAATGTCCCAATAGGAGTTTCTTTTGAAACAACAGACTTTTCAAAGACAACTTCATCTGTCAATCTGTTTATCAAAGAAAAACTTTCTGAAGTTACATCTGATGCAAGTGCTGTTTTGGGCATACCGGTAACATAGCCAACATGGTTATAGGCTATATGCCCTGGTGCAACATTCCAGCCTTCATAGTGATCAGGCTTTACTTTTTCAAGAAATACCTCATCGATATAATATTTCACAGTTTTCGTTGCCCCGGGTTCATTGCCCTGTAGCCGATATCGGATTTCAATTCCGGTTACTTTGTCACGACCAAGGTGTTCAAATTCCCAGTATACCTTATTCCATTTTTGATTTTCAACGATTTGAAAATTTAAACCATTTCGATCGTAAGGCCCCGGTACTTTTTCTTCACCTTCATTATGAAATACCATATTTAATGAAACAACCCTGAATCCGGGCAAGTCGGGATAGACCCAAAAGCTTATACGGTTCCAATCCGACCAATCTTCTCCCTGAACTGCATGATATGCACTGGAAACACCCCAGGGTCGTCCATCAGTAAATCCTTCCTCCATCGTAGAGACGTCACCTTTTGTGGGTGATACAAGTAAAAGTGAAGCACTTCCCTTAAAAAATTTTTCTTGTGAAACCGACAGACTTCCATATTCACCTCTGTGTTCCCATTGATCAAGGCTTTCGGTACCTGCTAATCGCTTCGATTCAAGTACTTCTTTTTGAGACCATTCATACTCCAGAGTATTTTCCCAGGGTGCATTTATGGGCATTTCGGGTATGGTTTGGGAAATCCCGGATTGTGAAAGAAGCAGCAAGCTCCCGAGACACAGTAATGCTTTCTTTGCGTTTTTCATGATGCCTGTAATTTTTATCTATAATTGTGTATTTCAGGTTTTTTGAAATCTCTATTACCTCAAGAGGTGAAAAATCATCAGTGATAATTGATACCGGTAGCATCTTATAATCTATTGTGAAAAAGATTTATACACAACCACCTGGTTTCTCAATAGTGAGGATAACTTTTTGACAAATTCCATTTAAAAGAGGTTACAAATATTAGTTATTAAAATAAATTGATTGTGTCAGATTTATAATCTTCTTTCACTTTCTTTCTGCAAGCAGATTTTTTACGACACGTTGTGCACTGTACACAGCACCATCCATATAGCCCGGCGATATAGCCGATGTTTCGGCACCGGCAAACCATAATTTTCCCTCCATATGCGGTTTCTGATACACTTCGTGTCCGTTGTTCTGGTGCGGTATAACGCTATCAGCGTACCCGGAAAACGTATACGGCTCATGCCGCCACACTTTTTCAATATAAGAGAGTGGATGTGCGGCTTCTTCTCCATAAAACTTCCTTAGCTGCTGTAATGCAGCGTTTTTTCTTCTCTCTGCAGAAACAGAATAGTATGACCCCGACATAAATCCTTTCAGAGCAAATGCTTTTTCTTTGAAAGAGGAGTGGTCGTACATTTCGGTAATAGGCCCAACATTACTCATAATGGTTCCGCTCGAACCGGCATCTCTCCAGAACGGCCGGCTATAGGTGAAACCCACTTTTATCGAATCAGCCATCCAGGTTTGGGTTGATGATGCAATTTGTCCGAACTCATTTTGTAATGCAGGATCCACAGAAATCGTATCCATAAACAGCTTTGGAGGCAGGGTTGATATCACAATGCCGGCCTCTACATCTTCATTAGATGTAAGCAGGTTTATTTTGTCTGATGATTTTGAAATCTCTTTGACGACTGTGTCTGTTTTCACTAATGAATCTTTCCATAGCTTTTTAGCCAGGGCATTGATTAAAGAATCCGTTCCATATTTCAGCCGAAAGGTATCTTCATTACCGGGTGGCAGATGAACCAGCTGTGGAGACGACATCGAATTCATTTCGTAAAATACTTCGCCGCCAATATGCTGTTTTGCACGTTCCAAACCCAGCTCATGCATCAGTTCAATAAGATGACCATGCTGATTTCCAAACCACGTAGCTCCAAGCTCAACCGGGGCTTCACCATTTTTTCTGAGGGTATGAATACGTCCGCCAAGCCGGTTACGGGCCTCAAGAATCGTACTCGGGTATCCGGATTTTTGAAGCAGATATGCTATAGTGAGACCCGAAAGGCCAGCGCCAACGATCACAATTCCCGGGTGGAAGTTTTGGTTCATAAAGATCAATATTAACGGATGTAATTTTTTTGATTAATTCTTAACCATGTGCAATGATATGAAATTAGTTAATTCATATCATGGAATCTGTTTCAACTGATTAGATGTGCCCGAAAAAATAGCTCAATACTTTTTTATATTGAAGTTGGTTTTTATGTATCCTTCGTAATGAATTTTTTCAAAAAACAAAAATTGCATATTTATATCACAAATCGAATATCACTGATCCGGATTTTCTCTGTAATTCTTTTACTGGTTGTTGTTTTCGGATCCTACC
>CAYVBJ010000047.1:0-23136 GCA_964449075.1 uncultured Balneolaceae bacterium
ACGTGAAGGCGGACGCACGGTAGGTGCCGGTGTGGTAACTAAAATTCTTGATTAATTAAATCCGTCTATTTGACATCCTGCATAATCAGGTTGTCAGCTACGGGTGTAGCTCAACTGGCAGAGCAGCGGTCTCCAAAACCGCAGGTTGGGAGTTCGATCCTCTCCACCCGTGCATTTGGAAACTTGACATATTGAATGAAGTGCAGTGCTGAGCAGCGGTCTCCAAATCCCGAAAACCTTCGGGATGGGAGTTCGATCCTCTCCACCCGTGCATTTGGAAGTTGAAAGGTTATTAATAAAAATTTTGATTAAAGCCAGTGTAGCTCAGTGGTAGAGCAGCGGTTTTGTAAACCGCCGGTCGTCGGTTCAAGTCCGGCCACTGGCTCATTTTCAGGTAAAATGTATTTTTGACTGGATTTTTTTAACAGTAATTAGATAATAAATATCGATCAGCTTCAATTTGAATTAGAATTCAGCAATTTTGACACCGAATCTAAGGAGTAAATTCCACATTTATAATGAATAAAATTAAAGAATTTATCGAAAGCGTCAGAAAGGAGATGAAGAAAGTCTCCTGGCCAACGCAACAGGAGCTTATTGACAACACAATAGTAATTGTGGTTTTTACGATTATTGTTTCACTATTCATATTTGGTGTTGATCAGGTTTACAGTACAATACTGGAGGCGATTTACAGATGACAGAAGAATCCCCCTACGACTGGTATGTGGTGCGCTGTTTTTCAAGTCATGAAAAGAAAGTAAAGGAGTACCTGGAGCGCGAAATTGAAGAGCGCGGACTTGAAGATAAGATTCGTGAAATTATGATACCCACTGAAACAGTTGTGGAGATCAGATCCGGGAAAAAACGGACACGGGAAAAGAATTTTATTCCCGGTTATATGTTGGTAGAAGCAATTTATGACGAAGAGGTAAACAATTTAGTACAGAATGCACCATCTTGTCTTGGATTTTTGAAGAGCAGAAATGAGGTTATTCCAAAGCCGCTCAAAAAATCCGAAGTTGACAGAATCCTCGGAAGGGTAATGGATAGTCAGGAAATGATGGAAAAAGGCGGTGTGGTTGATATACCCTACAAAGAAGGCGACCTGGTCAAAGTTATTGACGGTCCTTTTAAAGATTTTGATGGTACGGTTCAGGAAGTAAATACCGATAAACTGAAGCTTCGGGTTCTTGTGAGTATTTTTGGTCGCAAAACTCCGGTTGAGGTAGACCTTAATCAGGTTGAATCTGCCAATTAAAAATGATGCAAAATGAGCTATTACGCGGTAAACTATAGAATAAAAGAATCGGAAACTGATTCAATATGGCAAAAAAAGTAGACAGAGTGCTAAAACTTCAGATTGTTGGCGGCCAGGCCAATCCTGCTCCGCCCGTTGGGCCGGCGCTTGGACAAGCCGGTATTAACATTATGGAGTTTTGTAAAGCATTTAACGCAAAAACCCAGGACAAAGCGGGTACAATTATTCCGGTTGAGATCACTGTATATATGGATAAGTCGTTTTCGTTTAAAACGAAAACACCTCCTGCAGCAGTGCTTCTTAAGAAAGCCGCGAAAATTAAATCCGGATCAGGTGAACCCAACCGTGCAAAAGTTGGCAAAGTTACCTGGTCTCAGTGTAAGGAAATTGCTCAGGAAAAAATGGAAGATCTCAACTCTTTTGATGTTGAGAATGCCGCTGAGATGATTGCCGGAACTGCGCGAAGTATGGGCTTAAGAGTAATCCGCGATAAATAAAAAGGATGTAATAGAATGGCAAAACGAGGCAAAAAGTATCGACAGGTTGCCGAACTGATTGACAATGAACAGGAGTATACACTGGAAGAAGCCTGTGATCTTGTTAAAAAAACAAGTATTACAGAATTTGATTCATCCGTTGATTTGGATTTGAAATTAGGTGTTGACCCCCGGCAAGCCGATCAGATGGTAAGGGGCACTGTTTCATTGCCACACGGAACCGGTAAAACAGTAAAAGTTCTTGCTCTGGTAAGTGAAGCAAAGCAGGAAGAGGCTGTAGAAGCCGGCGCCGATTATGTAGGCCTGGACGAATACGTGAAAAAAATCGAAGAAGGATGGTCTGATGTAGATGTAGTTATCGCTACTCCGGATGTAATGGGAACGATTGGCAGACTCGGCCGGTATCTCGGTCCGAGAGGACTAATGCCCAATCCCAAAAGCGGCACCGTAACAATGGATATTGCATCTGCTGTTGAGGAGTTTAAAGCTGGAAAGATCGATTTTCGTGTTGATAAATTTGGAATTCTGCATACCTCAATCGGTAAAGCAAGTTTTGAAGCAAGTGAACTGCGTGAAAATGCAATCGCTTTTCTTAACACTATTATCAAAATGCGACCAGCTTCAGCAAAAGGTGCATACATACGCAGTGCATTCATGAGTACAACGATGGGGCCAAGTATCAGCTTGAGCCGATCATCTGTTACCTCTATTTAATTTTTTAAAATAGAAAAAAAGATGGCGACATTAGCACAGAAAAAAGAAGTAGTAAGTGAAATCACCGAACAGCTGAAAAGTGCAAATGCACTCTACATTACCAACTATAAGGGTATGTCTGTTCCTGAGATCAATGAGCTTCGCGGGAAGTTCAGAGAGGGTGATATACGTTTCAAAGTATATAAAAATACAATGGTGAAACGAGCAATGGAAGATGTGGGCGGGTATGAAGACCTCTATCCATACCTTGCAGAACAAAATGGTTTTGCATTTGTGGAAGAAGAACTCGCAGGACCGGCGAAAGTACTAAAAGAATTTTCAAAACAGTATAATAAGCCGGAATATAAAGCAGCAATTATTGATGGCGATTTTTACGGTGAAGATAAATTAGAACTTCTCGCCGCTATGAAATCGAAGAAAGAAGTTATCGGGGATATAGCCGGTTTACTTCTCTCGCCAGTCAGTAATATTATCAGTGGCCTGCAGGCTCAAGGCTCTAATATTGCCGCATCATTGAAAACAATCGCTGAAAAGGGCGAAAATTAACTCATTAATAATTATTTTAATAAACAAACCGACGAACGGAGAAAACAACAATGGCTGACGTTAAAGAAATAGCAGAACAATTAGTTAATCTTACTGTAAAAGAAGCAAATGAATTAGCTAAAGTTCTTGAAGAAGAATACGATATAAAACCGGCTGCTGCTGCAGTTGCTGTAGCAGGACCTGCAGGCGGCGGAGAAGGCGGTGCAGAAGAACAGACAGAATTCGATGTTATTCTGAACTCTGCCGGTGCAAAAAAGATAGCTGTGATTAAAGAAGTCAGAGCTCTTACAGGTCTTGGACTGAAGGAAGCCAAGGAGCTGGTTGACGGTGCACCAAACGCAATTAAGGAAGGTGTCGGAAAAGATGAAGCAGAAGACATTAAGTCCAAGCTCGAAGAAGCCGGCGCGGAAGTCGAATTAAAATAGACTTGTTTTACACAATTTGTCACTAGCCAACCCCGTTATAGGGTGTTGGCTATTGGCGTCTAATAAACATGTGAGCTTAGCTCATAGATCGTCAATGTTTCTATTGACCCAAACACATCCTCATTTTTAACGTAAAGGAGAGAAATCCTTTTGACTACAACTATGGAGAAAATTCCGTTTACTGATCGCCTTTCATTTGGCCGAATTAAAAAAGTACTTGATTATCCTGACTTTCTCGACATCCAGCTTCAATCTTTTGATAGCTTTGCACAGCTTGATGTCGCGCCACAGGATAGATTTAACCAGGGTTTGCAACGAATTTTCAATGAGAACTTTCCCATTGTCGATTCGCGCGAAACCCATATCCTGGAATTCATGTATTATTCGGTTGATACACCGAAATATAATATAAAAGAGTGCCAGGAGAGAGGTCTTACATACGCAATTCCATTGAAAGCTAAACTGAGACTTTCTTCTGTTGATGATTCCGATGAGGCTTCTGAAACAATCGAACAGGAAGTCTTCCTCGGTGATCTGCCCTGGATGACAGAACGTGGTACTTTCATAATAAATGGCGCTGAAAGAGTGATTGTGAGTCAGTTGCACAGATCGCCCGGCGTGTTTTTTGGCCAATCTGTACATCCAAATGGCACACAGTTATACTCTGCAAGGGTAATTCCATTTAAAGGATCATGGATTGAATTTACCAATGATATCCGTGACGTATTGTGGGCATATATTGATCGTAAAAAGAAGATCCCGGCAACTACTCTTCTGCGTGCATTGGGTTACTCCAGTGATTTTGATATTCTCAATCTGTTTGAGCTGTCAGAAGAGATCGATTTCAGCTCTAAAAAAGCTTTTAATGAGAAGCTGGTTGGCAAAAGGCTTGCAACAGACATTACTGTTGAGGTAACCGAAGAAGTTGTTGATGAGGAGACAGGTGAAGTGACCGAGGCAAAAAGCCGGCAGGTACTCCTTGAAAGAGATCATGAGTTAACGGAAGACGACTATGGAACACTGAAAGAAGCCGGAGTCAAAAAAGTTCTGGTACAAAAGATCGGAGCTGAGGAGTCCGAGCGATCTGTAATCATGAACACACTCCGTAAGGATCCTTCTCACAATGATGTGACAGCTCTTGGAGAGGTTTATCAGCAGATTCGAACCGGTGAAATGCCCGATCCGGAAACTGCACGACAAGTTCTGGAGAGACTCTTTTTCAGCGACAAAAAATATGATTTGGGTGAAGTTGGTCGATATCGCCTCAACAAACGCCTCAAAGTGGATGTGGATCCCGATATCCAATACCTTACAAAAGAAGATGTTGTCTCAATTGTGAAGGAAGTGATCCGGTTGAAAGAGTTAAAATCTCAGGTGGATGACATTGATCACCTCAGTAACAGGCGGGTTAGAACGGTTGGCGAACAGTTGGGTCAGCAGTTTTCAATTGGCCTTGCCCGAATGGCGAGAACTATCAGGGAGAGAATGAATTCCCGTGATGCGGAGCAGCTGACTCCCCAGGATCTGGTTAATGCCCGAACCATTTCGAGTGTAATTAACAGTTTCTTTGGAACCAATCAGTTGTCCCAGTTCATGGATCAGACAAACCCGATTGCGGAACTTACGCACAAGAGAAGGATGTCTGCTCTCGGCCCCGGTGGCTTGACAAGAGAGCGTGCCGGATTTGAAGTTCGTGATGTTCACTATACGCATTATGGTAGACTTTGCCCGATTGAAACACCTGAAGGGCCCAATATTGGTTTGATTACTTCTTTGTGTGTTCACGCCAAAATAAATGACTTTGGCTTTATTGAAACCCCTTACCGCCAGGTAAAAGACGGGACAGTAACCAAGAAAATCGATTATCTTGCTGCTGAACAGGAAGATGAAACGGTCATTGCACAGGCAAATGCTCCAATCGATGAGAAAGGAGATTTCCTGAATGAAACCATATTTTCCCGTTTCAGGGAGAGTAATGTGGGTCTTGCAAAACCGGAAGAGATTGAATATATGGACGTATCCGCGAACCAGATCACTTCGGTTGCGGCTGCTATGATTCCATTTATCGAGCATGATGATGCCAACCGGGCACTTATGGGCTCGAACATGCAGCGTCAGGCTGTTCCTCTGCTGCGTCCTGAATCACCCATCGTGGGTACCGGGCTTGAAGAGCGGGCTGCAAAAGATTCCCGTGCTATCATTTCAGCTGAAGGAGACGGTGAAGTTGTATATGTTAGCGGAACCGAGATCCGGGTTAAGTACAACCGAAGTGAGCTGGAGCAAAATTGTTATTTTGACGGTGGCATCAAATCTTATACACTTCAAAAATTTGAACGAAGTAACCAGGATACAACGGTTAATCAGCGTCCTGTTGTTGAAGTAGGTGATAAAGTGAAGGAAGGGTACTGCCTTGCTGACGGATGCTCAACAGAAAAAGGTGAACTTGCACTCGGGCGAAATCTTCTTGTGGCATTTATGCCATGGAGAGGATATAATTTTGAGGATGCGATTGTTGTCAGTGAAAGGATTGTCCAGGACGACATATACACATCCATTCATATCACGGAGTTTGAACAACAAGTTCGTGATACCAAAAGAGGAGAAGAAGAACTCACCCGCGAAATTCCCAACGTAAGTGAAGAGGCCACAAGAAACCTGAATGAAAAAGGGCTGATACGGGTAGGTGCAAAAATCAACCCGGGTGATATCCTGGTAGGAAAAATTACACCCAAAGGTGAAACAGATCCTACCCCGGAAGAAAAATTGCTTAGGGCGATTTTTGGTGATAAAGCAGGTGATGTAAAAGATGCTTCATTGAAAACACCTCCCGGTGTTTCTGGTGTGGTTATTGATACAAAACTTTTTAGCCGAAAACGTGACGAGCAGGTTTCAAGAAAAGAAGAGAAGAAACTTGTGGAGCAGGAAAATGAACGGTATGCTCAAAAATTGTCGGACCTGAATTCAAAATGGGCTGACAAAATGTACACGCTTCTTCGCGATAAAACATCTCCGGGAGTTTACAATTACAGTGATTTTGAACTTATCCCTAAAGGTGAAAAATACAGAAAATCGGTATTTGAAGAGCTGGACCCATTCTACATCAATGATAACATTGACTGGGCAACAGACAAAGAACTTGTTCAGCATGTGCGTTTGTTGTTCAAGAACTACAGGGATTTGCGAAGACAGATAGATGCAGAGGCAAAACGCCGGAAGTATCAAATTCAGGTTGGTGATGAACTGCCGGCAGGAATAATTCAAAAAGCAAAGATATATGTAGCTAAAAAGAGAAAGCTTCAGGTTGGTGATAAAATGGCCGGACGGCACGGGAATAAAGGTGTTGTAGCCAAGGTTGTTCCTGTTGAAGATATGCCGTTTATGAAAGACGGCACACCCGTAGACATTGTACTCAACCCGCTTGGCGTACCCTCTCGTATGAACCTCGGTCAGATTTATGAAACAATTCTTGGCTGGGCCGGAAAGAAACTTGGTGTTAAATTTGCATCACCGATCTTCGATGGCGCTTCCTATGACCAGGTTCAGGAGAAATTACGAGAAGCCGGTCTGGCTGAAGATGGCAGGGTAATCCTGAATGACGGTCGTACGGGCAAACCGATGGATCAAAAAACAACAGTGGGTTATATCTACATGTTGAAATTGAATCATAACGTAGAAGATAAGATGCATGCCCGTTCAATCGGTCCATACTCACTTATTACCCAACAGCCACTTGGTGGTAAAGCTCAATTCGGTGGTCAGCGCCTCGGAGAGATGGAAGTTTGGGCACTCTATGCATATGGTGCTTCGAATATACTTAAAGAGATGCTGACTGTAAAAAGTGACGATGTAAAAGGCCGCTCTAAAGTGTATGAAGCTATAGTAAAAGGCGATAATCTGCCTGAGGGTGACGTTCCAGAATCCTTCAAAGTGCTGCTTCGTGAACTGATGGGTCTCGGACTCGAAATTCACATTGACTAAATGATTGTTCAGATAATTAAATTTAAATCGGAGGTATTCCTTTGCCGATAACCAAGACATTAACTGTTACCAAAGACTTCTCAAATATTGGGATTTCACTCGCATCTGCAGAAACGATTCTGTCAAGATCGCATGGTGAAGTACTCACGCCGGAAACGATCAATTACAGAACGTTTAAACCGGAAATGGACGGACTGTTCTGTGAAAAAATATTTGGCCCTGTTAAAGATTATGAATGCCATTGTGGTAAATACAAGAGAATCAGATATAAAGGTATTATCTGTGACCGCTGCGGAGTTGAAGTAACGCGTAAAGCTGTTCGACGGGAGAGAATGGGACATATAACCCTTACTGTTCCCATTGTTCACATATGGTATTTCAAATCGCTGCCAAATAAGATAGCCTACCTGTTAGGCCTATCTTCTAAAAACCTTGAACGAATTGTCTATTACGAAACATTCGTAGTACTGAATCCGGGCTTGGCAAGAGATCTTGGTTATAAGCAAGGAGATCTGATTTCGGAAGAAGAGAAATTTGATATCCTTGATCAGCTTCCTGAAGATCATCACGAACTGGAAAATGACGATGAAGATAAATTCATTGTAAAAGATGGTGCAGAGGCTATTGAAGGCCTGCTCGTCTCAATGGATATGGATAAGCTTGCTTATCGTTTGCGCGAAGAGGTTAAAAATGAGACCTCACAAATGCGCAAAAAGAAAAAACTGAAACGTCTTCAGGTTATTGAATCATTCCGTGCAGCAAATCAGCATACTGAAAACAGGCCTGAATGGATGGTTCAGCGTGTAATTCCGGTTATTCCGCCTGAATTACGTCCTTTAGTTCCGCTTGAAGGCGGCCGCTTTGCTACATCTGATCTCAACGATCTGTATCGGCGGGTAATTATCCGAAATAACCGGCTGAAGAGACTAATTGATATCAAAGCTCCTGATGTGATTCTGCGAAACGAAAAGCGAATGCTGCAGGAAGCTGTTGATTCACTTTATGACAATTCCAGAAAATCAAACGCTGTTCGAAATAACAACCGGCCGCTCAAATCTCTCAGTGATATGCTGAAAGGGAAAAGCGGGCGATTCCGTCAGAACCTGCTTGGTAAAAGGGTGGACTATTCCGGGCGTTCTGTTATTGTTGTTGGTCCGGATCTAAAAATGCATGAATGCGGTTTGCCAAAAGAGATGGCAATTGAACTCTATAAGCCATTTGTGATCCGCAGGTTGATTGAGCGTGGTTATGTAAAAACCGTAAAAAGCGCCAAGAAAGTTGTAGACCGCCGGGACCAGGTTGTCTGGGAAGTACTCGAAAATGTGATTGATGGCCATCCGGTGATGTTAAACCGGGCGCCAACACTTCACAGGCTGGGGATTCAGGCGTATCAACCCGTTCTGATTGAAGATAAAGCAATCAGGCTGCATCCGCTCTCATGTACGGCATTTAATGCTGACTTTGATGGTGACCAGATGGCTGTTCACCTTCCCTTAAGTCATGATGCAATTCTTGAAGCATCTATCCTGATGCTCGGATCTCATAATATTCTGAGTCCGGCAAGTGGCGGACCCATTGCCGTTCCGTCACAGGATATGGTTCTTGGTGTTTATTACCTCACTAAAATGGGCAACGGGAAGAAAGGAGAAGGTAAAACGTTCGCTTCCACAGATGAGGTTATCATTGCCTTTGACCAGGACAGGATTGAGACTCACGCCAAGATCAATGTTCGTGTTCCGAAAATGAACGAAGAGGGTGAAATAGAACATGAAATCATCAAAACCACCACAGGCAGGGTTCTCTTTAATGAAATTGTGCCCGATGAAATTGAATTCATCAATAAGACACTGGGCAAAAAAGAGCTTCGTGTTCTGATTGGTGAAATCCACTTTGCTACCGGTACTATCAAGACAGCTGAATTTCTTGACAACATGAAGAAAATCGGCTTTGAGAGGGCAACGGTAGGCGGATTGTCTTTCAATCTTGAAGATATCATCATACCTGATGAAAAACGCATTCTGATTGAAAAAGCTCAAAGTGAGGTTGCTGATATACAGGACCGGTATGAAATGGGCTTTATAACAGACAATGAACGCTATAACCAGGTAATTGATAAATGGACCAGTACAACTAACCGGGTATCTGAAACACTCTTTCAAAGCCTGGCAAACGACAGGGAAGGATTTAACCCTGTGTTCATGATGGCCGACTCCGGTGCCCGTGGATCCAAAGAACAGATCAGGCAGCTGGGCGGAATGAGGGGATTGATGGCAAAACCTCAGAAAAGTTCTCTTCAGCAGGGAAACGAGGTAATTGAAAATCCGATTTTGTCAAGTTTTCGAGAAGGCCTTACCGTACTTGAATACTTTATATCGACTCACGGTGCCCGAAAAGGTCTTGCCGATACGGCCCTGAAGACGGCCGATGCCGGGTATCTTACCCGACGCCTGGTTGACGTATCTCAGGATATTATTATTAATGAGATTGATTGTGGTACGCTGCGCGGTCTTAAGATGCAGGCTCTGAAAGACAATGAAGATGTTATTGAAAGTCTGGAGGATCGTGTTCTGGGCCGGGTGTCACTCCATGAAATCTACGATCCGATTACAGACGATTTGATCTGCGGATCAAATGAGATGATTACGGAAGAGATTGCAAAGAAAATTGCTGAAACTTCAATTGATGAAGTTGAAATCCGGTCTGTATTGACCTGTGAAACCGAGCGGGGCGTTTGTGCCAAATGCTACGGACGTGACATGGCGAGAAACAGTCTTGTTCAGGTTGGTGAAGCAGTTGGTGTTATTGCAGCTCAGTCGATTGGGGAACCGGGTACGCAGCTTACACTCAGAACATTCCACGTTGGTGGTACTGCTTCACGGATGGAAGCTGATTCTCAGCATAAAGCCAAATTTGACGGTAAAGTTGAATTTGAGAACATCCGCGTTGTGGAATACGATGATGGTGAAGAAGTACACAATGTAGTTCTGAGCCGTGCAGGTGAAATTAAGCTTGTCGGTGAAGATGGGAAAATACTTTCAAGCTACAACGTGCCTTATGGATCAGAACTACTGATTGAAGAAGGCGATAAAGTGCCGAAAGGAATGCCGATGTGTAAGTGGGATCCATATAACGCATTGATCTTCAGTGAAATTGATGGTGTCATTGAATACAAGGATATCATTGAAGAAGTTACCTATACGGCGGATACCGATACCCAAACCGGTCACCGTGAAAAAGTAATCATAGATACAAAAGATCGATCACTGGTACCAACGATTGTTGTTAAAGGTGATAGCGACAGGATTCGTGAGAGCACGCTTCCGGTTGAGACACACATAGTTGTTGATGACGGTGAAAAGGTATCTGCAGGCCAGGTGCTTGCCAAGATCCCAAGAGCAACGTCCAAGTCAAAAGATATTACGGCAGGTCTTCCGCGTGTAACCGAGCTCTTTGAGGCACGGTCACCAAGTGATCCTGCTGCTGTATCCGAAATTGACGGTATTGTGAAGATGGGAGGCCGTAAGCGTGGATCACAGGAAGTGATCGTTGAAAGCAAGGACGGACAGGATGAGAAAAAATATCTGATTCCGCTGTCCAAGCATATACTGGTACAGGAGAATGACTTTGTGAAAGCAGGTCAGCCACTGTCAGACGGTACTATTCCGGCACAGGATATCCTGAATATACTCGGCCCTTTTGCTGTGCAGTCGTATCTCGTAAATGAGATACAGGAAGTTTACCGACTGCAGGGTGTGAAAATCAATGATAAGCATATTGAAGCGATTGTTCGCACAATGATGCAGAAAGTTGAAGTTACAGATCCGGGTGATACCATGTATCTCGAAGGAGATAAGGTAGACAGGTTTGAACTGAATAACAGGAATGATGAACTGATCGGTAAGTTTGTAGTAACAGATCCCGGTGGCAGCGATTTAGCACTGGGTAAAATTCTTGACAGACGAGAAGTTCGTGACATGAATAACTCGCTGATCAAAGAAGGTAAAGAAGAACTGCAGACCCGGGAAGCAGAACCGGCGATTTCAAAACCAATCTTACTTGGTATTACAAGAGCCGCTCTTTCTACTGAAAGCTGGCTGTCGGCCGCTTCATTCCAGGAAACAACCAAAGTGCTGACCCAGGCATCTATTGAAGCCAAACGGGATTATCTCCGTGGCTTGAAGGAAAATGTGGTTGTTGGCCACAAAGTACCTGCAGGTACGGGTCTTCGTCAATACGATGAGCTTATTGTTGGTTCTAAAGTTGAAATGGAAGAGGGAGATGAGGAGATACAAAAAGTTTTCGAATCTCTCGGTGCAGATAAACCGGAAGGTGAGGAGAACGAGTAGGGCAACCTGTTTTTCCTGACTGTGAATTTATATCAGGCTGAAAAAAAATAAAAAAAGCCGGAGGCCGGAAGGTCTTCGGCTTTTTTGGTCAGGTCCGTTTGTGATCACCTGATTTCTGGATGATTTCATCGTGAGTGATGAATTTTAGCAATTCAGTAAACCTGATATATAAGATAGATCAGGCATTGCATTTTGAGTGATTAAAAATAAGCGCAGAAAAATCTGAAATTGTAAATATGGAGATTATCTTTTCTTCTCAATATTTTCAAGAAGGGATTCTGCTTCACGAATCAGATCATCAGCCCGGTTTTTGGCATCTTTGACCACTTTGTCACCTTTTTGCTTGGCCTCTGATTCCATTTTCTTTCTCTCTTTTTTTAATTCATCAATGAGCTCATTAAGATCATCGATATATTTACTTACGCGGTATGATAAACGGTCTCGCGTATTTCTTCCTGTGTCCGGTGCATATAATATTGAAATGGCAGAACCAATTGCAGCACCTGTTAAAAGTCCAATAATAAAACCTTTTCCGGGATTACTCATAATTGTGATAATTTTGTGTTCATATTTGACTGTAATTTAAATAAACGAACAGAGGGATAAAAGAAGTTCATGAAGTTTCAGAAAATAATAAATCATTTGTTATCTTAACCAATCCTCAACTCAAAAAACGAAAAGTTAGTCTATGAAATTTTTTATTGATACAGCCGATCTGGAAGAGATACAAGAAGCGAACGACCTGGGAGTGCTCGATGGCGTAACAACCAATCCCAGTTTGTGCGCAAAAGTTGGAGTGAAGGATTTTGAAGGCCATATCGCTAAAATATGTGAAATAGTTGAAGGGGATGTCTCAGCCGAGGTCGTTTCCACCAAATTCGGGGATATTGTAGCCGAAGGCAGAAATATCGCAGCCATTGCAGATAATGTGGTTGTAAAGGTACCTCTGATAAAGGAGGGTATCAAAGCAATAAAAACACTATCAGATGAGGGTATCAAAACCAATTGCACTCTTTGTTTCTCGCCTACACAGGCCCTGATTGCAGCCAAAGCAGGAGCCACCTACATTTCTCCGTTTATTGGGAGGCTGGATGATATTTCAAGCGAAGGGATGAGTGTTATTGCCGATATTGTAATGATATATGAGAATTACGGTTATACAACCGAAGTGCTTGCTGCCAGCATTCGCCATCCTATGCATGTGGTGGAAGCAGCCAGGCTTGGCGCGGATGTAGCCACAATGCCGCTGAAGGTAATCGATCAATTGCTTAAACATCCGCTTACAGATATTGGTTTAGAGCGCTTTCTGGCCGACTGGGATGCGCTGCAGGAGAAGCTGAAACAGTAGCTGCTATACATCGCTTGTATAAATGAGGGTTAGACGCATGCTATTAATACGATCTTCGGGTCTGGTTGTTTCTAGCAAAGGGCACAAATGGAATTTGCGATCATCGCTAAGAGATGCAGGGAGGATGCTCAAAGCTGATCGCTGACAGCCAATAACACACCGCCAACGTCTATAATTTTTATTCGATTTGTGTTTCCTTATACAAATCTATCAACTTTCAACCGGCCTCCCCAATCAAATTCTCTGCAATCTTTGCGGATGAGAGCACGCCCGGCAAGCCTGCTCCGGGATGGGTGCCGGCTCCGACGAAGTAGAGCCCGTCAACATCTTCACTTTTGTTGTGCGGGCGGAACCAGGCCGACTGCGTAAGGATTGGCTGAACTGAAAAGGCTGAACCCTTATAACTGTTGAGTGTATCCTGAAAATGCAGCGGATCGATATAGTGCTCTGCCACAAGATTTTCCTGAAGGTCGGGCAGGTAGTTCTCTTCCAGGAAATTCATAATTAAGTCACGGTATCTTGGCGCTGCTTCATTCCAGTCGGTTCCACTGTCAAGATGCGGAACGGGGGAGAGCACGTAAAAGGATTCACAACCCTCCGGAGCCATAGACGGATCAGTAATTGTAGGCATATGCAGGTAAAGAGAAAAATCGTCAGAAAGATGTTTCTTATTAAAGATATCCGATAGCAACTCTTTGTACCGTTTTCCAAGTATGATGTTATGATGAGCAAGTCCCTGTTCGCGATACTGTTTTTTTGTGCCGAAGTAGATCACAAAAAGAGACATGCTGTATTTAGTCCGTTCAATCTTTCGATCGCTATATTTTTTACGATGTTTCTTATCAATCAGGTTTTTATAGGTAAATGCCACGTCAGCGTTCGAAACAATAGCATCCGCTTTGTGTGTCTCACCATTTTTTAAACGAATTCCCTGAGCTTTTCCATCAGTTACCAGGATTTCATCAATTTCTGCTTCAAGATGTAACTGGCCACCCTGTTCCGTGATCAGGTTTACAAGTGCCTCGACAATGGCACCAGTGCCTCCCATGGCATAATGAACTCCCCATTCACGTTCCAGGTAATGGATCATTGCATAAATGGAGGTTGTGTCGAACGGATTTCCTCCTACAAGCAGCGGATGAAAGGAAAAACAGCGCCGCAGAAATTCATCATCAATAAACTGCGCAACATATTTATAAACTGTTTTATAGGATTGCAGCCTGATTAAATCCGGCGCTACCTTCAGCATATCCGTGAATTTCAGAAATGGCTTATCTGCCAGTTCAACAAAACCTTTTTGAAAAATCGCTTTGGTTGTTGAGATAAACTTCTCGTATCCCTCTTTATCTGATGGATTCCGTTTCTCAATCTCTTTGAGTGTAAATTCGTGATCATCATTGTAATCAAACGGTCTGTGGTTCCAGTCAAAGATACGGTAGAAGGGATTACAAGGTACGAAATCAATAAAATCTTCTCTTTTCTTACCGGCAGCTTCATAAATGTCATCAAACATAAATGGTGCGGTAATGACTGTTGGCCCGCCGTCGAATGTGAACCCATTTTTCTCATACACATAAGCCCGGCCACCGGGTTTATCACGCTTCTCAAAAATTTTTACACTATGACCCCGGGATAACAGACGGGAAGCCGTTGCAAGGCCGCCAAATCCGCTGCCAATAACAATTATCTCTTTTTTTTCCATTACATATCTTTATTCAATTAGGAACTCAAAACCCAAATCGGCGCCAAATAAATCCCGGAAAATGAAGAAAAATTTATAATTATGGATATAACTTCTAATTCTCAATCTGTTTTACAAAACCATTGTGGCCGTTACGCTGCAACTGACGGTGAGCATTTTTCGCTGCTTCTTCAGATTTATAAACTCCGTAGAATACTCTGTAAACAGTTTTTTTGTTCACGACTCCCGTTTCAACCCGTGCGCCCGATATTCCGGAAGCGTGGCGCTCAGCTTCTGAGCGCCCATCAAAGGAAGCAATCTGAACTGTAAAAGTAGGCGGGTTTGATGTGTTGGCAGCAGATACTTTACGGTCACCGTCTTTTAATAAGAAGATACGGACGTTTGCTGTTCCTGAACCTATCATATCAACCTCCTCAGCAGCTCTTCTTGATAAGTCAATGATGCGATTACCCACAAAAGGTCCGCGGTCATTAATTCGTACATCAACTGTGCGTCCGTTTGAAATATTTTCAACCCGCACAATCGTATTGAACGGGAGTGTTTTGTGGGCTGCCGTCAGACCATTCATGTTGTAGCGTTCTCCGTTCGCGGTGGTTTTACCGTGAAATTTGGGTCCGTACCAGCTGGCCACACCATCCTGGATCATTGCGCCGCTTTCAGCATTCTCATAGGAAACTGTTGACGATCCGCGTTTTGAAACACCACAACTTACCATAAGAATGGAGACTAGTGTAAAAAAAATTAAATAGTTTATTTTACAGACTTGCACAGGGTTTATATATGTAGATATCCGATATGTTTCGAAAAATATAGCAGTTCGGGAGATAAGAATCCATTGCAGTTAAGATTGAATACAGCAAAGGAGGTATTTAAAAATAGTATTCATTCTTAAATAAGAGAAAAGGGAAAGTTATCTTGAAGATTCACACTTACATTTTTCTACAAAAGAGAGCCGATGGCCGGATTTGAACCGGCGACCTACGCTTTATCCCGTAAATATGAGCCAGTAGCCGGATTTGAACCGGCGACCTATCGCTTACGAGGCGATTGCTCTGCCACTGAGCTATACTGGCTTTTTTTGTCGGGACTCTACCCCTGAGCTACATCGGCTTATAGAAACCTGTTATTGGGCAGATATTAACAATATTCATGAATTTGAATTCACAAATAACCACAAATAACAAAGATACAACTTGTAACTAATCCGGGACAACAATTTTTTGTCTGAAGAAAGTGTTAGAGTACTTGTTTTAACAAACTTGTTTTTCAAATTAGTTGAATTCTAAGATATTTCTGCCGTACATTTGAGGCTTATGTCAGTTACCGCAGTTATCATTTTAATTACTTCTCTTTTTTCAGTTGCAGCGCTCTACATCTACCCGCCACTGCTATCCTGGGGAATCTTGCAGCCGTATCGGATGGTCAGGAAAAAGACCTGGCATGAACTTTTTACCTCCGGATTTCTGCATGCAAATATGGGTCATCTGTTTCTGAACATGTTTGTACTCTTCATATTCGGTGTTATTCTGGAGCGGACAATTGGCGAAGCTCATTTTATTGCACTTTACGCCAGCGGAATACTTTTTTCGGCTTTTCCTTCAGTTTTTCGATTCAAGGATGATCCGGACTTCGCCACCCTTGGAGCATCCGGGGCTGTTGAAGCTGTTTTATTTGGATTTATTCTCTTATTTCCGACCGAAAGCCTCTATATCATGTTTATACCTGTTCCAATACCGGCCTGGCTATTTGGCATCGCCTTTTTGGCTTACAGTATTTATGCCAGTAAAAGCCAGGGGAGCCGGATCAATCATGAAGCACACATAGCAGGTGCACTCTGGGGCGTGATTTATATTTTGCTATTCGTACCCAACACGATTGATCATCTTTTGACGATTTTTGGGGTGTTGTGAGCATCCCGGACACACCCCTGTCTAACCATAATCGCCTGATGGCGTTAAGGTTACCCTGTCCCCTCTCGAGAGGGGAAATGCGCAAACCAAACGCCTTCAGGCGGTTTGGCTAAGCGAGGGGTGTGTCCGGGGATTATCCTTCGAATCCTCCCCCTGGTCCAGAAAAGTATCCTGCAGCATAAAATTCTAATGATTACCTCTCAGCCACTCAGTTATTCTTCTTTCTGAACTCCTGCATAAAACCAACCAGTGCTTCCACGCTTTCCATAGAGCAGGCGTTATAAATACTTGCTCGGACGCCGCCCACACTTCGGTGTCCCTTCAGATTCACCAGGTCATTTTGAGCGGCCTCTTTCAGAAAAGCGGCTTCCAGATCTTCGGTATGCAGTCTGAATGTCACATTCATTTTTGAGCGGGACTCTTTTTCTACAGTTCCCCTGTAAAAATCATCTTTATCAAGCTCATCATAGAGTAAATCGGCTTTTTTCTCGTTGAATGAACTAAAATAAGAGAGTCCGCCCTTTTCCAGAATCCATTCCAGAACATAATTGACCATATAAACAGCAAATACAGGCGGTGTATTAAATAACTTCTGAATGTGTGTTTTATAGTTGAGTATTGTGGGGATGGCTTCAGAATGTTGTTTCCCGACAAAATCTTTCCTGATAAGAACAACTGTTACGCCGGCCGGCCCTACATTTTTCTGGGCGCCTGCATAAATCAGTCCATATTTATCGAGATCTACAGGGCGGGATAAAAAATCAGAAGATGCATCACACACAAGCGGAATCCCGCCGGTTTCAGGTTCGCTGCTGAATTGTGTACCGAAGATTGTGTTGTTACTTGTGAAGTGCACGTATACCGGTTCGTCTGAAAAGGATAGTTCACTGTTATCCGGAACCCGGTTGTACTGTTGTTCTTTACTGCTGTATGGCACATGTACATTCCCAAAAAGTTTCGCTTCTTTTATAGCTTTTGCTGACCATGCTCCTGTATCAATGTAATCAGCGGTTCTCGTGGCAGTTAAAAAATTGTGAGGTGTCATCATAAACTGCGCGCTTGCTCCACCCTGAAGAAACAGAACCTCCCACTGATCGGAATCCGCCCCGAGAATTTTCAGTAAGCGTTCGGCAGCCTGATCATTTATTTCTGTATACTCAGGGCTGCGGTGACTCATCTCAATGATAGAAGCACCCTTGCCTCTGTAATCGGGAAGTTCCTTCTGAACTTTTTGTAATACTTCGACAGGAAGTGTTGCCGGCCCGGCGCTGAAGTTATGTACTCGTTTCATGATATATCCTCTGTTTAAAAAGTGTGAATGATTATTCCTGATTTCAATTTTGGCTCAAACCATGTTGATTTAGGAGGCATCAGCAGGCCTGCATCCGAAACAGCCACAAGCTCTTCAATACTCGTCGGGTACATGCTGAAGGCAATATCGGCCTTGTTTTTATCAACCAGCCGTTCCAGTTCACCGGTTCCCCTGATGCCACCGACAAAATTGATATTCGGATTTGTTCTTGGGTTTTCAATTCCAAAAAACGGTTTTAAAACAGAGTTCTGGAGTCTTGAAGCGTCCAAATTTGAAACCACATTTTCTGATTCGGGCTCCGGTAATTCCAGTTTGTACCAGCTGCCGGAATAATAAATATGGACAGATCCCTTTGAATCAGGCGTTTGGCGCTCTGTTTTAACCGGATTGAGCGTTGAAAAAAGATCATTAATCCGGGATTTATCCTGGCATGAAACAATCCTGTTGTAAGGCAGAATTTTCATTTCACTCATGGGAAAAATCACAGCAGGAAAATATTCAAATTCAGCTTCTCCCGGGAAAATATTTTTCTCTTTTCTCAGCTTTTCTGCTGCCCTGGAAGCGGCTTTACAGCGATGGTGACCATCTGCCACATACATGTGGGGTACTTTTGAAAATGCCTCTGCAAAATCAGCCGTTTTTTCTGTTTTCCAAACCTTGTGAATCACTCCATCTTCTCCCGTGTGTTCTATTACCGGGGGAGAGGTAACAGTCGTTTTTTCTATTAAAAACTGTACCTCGTCATCATCTTTGTACGTAAACATTACAGGTTCTGCATGAGCCGACTGTTCCAGGATATGCCGGGTTCTGTCATCTTCTTTATCCGGACGGGTTAGCTCGTGTTTCAGGATCACATCGTTATCGTAATCCTGAACCGATACACACGTAAATACACCTGTCTGTTTATGTTCTTCTGTTTCAAGCTGGTAGATATAGATGTGCGGAAGAGAATCCTGCTGCATTACAGGTGACTCAATAAGCTTTTTCAGGTTTTCGGCGCCTTTTTCATAGACCGCATCAGCATGAAAAGGGGTGTTATCCGGAAGGTCAATTTCGGGCCTGATTACGTGAAGAAAACTTGTTGGCTTTCCAAGAGCCATTTCCGCCGCCTCGTCTTTACTGATAACGTCATATGGAACACATGCGACCTCATCAACATAGTCAGTTTTAGGAAGCCAGCCTTTAAAAGGGTGAACTATAGCCATTTGAATGTCATATTTTGTATTTTGTTAACAAGTCTAAATGTAAAGAATTTAATTGACTTCCTTGAAACAGATCTAAAGAATAATTTATAAAATAAAGGTGAATTAACTATGGCGAAGAACCCTTCTGAAAATGGAGAAAAGCTAAACGATGATCAGCAGCAGCAACTACTGTTCGTGATGCTTATACAACAGCATCAGCAAATAGCAATGATGGGCATGGGAAAGATTAAAAACCCAGCAACGGATAAAATTGAAAGGGATTTAAAGTCTGCGAAGTACGCTATTGATACATTACTCATGCTGGACAGATTTACAAAAGGGAACTTGCCGGAAGAATTACGTCAGTATCTGAATCAGACGCTGACCAATTTACGTTTGAACTACGCGGATGAGAAAAAAGGAGAAGCAAGTGATAAGTCCGGCGGAGAGGGCAAAGAAAAAGATAAAGATGAAGAGTAAAACGGATGAGATCATTGAAGCCGGAGGTGGCATTGTATACAGGGAAACAGGGAAGGGAGGTACAGAAATTGTTCTGATAAAAAGACGAGGCCTTTGGGATTTACCCAAGGGAAAAAAAGAAGATGACGAATCTGCAAGTGAGTGTGCCATTCGTGAAGTTTCGGAAGAAATCGGTGTACGGAAACCTGAGATTGAGTATTTTTTGACTGATACCTATCACGAATATCGTGAAGGTGAGAAACTGATCGGAAAAACAACTCATTGGTACCTTATGACACTTGCTGATTCTGCAACAGAGTTTATTCCGCAGACGGATGAGCAGATCGAGGAGGTTCAGTGGATGCCGGTAAAAACAGCTTATGAGGTTGTGGGATATTCGAACCTTAAAAATGTTTTAAAAGAATTGAAATCACAAAAAAAGGCGTGAAAAATTCACGCCTTTTTGAAAATCAGGTGTCCTGTTGCTGCAGGTGCGGTATTAGTTCTGCAATTGGAACACGATTGGCAAACTGTACTGAACACGAACCGGTCGGCCTCTTTGCATACCGGGCTTAAATTTTGCCTGCCGAACTGCACGAAGCGCCTCTTCATCAGCACCGCCTCCGATTCCACGGATAACCCGCGGGTCTTCAACTTCGCCCCGTTCGTTTACGATAAACTGTACATAAACACGTCCTTCAATACCTGCCCGTCTAGCCATTTCCGGGTACTTAATATTTTTCTGAAGCTCACCAAGTCCGCCGATTAATTCAGGCATCTCTTCCACTACAACGAAGAAATCTTCTTCAGGTTCTTCTTCCTGAGGTGGTGGCGGAGGAGCACTCAGAGGTCCGTCAAGAGTAAGTTCTGAATCGATGTTAATGTCAACATCCTCTATGATTTCATCGTTTGGAACCTCTACGGGCACCGGTGGCCTTGGCGGCGGCGGAGGAGTTTCAATGTGTTTTGTAATTTCGATTTCTTCCATTTCGACTATTTCTTGCTCCTCAATGGTGTATTCTTCGGGTGCTGCACTATGGAGATCCATTTTTATAGCCCCGATAAATACCACAAGCGCAAGAATTAATCCAAATTCGAGAATTACTGTATAGTAATTGCGTAAATCTGCTTCCGGTTTTTTTCTTTCTTTCATCTATTTCCTATTGTTTTTATTTCTTGACTCCCAAGTATAATTGAAATCTTTGTAAGTATCCAACGAAAACTTTGCAGTTATTATTCTTTAAACGAAGAATTTATTAAATAAGATAAGCTTTATTGCCGGACCATTCTTTGATCATAATAGTCACGATCTGTTAATTTTACTGAGTAACTTCTATGAAATCACTCCTTCTTAGTCCGATTTTCTTGTGATGAACTTTAGTGATATAACTGCAATTAAACAACCAATCATATCAGCCAGGGCGTCATAAGGATCAGCAGCGCGATTCACGGGCAGCACCTCCTGTAATATTTCAATAGAGATGCCAAAAAACGCACCGATTAAAAAAAGGGCAAAAAGAGGCAGTGATTTTTTTGTGGCAATTAAAATGTACAGCCCCAGCAAAAATGTCCATGTACCAAATAATAAGGTATGACCAAGTTTATCAAATTTCCATACACTGCTTTCAAAAAGATTGTCGGAAGGTAACAGTGTAAAGAGCAGTGTAAGTATAGTCAAGAGGGCTATTAAAACAGCTAATAATTTTTTTTGCCGCTCAAGAAATTCGATTGTCTTCTGAATCATAGTATATCTCGCGGTGAAACAGGCTCTTTATTCAACTTTGCTTTTTTATATCCTTCCAGAAGTGCACGTATTACACTGAGTTCAATATTACCTGATATAGCAAGATTAGCGGCAATTGTTCCCGAAAGCACATCGCCAAATCCTGCCCGCGAAAAAATTGTCGTATCATACCCCGATATATACGCGTTTTCCATATATCCGAAAATTGCAGGATTACCCTTGGAAAATATGGCACAGCTGTATTCCGAGGTAAAGTTTTTTGTCCATTTCAGCCTTTCAAAATCAGATTTAAAATCAGCATCAAGATAATTATTTGCTTCACCAGGGTGCGGGGTTAATATCATATTTTCCAATTTTTGCTTACCCGGATCGTCTTTGAATTCCTGCCAGACTGAAAGTCCGTCGGCATCCAAAATCGTATTCATTTCACAACTTCTCAAAATTTCCAGGACAAAGGCCTTTGTTTCGGGCTTGAGACCAATTCCGGGTCCGACCAGGAGAGTTCCGCCCCGCTTTTCAACCATTTCCAGAACGGCAGGTGTATGGATGTTTTTATAAAAGGCATCATCATTACTTCCGAGAGGCACTTTTATAATTTCTGGAATTGTACACTCATAAACGGGCAAAAGTTGTTTAGGGGCATATAATATTACGGCTCCTGCACCGGTGTTCCACGCACTTTTACATGCCATGATCGCTGCACCAGTAAGGCCCTCTGAACCCGCCAGTACATGAACAACACCTTTATCATATTTGTGTTTGCCTTTTCGCTTAATCTCAGGTATCTGATCGAGCCAGGTTTCATCAAAAATGAGACCATCCGACCGAATATGGGACCTTGAAAACGGGAGTTTAAAATGAATAATTTCTCCTGTATGGCTCTTGCCTCCGTTAAAAAGAAAACCGGTTTTTTTCACTCCGAATGTCAGTGTGTAATCTGCCCGGACAGCATCCCCTAAAATTTCACCGTTATCTGCTGAGATACCTGTAGGAATATCGATGGCATAGATTGTTGATGCCTGACGATTAATCCACTCAGTTGTATCCAGGTAACCAGAGCGAAGGGGGCTTGACAGTCCGGTACCCAGCATCCCGTCTGTGATGTAATCGCAATCAAAATCAGAAAGTGACCCCGGTTCATTTATAAAGGTAATTTTGTACCCGTCAGTTTTTAATTTTTCCAGGTGCCGGTAATTTTTATCGGCATCATCTGATAAATCGTCATGACCGGATACAAAAAAGATCACTGCCTGGTGCTGATATTCCTGAACCAGGTATCGTACGGCTGCCAGAGCGTCACCCGCATTATTTCCTTTACCGCAAATAAAAAGCCCTCTTTTGTTTATTCCTTCCCGTTCACCAATGAATCGTGCAGCCTGCATTGCGGCAGTTTCCATAAGGGTAAATCCGTCAATGCCAAACTCAGAAATCGTTTTTTCGTCAAGTTCTCTGCACTGTTCAGAAGTACATGCGAAATACGGATAATTATTTTGAAGTAAATCCATCTGTTTGAATGTTTAATATGATCTTGCGAAAAGAACTCTTTGTGCGGAAGGTTTACCCGTAACCATACAGGTACCTTTTTCACCCTCTGTTAACGGGATGAGTCTGATTGTTGCTTTTGTTTCCTGTTTTATCTTCTCTTCAGTTTCAGACGTACCATCCCAGTGAGCATAGATAAATCCGCCATCCTCAATTTTGGTTTTAAAT
>CAYVBJ010000048.1:0-21714 GCA_964449075.1 uncultured Balneolaceae bacterium
CCACCACCGGGTGTATTGCGCAGGTCAAGTATCAGGGCATCGGTATCTTTCAGTTTTTCCAGCGCCCTGTCCCATTCCCTGATGAGATCCACATTTCCGAGACTGTTATGAATTTGAATGTACCCGGTATTTTTATCTAAAATATCCATTGAAAGCAGATCACCGGTTTGATCTCTTAATTCCGGCTGAAATTCCATTTTCTTTGTTTGATCGCCTGCGCTGACTTCAATTTGAACCGGTTCATCGTGATAACCGGCGATAACTGACTGAAGTGCCCAGTCCAGAACTTCTGGACCCGGTTCACTAATGGTAACGGGGATACGGTTTTCAACAGCTTTCAGAACAGGCACTCCCCCAACTGAGATAATTTCCATACCCGCCTTCACACCTTCATTCTCAGCTCCGGAGTTGCCCCTTACGGATGTGATTAGAACCTTGTCCTTCCGAAATTCTGCCCATATATCAGAACCGCTTGGCACCATCCTTGGCGAAGAAGAGGTGTTTACACCAAGATGAGCATGATGGTCGTACAATTGCTCAATCAGCTGCTCGAGCAAAGCAATAAATTCCGTGTTATTTTCAGCATTTTCCGCAAATGGCATAAAGTGATCATAAACCCGGTTCCAGTCTGTTGTTTTCTCTTCGAGCCAGGCGTAATTATCCCGAATAAAAGACCAGGCTTCCTCAAAGTCAGCCCCGTATTTATTATTGGGCTGTAGTTCTTGTTTTGATAAAGATTGGGTTGACAGACCACCATAAACAGGGAAAGCAATCATAAATGAAAGAAAAAAAATTACCCGATGCTTAACCATATAGATCATTTTAAAGAGATAATGCTGTTTATTAAAGAATAAATTATAGAAAAAAGATGCGAATAACTTTACTAATTTCCGTATTAAAAGTTTATTCTCTTATGCATCTCTCGGGAAAAAGTTTCAGGCAGCAAGATTATACTAACAAATAGTTATCAAAGCGCAAAATTGATGGCTTGCTCACCTGTAAACATAACCCTAATCATTTTTCCTTTATTCATTTATTTTTCATGCCAAGTTTTTCTATTTTAGCAAGCCACTTTTGCCGGAATGAATCTTTTGAAAGCCTGATCGGCCCGATCGAGGTGATTTTAACTTTTTTTATTCCCACAAACTGCAGTGTCAATTTCTTCATTGCTTTATGGCTGGGTGCCCCGTTCACCAACCGGTAGTACCATGGCGGCTGGTCCATCGTACAGATGATGTGCGCGCTTTTTCCGGTCAGGTATTTGTCCCACCAAACGGAGCCTTCCCGGTGTTTAAACGCAAATCCCGGCAAAAACACCCGGTCGATAAACCCCTTCATAATAGCGGGGACCGATCCCCACCAAACGGGATAAATCCAAACCATGTGCCCGGCCCACAAAATAGATTCCTGTGCCTGAAGCAGATCCGGCTCAAGTTCCGTCCTCTGACGATACCCGTACTGCAGGTTTGGGTTGAACGCCAGGTCTCTTATGTTGATCACTCTTACATCAGCTCCCGAAGCCTTTGCGCCTGTCAGGTATGCCTCCGACAAGCTCTGATTAAAACTTTCCGTATCGGGATGCCCGTTAATAATCAGTATTTTTTTAGTGTCCATCAGTTATGTCGATTTTGCCAGCCATCAAAATTTAAAGATTCATTAAATACATACTACTTGTACCAGTTTGAAATAGCTAATTGAAACACCTATCTCTGTTACAGAGTTGTTTGGCTGCCACACCGTTGCCAATGGTCTCAATCAGCTAAATCATTTAAAGACCGCTGTACTGAAAATACACAGATGAAAATAATCTTAGAAGCGAAACTGCAGATAAAATAATTTTTTAAAAGATAGCTGATTAATTTTTAAACCAGGATTTAATTAAAACTTCTAAATCATTGAATTCCTCTTCCGCATTCCCTGAACCGGAAACGGTTTTGATCAACGTTCCGTCCGGAGCAAAAATAATTTTGTATGGAATGGAAGAAAGGCTGAGTTTTTTTTCAAGATCATAAGCCAGTATGAAATTGAAATCATAGTTGTGTTCGCGAATGAATCTCCTGATTTTACGCTTGCCATCTGCCCAGTCAGGAGAGGCTGCAAGAATTTCAATTTTCTCCGGCCAGGTCTCTTTTGCTTTTTGAAATCCTTTAAAACTCACCAAACAGGGTCCGCACCAGGTTTGCCAAAAGTCCAGCACCACGATTTTACCTTTCAGTTCAGAGATTTTAACTGTGGTTCCATCCAGGGATTCAAATTCAAGTTCATTGACTATTTTCTGAGCGTACAAGTCTGAAAGAATTGGATTATTTTCTTCATCCAGCTCGAACTGAGTTGATTGAGCTTTTAATGGGACAATTTGCAAAGCAAAAATTGTTGTCAGGAAAATTAAATTGGCAATTAAAGTATTCATATTTTAATTATTTGGTTCATGTTTTGGAACAAAACTAATTACAAAGAGAAAGCTTTTTTCGGGAAGGTGATGAAGATGAAGAATTTTGTGAAGAAATCTAACCTTCAGGGAAGTATTTGAAGATTTTGGTACTAATGTGAAGGTCAATAAAGGTTTTTATCATCAAAATTTTGAGAAACAGGGATAGGGGAATCAACATTTTTTAGAACAGCTGAACGTTTTCTTTTATTACCTTGAATTATTTCAAGATAAAGAGGATTAATAATATATGACCGATGGACCCTGATAGCAGAATCTATTTGATTTTCCATATCCTGCAGAGATGAGCGCATTAATTTTTTATCGAGTTCCTCTCCATTTATATAGTAGATTGTCACATAATTTTGATCAGATTCTGCGAATACAAATTGTTTCTCACTGATCTTCAAAACATCTTCCTTGTTCTGTCCTTTTATTTTGATCAGGTTTTCCTGGGAAGAGTGATTTTTGTAAAGTATGGCATATATAATTATTAAAAAGGGAATAAAAAGGGGCACATAAGGCCACGCAAAAACCAATTGATGCTCTAACCAGCGATCTAGTGAAGGTGTGATTGAGTTAATTATTGTAATATTGTAGAAATAGCTGGCTGTCGATATTGAGATGCCTAAAAAAGACTTTGAAATAATTTCATGATATACTCTCCAGACTTTGGCATTCAGATTATAAAACCATCTTTCAAGTCCATAAAAAAGTAAAAAGGGGAATATAAAACACAGCGCAAAACCGGAGAGGCGAAGATTGCGATAAGGCACCTGGTAATTATCGGTACCATGAGGTTCCAGAAAAATGGTTACGAATACCTGGATACCGCCAAGAAAAAGTGAAATCAGCAATACTTTTTTAAAGCTAAACAGGTAAGGAATTCTTTTCGACAGGAACCCTAAAGATGAATACAGCAATCCTTTTAGAGAATTCATATTTAATTGTACTTCAAAATTCTTTTTTAAAAAATTTAATTCAGATTGAATATAACATTTAAATTATACTGTTTATTTTTGGCAAAGCAATCTTTTACAGTTTCCGCCCATTCATTTGGAAAAGAGGAAATTGTAATATTTTCCCATCAATGCAGATTAAGAGAAACAAAAAAGTACTGAAATTCCAATCTGATTAGTTTTATAAGAAAACAGAAAACAGAAAACAGAAAACAGAAAACCGGAAATGAGGTGGGAGATCTCTTGCTACAGGCAAAAATATTGAATAGAGATGTGTATTTTACAAGTAGTTATCAAACAGAGAAAAATTTGGTATTATAATGAGTACAATCTTCACGATTGGCATTTTCTTATGCTTTTTTCTTCAGTTTTTACTGATGTTTAAACCGGGGAAATCCACTTCTGATAAGATACTTGCGTTCTGGATGTTTTTCCTGGGAATACATCTTTTTAGTTATTTTATACATTCACAAGGATTTTGGGAAACATACCCTTTACTGGCAGGGATACATCACCCACTCCCTCTTCTGCATGGACCTATGCTTTATCTTTATATTCTGTTTTCACTGAGACCGGAAAAAAGTTTTACCAGGGAAAATTATATCCACTTTCTGCCTGCTGTGGGTTTTTATATCTACCTGATCCCGTTTTTCTTCTTCTATACCTCAGAGCAGAGGGCGATGGTAAATGATGGACTGGTTGATGATTATTCCGTTTTTATTGCTCTTTCGCTGGTGGCTTTCCTGGTTTCGGCGGTTGGCTATGCTATTGCTTCATCACGGTTGTTACACCTTTACCGTGAAATGACCGATCAAAATTTTGCATATCGTAAATCGATTGATTTGAACTGGCTGAATCACTTTATATGGGGGATCGGCCTGATTTTTGTTATTGCTGTTATTCTGTCGATCATGCAGGAGTGGCTGGAGATTGATTTCGATTTTAACACAGATCCGGTTTTCTATTCTCTGATAATTCTTTTCATTTTATATCTGGGCTATTCCGGAATCAGAACCCAGGGGATTTTTTCTACAAATAATGCAACTGTCCATGTTCCAGATCCGAAAACTACTGGTGAGTACAAAAGGTCTGGTTTGAAAGAAGAAGATGCATTGTTATATCATCAAAAACTTAATGGGATGATGAAAACCCGGAAACCATTTCTTGAACCAAAAATATCGCTCACCATGCTGGCCGAAGCTCTTGATATGTCTCCTAATCATCTCTCGCAAATTATAAATCAGTATGAGAAGAAAAACTTTTACGATTACATAAATGGGTATCGTGTTGAGGAGTTCAAAAAGAGAGCACTTGAGCCGGAAAACAGTAATTATAGTATCCTTGCAATTGCTTATGATTCAGGGTTCAATTCCAAGTCATCATTTAACCAGGTATTTAAAAAAATTGAAGGCAAAACCCCTACCCAATATTTGAATACAAGGAAAGTATCTGTGTCTTAGACAAGGTGCTTACTGAGACTGTCTTAAACAGGGACAAACCCACCCGCCCGGACGTTTAATAGGTTCATACTTACAGGTTTGGACGATGTGTGTCAAACAAAACGTCATCTTTCGGTAAACTCATCCACCAAATGATGAAAAAGAAAAGATTCAAATCCGGAAATATTTACGAGAGTATCGCTTTTGGAATCCTGATTGTGATAAGCATAGTAATTATGGCCGTAGTTATTTGGATAAACATCAAAGAGTGGTTGAGATAATTATTCAAAACAATCAAACTTTATAGTTATGAAACGAATAAATATTTTTCACCCGTCAGAGGATCCATCTCTCTATTCACTCGCAACCCGTTCATCACAATGTATTGAACGGCTTAACATGACAGCGCAAAAATCTTTTACTAAAAATTGTGCCGGTGTATTACTTGTTGTCTTTCTAATTCTGTTCAGCCAATCTGCTGCAGCGCAATTGAGACCCGGTCTTACATTTGGTCATGAAATCTGGCCGTCTTCATCGGTCTCGAATTTAGATACAGATGAATCACTCGTTCAGTCACTGAGTGATCTCTCTATATGGACAGACGTTCGGTTTGTTCGGGTATCTTATCCAATGATGCTTCAGAATGGACAAATGTTTCTGGATATTCAGCCCGGATTTCAACGAATTCAATTCAGCTATGACAACTGGACAGAGGAGCTTCCGCGACCAACAGATGCATATATAATCGACCTTAATGTTATCAGTCAGCGTCAGCTTTCCAAGCGATGGTCTCTGCTGGCACAGGTTACTCCGGCACTTAAGTCCGGACTTGAAGAAAAACTGGCAAGCGAGGATTTTGCAATTGAAGGGGCGATTCTCGCCATCCGGCAACTGAGTGATCGGTCATCTTACGGTTTCGGTGTTGCGTATTCGACAAATTTCGGTGCACCGGTACCAATTCCGCTGCTTCAATTCGACTACAGGGCCCCTCTTTGGAGTGGAGGGCCTGAATGGCGTGGAAGTGCACTGCTGCCTTCGAGCCTGGAAGCATGGGTTATCCCGGCCCGACGCCTTGAGATTGGGTTACAATTAAAATCGATGGGCGACCGTCACCACATAACGGAAACAGGGACCGTTTCTATGCAAAAACCCTTCTCTGACTATTTTGATACGGTTATGGGGCCATCCATTATTCTGTATTTAACACCATGGTTGAATCTTAGCATAGATTCCGGGATTTCCTTGTACAGGCAAATGAAAATAACAGATGGCAGGGAAGAAGTTATCAATTTTGAGCCTGATCAGGCAGGTTTCCTTCACTGGCAGTTTACTATTGGCGGTCAGTCACCGCTTAAAGGTCAGTGATTAACCACCATTGAACATTAGTCAGTAATACTCCTTGTGCAAACCGGGAGACCTGAACAACATAAAAAAATTACATTAGAGGAATTGAAAATCATGACACATCCAAAAAACAGAAACACAGACTCATTCCCGGCTTCAACATTTTTTTACTTCCTGATTATTACATTTGGTTTAACGTGGGGAATAATTGGATTATATATTTTTTTACCAACGCAAATGGCGGCCGCTTTTGGAGAGATTACCGGTCAGCATCCACTTTTTTACCTGGCGACTTACGGCCCAGCTGTTGCTGCAATTGTAATTGTTCTTTTTAAAACCGGGCTGAAAGGCCTCAGGCGCTTCTCAGGTCGTCTCTTTATGTGGCGCACCACTGCAGGTTGGTACCTATTCCTGTTAATTGGCATTCCGATACTCTTTTACACAGGAGCTATTGTGAAAGAACTCAGTTTGTCCGAGATGTTCCCGGCTTGGTCAATAGCTGCTTATTTGGGTGCCCTTGCCATGTTTGCCATCAAGGGCCCCGTTGAGGAAATAGGATGGAGAGGTTTTGCACTTCCGTTGTTGCAACGCAAGATGTCCCCGCTTTCGGCGGGTCTCATAATTGGTATCATATGGGGATTTTGGCACCTGCCCGCTTTCCTTTTGAGCGGCACCCCACAAAGCACCTGGTCTTTCACTGATTTTTTTGTCGGAACCATTGCACTTAGCATCATCGCTACTGCCCTTTTCAACGCTTCCAGGGGAAGTATTTTGCTCCCGGCCCTGTTCCATCTTCAAGTGATCAATCCGCTCTGGCCCGATGCCCAGCCCTACGACACTATACCATTTGTTGTGGCTGCCATTGTAATTGTTTGGATTAACCGGGAAACAATGCTCAAAAAGAGTAGTGGTGTGTATACAATACTTTCTCCGGGGAAATACGAAGGAGACAAATTTGAGAATGTCAAAACTGCAAAACCGATATCCCAAAACGTGGCTACGCCAACTGACAGATAAAAAAGATGGAAATCCATGGGGGACTGATAGTACAATTATGACCCACTATGGCAATACAAACTTTGAAACTGATTAATTATGAGTTACCAAAATAAAGCAAGAATTCAACTAACAATCCCGATTATTCTTCTCGGAATGTTGATTCTACTAATGGGCGGTAATTTCTTTCCGTCCGAGTATTTACCGAATCGAATTGCGAGTAGTAATTCTGCAACTAAGGATAGTGTTAACCTAAGAGAGATGTTCCGGGTGACACTCGATTCAGTGCGAATCAGATATGGTTTTCCCGGTGCAACAGCCGCATATATGTGGAAGGATGGAGAGTTTGGAGCAGCGGCCACCGGTTTATCTGATCTTGAAAACGGTGCCTTGATGACAGCCAAATCCCGGATGTTATCTGCCAGTATTGGGAAGACGTTTGTTGGGGCAATTGCTGTACAACTTGCACATGAAGGTGTTCTGGATTTAGATGTGCCGATTCAACAATGGCTTGGCGATCGCACCTGGTTTCAAAGGCTTCCCAATCACAAACGAATTACTTTGCGGCAACTTCTCACACATCGGTCTGGTCTTCCAAATCATGTATTCATGCCAGAGTTTGCGGATCAGGCAAACAGGCGATGGCGTGAACAAAAACTTCCTTTCCCACCTGATTCACTGGTTCAGTTTGTGCTGGATAAACCACCACTATTTGAAGCCGGTAAAGGCTGGGCGTACACTGATACAGGATTTATCCTGGCTGGAATGATAATTGAGGAAGCAACAAATCGCGATTACTATGAGATAGTACAAGATCAATTTTTAAAGCCACTGGAACTAACGTATACAAGCCCCTCCAACAGTCGACATCTTCCGGGATTAGCATCGGGTTACGCAGAGGAAAACCCATTCGGATTTCCCGTGAAAACTACCTTAGATGATGGAAAGATGGCTTGGCACCCGGGAATCGAGTGGACCGGAGGTGGCTTGGTAACTACTTCAGGCGACCTTGCACGCTGGGGCGCGGCTCTCTTCAGTGGAAAAGCTTTACCGGAAGCATCACGTAAACTGTTATTAACTTCCTCTTCAATTGATCCATCTAACCCGGATGTTCACTATGGAATGGGTGTCGCCATTTATCAGAAAAGCCAATTCGGTACAGTTTATGGCCACGGAGGATGGATTCCAGGATATACATCCAGCCTTCGATATTATAGCGAATACGGTGTTGCAATTGCCTTTCAGATCAACACAGATATCGGAATTATGAATGATACAAGTTCTGTGGTACCAAAAATGGAATCCAAGCTTGCTGAAACTGTTCTATCATCAAGGGAACGTTAGGCCGGGTATCATAAAAGATAAACTACATGCTGAGATATTCGGTTCAGGATCCATTAACCAATAAATCCTGGTTTGATATCGCGACATCCAATTTTCACATCGGCTATTTACTTGTTACAGAATTACTTTCTCTGCGTCTCTCCTCAGCGAATATGGCATTTTTTCAGAATATCCGAATCGAATTAATAGCAGGGGATGTTTCGAACCAAGATTGAATTGTTCGATAAGCTTTTGCCTCACCTCCAATTCCTCGCAAGGCATATTTACATGCGCATGATGAATATTCAGTTTAGTTGCCGTAAGTGCAAATCGCTGAAAAGCCCTGCCCAGTTTGATCCAGTGAGCGGCATCGTTCGTATCAACGGTAAAAAGAGCGAATCCCGCCGATGCATCGATAAGTTTTTTCCAGCGTTTAGCTTCGCTTTTTGCTGAGATAAAATATTTCATGAAGATCGAGCCTAAAAAGCAGGGAATATTTGGCAGACCCATACATTTTGCCCACAAGCCATCATTTTTTTCTTTCGCTTCACGATCTGAAAATCGAATCCAGTGAACCAGTTCATTGATAAAATCCTGGTTTTGGAACTGGAGATTACTGCCTTCAATGATTAATGGTTCCAGATCTTCTATTTCATTGCTATGGGTAAGGGTGATCATATCAACACCCTCAAAATCAAAAGACTTTCTAAGCAGATCTAAATCATGTGATGGCACGTCTCTCTCGGTATAATTATTTCTTGTGGATTGCCTTTTTTCAATAAAATTTACCAGCTGATTTCCTTGTATTGCGTCATCATTTTTTAGAACAATCTTAATGAACGTGTCACCCTTTTCTGATTCAGGGATGCTGACATAAGATTGAAGTCCATATTTGGCAGCTGCTATAACAATATTTTCGGCAGAGCAACCAAGACTAATGTAGAGTGCATGATTGTCGCTGTCCACCGCGGGCAGGGCACGAGTGAAATCCGGGTGAATATCGATTTCGTTTTCCCCGGTTGAAAATAACCAGGGCTGTGTATTATGTCCGGATGGCGCTTTTACTCCGTATTCTATAAGTTTCTCCAGATTCATTGGTTATTAACAATTTTATTTCTTTTGCTGATGAAAATTATTTTGAGTAGTTCTGCGGTTCGCTACAAATTCATACTATTTTAGTCTCCTATGATTAAATTTAATCAATTTTTTCCGGAACAAGTATTCCAAACTTTTTTACCAATATCTAAAATAGTTTATGATTAGACGGTTATCTGCCAAATCCATTACTCTTTCTTGGCAGGAAAGAATCTTCCATAAGTTAGCATGCGCCAGATCCATTCGAGCGGACCGTATCGGAATTTGCTGAGCCACCACTTACTGACAATGATTTGCAGCACGATGAATCCGAAAGCGATCGAGAAAGTGTAAACATTTCTGATTTCACCGAGGAGCCCCAGACCCCATCCGTAAAAGATGGCTGTGCCCACGACCGATTGCAGGACGTAATTTGTGAGGGCTGTCCGGCCGTAAGGGATAAAGTGGCTGAAAAAGCGGGCTCCCCGGATCTTTTGGAATGTCAATATAAAGAGGCATAGCACAATAACGGTCAGTGATAGGTTGAGAAGATCGTAGAGTGTAAGACCAATCATTACAAGCCAGGAGTCGAGGCCGGTTATGCCTGATGCATCAAATGTAAAAAATAGAATGGTAGAAACAGCTACTACAATTAGCAGTCCGGCACCGGACCATTTCATTGCTTTTTTCAACTGTTTTGTGTACCGGATGGTGTTTTCGAAAAACCTCATTCTGCCGAGCATCAGTCCGGCCAGGAAAAATGCGAAGGTGAGGTAACCGCGGGAGAAAACGCCAAGCTGAAAATCAGCCTTCATTAGCATTCCTTCCGTTGCGTTGGATTCAAATACGCTCCATAAACTGCCGGATGTAAGTGTGGTAAAGTAAACCATAAGTTGCGGTGAATCGGGCAGAAATTCTATAGCACTGAAGAGGTTCTCTGATCCGTTTATCCAGAAAATGATGATTCGGGGGATCCCGAGGAAAATGAGTGTAATAATTACCATCAGCCATTTGCCAGGCACTTTGTGAAAAAAGACCAGGGCAAGTCCCAATGCAGCGTAGATAGTGAGAATATCACCCCTGTAAAACATGTGATGCAGGTAGCCGATGATCATCAAAATCAGAAGTCGCCACACAAACCGAAGCCTGAAATCGACGCCTCGGTGAGCTGCCCGGTCCATTTGGATAAAAAAGCCGAGCCCGAACAGAAGCGAAAAGAGGGCAAAAAATTTACCGCGAAGAAAGAGATTGATAAAGATGTCTATAGCTTGGTCAAGTGGGCCCTGAACCACTGCATCCATTGCACCTTCGGGTGCCGGTGCGGCGAGGAACTGTTCGGTAAAATGGACAAAAACGATTCCTGCCAGTGCAAACCCGCGAAAAGCATCTATGATTTCAATACGCCGTAGCTGTGGTTTCAGAGCAGTTGAATTCATCTGGTTATTTTATGTTAGCAGAGCTATGGAAACATATATCAAAATACGGTAAAAGCGGAATAAAGATTCAGAAGTGAGATGCTTTGTGTCAATAAAAAAACTGCCCTGTCTTGCTTCCCTACCTTTAATTCATCATATTGTGAGTAAATACTCACATACTAATCAGGTCTTATGAAACCAGGGTTAATGATTTCACTTTTATCCATTGGTTTCCTTTTGATTGCTGTCACTCAGAATGGCAATGTGACAAAAGAGAAAGAGGATAAATCTCTTAAAACTATCATGCAGCTTTTAATGTCGGATATGCAAACTATTGAGGTTGGTATCTGGTACGAAAATTATGAGACGATTCGGGCTGGTGCAGAAAATATTGTAAACCATCCTAAAATCCCTGTTAACGAGCGGCAAAGAATTGCAAGTATATTGGGACAGAACAAAATGAGAGCTTTTGCTGCTTACGACAAATTGGTACACGATCACGCAGATACCCTGGCACAGGAAGCTGAAGCAAAAGAGATGGAATTGATTCTTAAACGTTACAATATCATTCAAAGGGGCTGTGTAAATTGCCATGTAAATTTTCGAAAACTAATAATGGAAGGCAGATAGGTGAACAGTACAAAAAAAGAAGCAATATTAGATGCGGCACTGAATCTATTTGTAAAAAATGGAATTGACGCAACATCCATCCGGTCTATAGCAAAGGGCGCAAAAACTGCCGAAGGTAATATCTACCGACACTTTGAAAATAAAAATGACCTGGCCCGTGAGATTTTTTTGAATTGCACCATGCAGTTCAGATCTGCTTTTGAAGAGGCTGTGGAAAAGAAGGATAGCCCGGAGGAGCAGATAAGTGCACTGGTCCGTTCTATATTTGATTTTTCCATCAACATGAAGCGGGAGTTTGCGTATATTTTTATTGTATTTCACCGGGAAGAAATCATTACCAAAGAAACCCTTTCCAAGCCTCTTCCTAAAGATGTATTTGTTGACATTTTAAAGAAAGGGATGGAGGCAGGTGATTTCCGTTCAGTGAATCCGGATATCGTTGTCTCCTGGTATGTGGGAATGGTTCAGCGAAGTTTTACATTCCTGGAACGTGGCATGACCCCGCTCTCGCAGGATGAAGTTATTGAACAGACAGTTGATGCAGCTTTGCGGATCATCAAGAACTGATTTATTCCACTCGACTGACGAGTGGATCTATTTAAATTCTGGTTATCCTTAGATCACTCGTCCGTCGAGTTCTCCGGGGATTGATCTTCGGAATGCCCGTGAAGGGATGTTGCCTTTCTTACTCGTCAGACGACTGAGAGTTTATTGCTCTTGGTATATTTTCCCCATGTCGTCAGACGAGGAGTGGATTACGCATCGGTCATCACAGGCTGAAGGCCTGACGCAACTCAGCCCCGACACGGTTGTGTCGGGGTTTCAGTGAGGTGCCAAACGGGCAGGCTGAAGGCCTGCTGCAGAGAGATTCACATCTATTGAAGGAGTGGAGTTCGGGCAAAGTTCATTGTAATAGCAATCAGAATCATATATCCGTTCATTTTCGCAACCTGTCCTGCATCAGGTTTTCAGCCTGTTTTTTGCCCATATTTTGTTGCCCTCGACTGACGAGTGGATCTATTTAAAACCCAGCCCAACTAAGATCACTCGTCCGTCGAGTTCCCCGGGGATTGATCTTCGGAATGCCCGTGAAGGGATGTTGCCTTTCTTACTCGTCAGACGACTGAGAGTTTATTGCTCTTGGTATATTTTTCCCCAAGTCGTCAGACGAGGAGTGGGTTACGCATCGGTCATCACAGGCTGAAGGCCTGCTGCAGAGAGATTCACATCTGTTGAAGGAGTGGAGTTCGGTCAAAGTTCATTGTAATAGCAATCAGAATCATATATCCGTTCATTTTCGCAACCTGTCCTGCATCAGGTTTTCAGCCTGTTTTTTGCCCATATTTTGTTGCCCTCGACTGACGAGTGGATCTATTTAAAACCCAGCCCAACTAAGATCACTCGTCCGCCGAGTTCCCCGGGGACTTGATCTTCGGAATGCCCGTGGAATTGATAGATAGATCGGCACTCTTCACGTTATAGCAAGAGTATGGATTAAATCAGACATCCAACCTGCTTTTATCTAATTCATCATTAATCACGAATCGTGTGACGGCTGAGTGTTTTCTGCCAATTTTCTGTTGCTTATCCACTGAATCAGATCATCAATTACCGTGTAAAATACCGGGATCACAACCATCGTCAATAAGCTTGAAGCTGTCAGGCCCCCGATGATAACGATTGCCATTGGCGAAAACCGTTCGGCACCCAATGCCATTTCGAGGGCCAGGGGCAACATACCGATTACGGTTGAGAAAGTGGTCATCATAATAGGCCGAAACCGAATTGCGACTGAATTTCTTACAATTTCTTCCCGGCTTTCACCCTGCATCTGATTTAAAATAAAATCAATAAGAATAACCGAGTTGTTGACAGAAATTCCAATGAGTAATATGAAACCTATCAGAACTGACATGGAAATCACTTTACCGGTGATGACTAACCCCACTACAGCTCCCACAACAACCAAAGGGATTGCAAGCATAACCGTTAACGGATGAATAAAAGAACGGAACTGCGCAACCATGAGAAGATAAACAGCTATCAATGCGGTTAGAAGCGCGGAAAGCATTTGTGACCTGGACTCCTGCAGGTCGGAGTTCTCGCCGGTTACCTGGATTTCATATCCATTGGGGAGATCCATATCGGCGATAGAGGTTTCAATATCAGCAATCACATGGCTGAATGCCCGGTTGTAGGTAAAACCCAGAACATCTGCTGTACGAACCAGGTTTTCCCGTGTGATCAGGTTGGGAGCAAGTTGCATACTAGTACTTGCAACGGAAGAGAGTGGCAATCCGGGTTTCAGTTTTGTCTGTAAAACATCATCCAGAACTTTCCGGTTCAGCGAATCATATCTGACCACAATATCCGGGTCGGTTCCATCTGCAGCATCCATTTTGGTTACCGGAAATCCATCCACAGCGGCAAACGTCTCCTTTGCGATATAGTCGGGGGAAAGATTGTAATAAGATGTATTCAGCCTGTCGATCGTGAATTGAACCTCGGGGCGCTCGAGTGTCCACTGCCGGTACACATTCACAGCTCCCTCAACCTTACGTGCCCGTTGGGCTACTTCCTTTGCAATGACATCGAGCTGATTCAGATCTGGTCCCGATATGCGCACATCAATGGGAGCAGAGGTAGAACTTTTAGCTGTACCGCCCATCTCTTTTAGAACGGCGGTTCTGATCCCGGGAATCTGACTGATTTTTTCCCGCAGTTCATCTTCCACGTCCCATATAGATCGCTCCCGATCTTTTCTCGAAACCAAATCGACTGTGATAAATGCCTGTTGAACTCCCATGGCGCCTGCATCACCGAAAAATTTTGCGTCCGGTTCAAAACCGATCTGAGATGTGTAGTTGATCACATCCTCATCACTGCTGAGCAGATCTTCAATCTCATAAACGATCGACTTGGTCTGTTCAAAGGAGCTTCCGGCTTCTGCTTCCATAGAGATAAAGAAAGATCCTGAATCCAGTTTGGGCAGCACTTCCATACCTCTCATGGCCAGAAGTGCCATACTCCCGATAAACAGGATCAGAGTACCGGTCAGCAGTACCGTCCGTTGTTTTAATGACCATTTCAGAAGCAACAGGTAACCGTCTCTCAATTTATCCATCCCGCGATTGAAGGGGGCAACGTATTTTTTAATCCACGAACTTTTGTCTCTCTTTTTTCTTTCAAGCAGATAAAAAAGAAGTGGAATCAGTGTCACAGCCATCAGTATGGAAGAGCCGAACGCAAAAATCATGGTAAGTGAAAGCGGACCGAATACTTTGCCTACAAGTCCTGTCAGGAATTGAAAAGGAATCAGCACGATGATGGTTGTAGCCACACCTACAAGAACGGCAAAAAAGACCTCACCGGTTCCTTCAATAGCGGCTTCTTTGGCAGACATGCCTCCCTTGTCGTAGTTACGGCTGATATTCTCGATAACAACCACAGCGCCGTCAACCACCATTCCAACAGCCAGGATAATGGCTGAAAGAGTTACCAGGTCCAGCTCAACGCCATTCAGTTTCATCAGTGCGAATGTGAGCAGAAAACTCATGGGCATGGCAATACTCACAATAAAGGCACGTCTGATACTCTCAAGGAATCCAAAAATGATTAAGGAGGCCAGGAAAAGCGCAAGTGCAGTGGATGTTGCCATATTGCTTGTTACCTGCTCGGTAAAGGTGCCTTCTTCTGTGGCGACTTCAAATTTCAGGTCGGGATACTGCAGGCGTAAATTGGGTAATTCGGCCGTTACTCTCTCCACAACCTCAACTGTATTTGCATCATCCTGCTGCAAGACCTGCACAGCTACGACTTCCGTTCCGTTGGCCATGAAGGAACTCCTGGCATCAGCGGAACCATCTGCAACATCAGCTATATCTCCAATTAAAAGCCTTTGGTTCTTTTCGTTTTTAATGGGAATGCCTTTGATCTGTTCAGCTGACGTTAAGGACTCATCAAAGCGCAGAAGAACCTCACGACGGCTGTTATCAATTGTTCCCAATGGACGGGAGACATTGGCCTCTTGTATGGCCCGGCTGACAGAGCCGAGTGTAACTCCTGAAGCTTCCATAAGATCCCGGTCAACTGATATGTTGATCTGACGGCGGAATCCGCCAAAAATATCTACCGAGGCAACGCCGCGGAGCCGCTGTAAGGCCGGAGCAATTTTATCATCAGCAATTTGACGCACTTTTTTCAGATCACCGTCATGTGCACTCACGCCCAGTGTTATGACCGGCTTATCAGTTGAACTGATCTTCAAAATACGGGGCTCACCTGCAGACGGGGGCAGGCTGCCGCGAATTCTGCTCACCCCGTTTTGAACGTCTACTGCGGCCAGGTCCGCACTTACATCATACTTGAATTCTGCGGTTACCACCGACAAACCGTCCTGTGATTTTGAAGTAACTTTCGCAATACCGTCAAGTGAAGCTACTTCCTCTTCAATATTCTCCGACAGCTTATCGGCTACATCAAGTGCCGTTGCACCGGGGTACTGAGTGATAATGGTAACGATTGGAGGGGTGGTCTCCGGGAACAGGGAAATAGGAAGGGTTAGATATGACTGCACACCAAATACAAAAATGGCTAAAGCCAATGCGTAAATGGTATACCTGTTTTTTATCGAAAATCCTGCCCAGTTCATAATTTTTGGTAGATTATCATTAAATATTCGGCTTAACTTCACGGACAACCTTCACCAGGTCGCCATCTTCTACACTATTGACTCCGGAACTGATAATTTTATCCGATGTAGAAATTTCGCCTTTCACCTGTCGATATTGTCCTTTCTGAATACCAAGCTCTACAGGAATGGCTTCCGCAATCTCCTGACCATTTACTTTAAAAAGACGCGTGGTTTTACCTCTCAAATCAATGGATGATACAGGCACCAACAATGCGTTTTTTTGTTTATTGACTTCAAACTTCAGGGAGACTCCTGCTCCCGATGGGCGTCCAATGAGTCTGTTATCCGGGAAGGATGTAAACACGCGAACGCTTCTGAAAGGTAGCTTGGCTTGCGAATCTATCCTCGTTACGGCTCCCTCTGTTGTTTCTCCGGAATTCAGTTGTGCAGTCACACGTGAGCCGATTTTTATACCTTTCTGAATATCCTGCTCAATCAGATCCGCATGTACAACAGGCTCTCCCTGGTGGAAAAAGAAGACAGGCTGATTGGGCATAATATTGCTGCCTTGCCGGACCAAAACAGACCCGATTGTACCGTTTGAAGGAGCTTCCAACCGGGTGAGCTTTTTGCGTTCACGCACTTCTTCGAGTGCGGCTTTAGCTGAGTTGTAACTGCTGCGGGCTTGTTCATAGTTAAAAGTGGTTTTGTCAAAAACCGTTTTTGCAATTGCGCCTTCGTGATAAAGAGTGCTGTCTGTGGCCGCCTCTTTCTCCCAAAATTCTTTAGAGGATTCCGCTTTGTTTAATTCACTGCCCGCCCGGCGCAGCTGGGCGTCCAGCTCAGGTACTGAAATAAGAGCCAGCAAGCGGCCTTTTTGAACTTTTTCGCCCTCTTCTGTATGAATGGATTCCAGCATTCCCTGTAGACGAAAGGAGAGGTTGCCATCTTGAGTTCCGGCAACTGTACCTGTGTAGGAAAGATAATCCGCAACGGTAGCAACTGCTGCCTGTGTCACTTCAACGGCGACTGTATCCTGTTGTACTGAGGAGACAGATACTTGTGGTACTGCAGTTTCTCCGGGGCTGCTGAACCAATAAATTAGTAAAGCTCCCGGGAGAGATATTCCGATGATAAGTAACCTGTATTTTCTAATCATAGCTGTTCACCTTCTGCCAGTTTAATCGCCATTTCTCTATTTAGTTGTCCGGTTAATACTGCAATATTGAGATTGAGTAACCGGAGCTGTGCTCGCATGCCAATCAATTCAGCCCGTACACTATTCAGTGTGGATTCGGTGGTCAATAAATCGGTTAGCGTAGATCTGCCTTCACGATAGGAGATCATCTCAATCCGGCAAGTCTCTTCAAGATATTTCACGCGCGTTTTTGCTGATTCAATCCGTTTTTGTGTTTCGAATTGGGCATTCGTCAAGTTGTTTAACTGCTGACGATAGATTTGCCGCGCCTGTTCCAGTTGAATCTCTTTTGATTTGGCTTCATTCTTTTTGACCTGGTTGTTCACGATCTGTTTGCCTGTGAAAATCGGGATGTTTAACCGAATTCCGACCATCCATTGATCATCAATTTCAAAATTGCTTCCCGAGCGGAACTGTTCCGCTGCAAAAAGATTGACCTGTGGTAAAAAAGCACGGTAGGAAGCTTTCTTCTCGAACTCAGAGGCCATCCACTGTTCACGAGCCGCCATTACAGGGGGTGCCTCTTCAGCTGCCGGGTTATCCGGATTAAACAGAATGTCATTTTTAAAACCGGGTGTAATGATATCATATTCAGTCAATTTCTGTCTTACAGCCAAATCATCAGACAGTATTTGTAAAAGCTGGTCAATGCTGTTTTTTGTTGAAATCAGACTGGTTTCTGCTGAAACAATTGCGTCCTCAATTTTCAAAATATCAATGTCTGCCACTCTTCCCTCGCGCCGCAGGGATTCCAATTGATCCCGGTTCTTTTTTAAAGCATCAACTCGTTCCATTTGTACATTCCTAAGCTCCTTAAGTTGTTCCAGTTGCACAAATGCTGACGTTGTTGATTCAATTGTTTCCATTTTGGCAAGCTCAAAATTGATATTTGCTGCATCAGCCAGTGCGAGTGCTTTTTGCCTTACTGCACGGCTTTCGCCAAAATCAAAAAGCTTCCAGTCAGCCTGAACAGTCGCCTCGTATAGTTCATTATCAATAGGGGGAAAGGTTCCCTGCTGACGAATGGGTGTGATAATTTGCGGAAATTGAGACCGGGTGTAGGAGAGACTGCTGTTAACCACAGGAACATAACCTGATGACAATAATCCGCTGCCCGCTTCGGCTGCCTCTTTATCAGCTTCGGCAATACGTGTATGCGTTGCATTTTCCAGTGCTCTCTCAATCGCTTCGGATAAGTGAATCGCTGCCTGATCAGAATTATTTTGAGCTGCAGCGAGACTGCTAACGAGAAGCAAAATTAAAATTTGAAACAATACAAATCGCAATGCAATTATTTATATGTGAACGTTCACTCACAATATAGAGATAATAGCTACTGGAGTCAATAGTTTCATTTTTGATCTATGTTGATCTAAATTAATCAGAGAAAATTACACGGATGCTAATTCAATTTGCTTGAAACAACATAAAACTCAATTTTACAAAGTATAGTAGATTCCTAAATCTTTATATGGCGATTGAGATTGATTACTTTCTGCTGTACATTTTAATTAAGTAGTGTATTTTTCGGCAATTCAGGGAAAAATCATATAGTAAAAAAAGTAACCCGGGAGGAAGAGATTATGGCACGTCTTGTAATAATGGGAGCAGGAGTTTCCGGTCATACGGCAGCTCTGCACGCACATCGAAAACTAAAAAGAGATCACGAAGTAGTTGTGGTAAGTCCTAATTCAAAATGGAACTGGATTCCCTCGAACATATGGGTGGGTGTTGGGTTTATGAATACGGAACAGGTTACGTTTGACCTTGCTCCCATCTACAAAAAGATCGGCGTTCCTTTTTACCAGGCGAAAGCAACAGCTATCTACCCGGAGGGAGACAGTGATAACCAGGATCCGTTTATTGAGATTACCTATACCGGGGGAAACCGGAAAGGAGAGACGGAAAAACTGGCATACGATTACCTGATAAATGCCACCGGTCCGCAGCTGCGTTTTGATAAAACCGAAGGACTGGGCCCGGATAATGGATATACAACGTCTGTCTGTACACATGGACATGCCGAGCACGCGTTTCAGCACCTGGAAGAATCTATCGAAAGAATGAAGAGGGGCGAAAGGCAGAAGTTTCTGATTGGAACGGGACACGGAACATGCACCTGCCAGGGTGCAGCATTTGAATACCTTCTGAATGTGGAGCACCTGACCCGCAAACATGGCGTGCGTGATAAAGCGGATATCACCTGGATAACAAATGAAATGGAGATGGGTGATTTCGGTATGGGCGGTATGCATATAAAAAGAGGCGGCTATATTACCCACAGCCGGATATTTACCGAGTCACTTTTTACCGAACGTGGAATCAGATGGATTAAACGCGCAGGTGTTAAAGAAATTGACGAAAACAGATGTCAATATGAGTTACTGGATGGAACCGTGGATGAGGAGGCGTATGATTTTGCTATGCTGCTTCCGCCATTTACCGGTGTTCCGTTGCAAGCTTTTGATAATGTGGGAAAAGAGATTACAGACCGGTTGTTTGCTCCAAACGGATTCATGAAAGTGGATGCGGATTATTCCGGAAAACTTTATGAAGAGTGGAGCCCGTCTGACTGGCCCGAGACCTACCAAAACAGTACATACGACAACATATTTGCAGTCGGTATTGCATTTGCCCCTCCGCATGCCATTTCTATGCCGGCAAAAAGCAGCAACGGGAACCCGATATCTCCCACGCCACCCCGAACCGGGATGCCTTCAGGGGTAATGGGGCGTGAAGTAGCTTTTAATATTGTTGATATGATGAAAGGTGATGCTGAAAAACCTGTTCGTCATGCATCGATGGCAGATATGGGAGCAGCCTGTATCGCTTCAGCAGGTGCCGGTGCATTAAAAGGAACGGCTGTTTCAATGACTATGTATCCCATCATTCCGGATTTTGAAACCTATCCCGATACAGGCCGTTCACTGAAATATACCACTGGCGAAATAGGTTTGGCAGGACACTGGACCAAACATCTGCTGCACTTTGGATTTATGTACAAAGCACAGGCAAAACCATTGTGGAGACTCATTCCCGAGTAGTTTGAAACCAGAACTTTAAGAGAATAAAATCATGAATAAGGAAAGCTCAAAACGAACACCGTACGGACAAACGTACTATCCGCCGGTACCTTCCAAATTTACAGAGTGGAAACGTACGAACCCGGTCTGGCAGTTCTTCAGATTCCTGGTGATTAATGTCAAAATGCTGATTATGGCCAGGAAACACTGAGACATAAAGGGGGTGTGCTTAGTAGCCCATAATTAAAATAAACGAGTAATCCGGAAGCTTCCAATCTTTAAAACAATGAGCTTCTGAAGAATCCTGTACGATAAAAAATTGTTTACTTGTAAGAGCCTGTTTTCAATTGACAATTTTTCTGGAAAAGAGAGGAGACAGTTATGAAATTGTATACGATCGGCGGATACAACGAAGTTGGGAAAAACATGACAGCAGTGGAGGTCCGGGATGAAATTGTGATCCTTGATGCGGGGTATGATATGGAATCTCTTATGGATGAAGAGAATGAGGTGGAATCTGTATCCACAAAAGATCTGATCAAAAAAGGTATCCTTCCAAAGGATAAAGAAGTATATGATCAGCGTGAAAAGGTAAAAGGGATTGTCATTGGCCACGGTCACCTGGATCATGTGGGTGCAGTTGCCAATTTTGCAGCTTCCTACAACTGCCCCATTATCGCTTCACCATACACAATGAAAATTGTTGAAGAACAGATCGGTGAATTAAAAAAAGAGATCGGGAATGAGCGTATTGTTCTGAAACCCGGCAGTACCTACAACCTGACATCAAAATTTGCAGTTGAGTTTGTAAAAGTAACACATTCGATTCCGGATACCATGCTTACGGTTCTGCACACGCCCGAAGGCCGTTTTGCATACGGACTTGATTTCCGGGTAGACAACAAACCTGTTTTAGGAGATCCTACCGACATAGAAAGACTTAAAGAACTTGGGAAAGAGGGTATCAAAATTCTGGTGGCAGACTCCACACGTGTAGATGCCCCCGGCACCGGTTCCTCCGAATCAGATGTTCTTGAACAGTTGCGTTTTAAATTGGATCAACTCTACAGTGAGGATGGAGCGGTTATCATAACAACCTTCTCTTCTCATATTGGAAGGTTAAAAAGCATTCTGAAAGTGAATGATGGACGCAGAAAGATTGCGTTCATAGGCCGGTCACTTAAAGAATATACATCACCCGCTTCCGACCTGGGATACATTCAGCTGAATGATGTACAAATAGCCAGCTACA
>CAYVBJ010000049.1:0-20917 GCA_964449075.1 uncultured Balneolaceae bacterium
TTGAAAAAGCAACTCAGCCAATGCCCTGAGCCGGGCTGACGGAATTCAGGGCAACCGGCGAAGCAACGCTGAGATCTTGCCAGCGGCTCCGGTCAGCCGGCCTGCGGAGTTTAGGATCGAACAGAGATGGTTGTTTCGGCCGACAGACCGGGGGTGTGATCACCGTCTGTCCGGCCATTAGCAAGTTCTTAAAAAAGCAATGTTTTGATAGATGGAAATGAACTCAGCCAATGCCCTGAGCCGGGCTGACGGAATTCAGGGCAACTGGCAAAACAGCGCTGAGATCTTTCCGGCGGCTCCGGTCAGCCGGCCTGCGGGATTTTTGGGTTGAGCAGGGATGGTGGTTACGGCCGACAGACCGGGATTGTTATCTGATTGGATCAGTTTCAAAAAAAACGTTCATGGAGCTCAGTGGTGCCGGTTTTTGATAGTATTTAAATGCTTCGGCATATCTGAAACCAGCAAGGTGTCCGAAATGCATCGCACGGGCGCGCAGGGATTCGAAAAAGTTAATGCTTGATATGTAGGTTTCAGGTTCATCTCCGGGATTTTCAACATGAAACTGGCTGGCAAAAGCTTTGATCGCTTCTTCTTTTTTGCCTATTGTATCGGTGATATCGAAGACAAAATCCGGTTCAAATGGCTGATCCTGCATATAATGTAGTATATGAGCGGGCCGGTGAGGCTCCTGGTTATTGCCGTTTATATCTTTTGTTTCAATTTTTTTCAAACCGCTGTAAAATATAGCGTCAATAAGCAGGCGGGTAGCATCTCCATGATCGGGATGGCGGTCAGATGGTGCAGTGATAAAACAAATATGCGGCTTATAGAATCGTACCTTTCTTATTATTTTGATTTGATTTTCTCTTGTATTTTCTATCTCACTATCTTTCATGCCCAGGTTATCACGTGAAGATAATCCAAGAATCGATGCTGCTTTAGCAGCTTCCTGTAACCGGAGTTCAGGCGTTCCGCGTGTTCCCATTTGTCCCCGGGTAAGATCGACCACCGCAGCTTTTTTATCCTGGCTTATCAATGCAGCTAAGGTGCCGGCACAGCAGAGTTCAGTATCATCAGGGTGTGCTCCAAATGCAAGAATATCTACATTCATATTTATATCATTGGCTGAAAAAAATGAAAGGTTTTTGAAACGAAATATTTTTTTTGTCGTAGAGAATAAGATAACGTCTGCACGGTAAGATATGAAATAGCAATTTACACAATGCAAACTTCATCTGTTATCGATTAAATAATCAAAAAAAAATAACCAGCATTTGTAATGCACCGACTGTTTGTCAGTATTAGTGAGGGATTCAAAATTGCGATTCATGCAATTATGACGAATAAAACCAGGGCAATGCTAACTACTACATGTATTGTCATTGGTATTGTAAGTGTAACCACCATGAATACCATAACAGATGGAGTAGATCGTGCTTTTGATGAGAGCATGGATATGCTTGGTCAGAATGTTCTTTTTATAGAAAAATGGCCATGGGGCATTGGTGGCGGTGAATACAAGTGGTGGGAATACCGAAACCGGCAGGAGATGAAAATTGAATATGTGGACCAGATTAAAGAGATGAGCAGGTATGCCTCGGAGGTGTCTGCACAGGTTACCCGTTCTGCCACCCTGCGATACCAGGATAAATATATTGAAAACATTGATGTGAACGGTGCAACCGAAACCTATTTCAGGACCTCCGGATTGAACATAGAAAGCGGACGGTTTTTTGGTGATTCAGATGTTCAGAGATCAGCTAAAGTTGTTGTAGTTGGTGCTACCGTTGCAGAAAAGTTGTTTGAAAATACGAATCCTTTAGGGAAACAAATACGGATTCGCGGTCAGCGTTTTCAGGTGATAGGAGTTTTGGAGAAACAAGGCAACTTTCTCGGCATGGCAGATACGGATAACCGTGTACTGATTCCCATATCTGCATATAAATCACTTTACAGTTTGAGATGGGGGCTTCAGATATCTGTTCAGTTCCCTGACGAAGAAGCATTGGCTGAAGGTGAATATGAGATTGAAGGATTAATGCGCAGAATCCGGCAGCTGGATCCCGCTGAGGATAATGACTTTGCCATAAATAAAGCAGCGCTTTTTGAGCAGCAATTTAAGTCAATGAAAACAGCGATCTATGGAATTGGAATCTTTCTGACCGGGCTTGCTCTTTTCGTCGGGGGTATCGGTGTAATGAATATCATGTTTGTTTCTGTAAAAGAGAGAACCAGGGAGATTGGTATTCGAAAAGCAGTTGGCGCACGGGCATGGGAAATTCTTTTTCAGTTTTTAATGGAAGCCATTGTTATTTGCCTGATCGGGGGAATCATTGGAATGGGACTTTCAATTGGAGTCACCTATTTGATAAATCAGTTTTTTGTTGCCTACATGGATTGGACAACGGTTATTAATGCAATTGTAATTTGTGCATTTATAGGGATTTTGTTTGGGTTTTTGCCTTCAAATAAAGCGGCAAAATCAGACCCGATTGAATCATTGGGATACGATTAGAAAGTAATTAGTAAAACATAGAAAACAGCTGGATTTTGTATATCCCGGAAAACAGGAAGTGAAGCAATTATGAGAATTCTGGAAACTTTTCGACAGGCTTTTGATTCGCTGAAAGCAAATATGTTGCGGTCATCACTGACGCTTCTTGCGATTGCAGTCGGCGTTTTTGCGGTTATAAGTGCAAATACGGCAGTTCTTGTACTTGATACATATTTTAAAGACACACTGAGCCTGATGGGCGGAGACGTGATAACTATACAGAAATTTCCGGCCATTAATATGGGCGACGACTGGCAAAACTACCGAAACAGGGAAGATGTTACTTTTAATCAAATGGAGGAGCTGCAGGAACGTACAAAACTGGCAAGACAGGTTGGTCCTAACAGCCCGTTCAGAACAACCAAAATTTCTTATGAAGAGAGAGAGACAGAGCCCAATGTATCTGTGAGAGGTGGAAATCAGTATTACCTGCCAAATAACGCCTACGATATTGAATCCGGCAGAAATTTTCTTGCAGAGGATATAGATTTTGCCCGGCCCGTCGCTATTATTGGTCATGATGTTGCCGCAACTCTATTTGAAATTGAAGATCCGCTCAATAAAACCATTCGAATAGAAGGAAGGCCCTATCTGATAATTGGAGTCACAGAAGCACGTGGAAATGTGTTTGGGCAGACACTGGACAGGTTTGTCATTATTCCTTACACAACACTTTCATCAGTTTACGGGGGTAACAGGAATATTGGCATCCAGGTAAAAGCTCCGTCCATTGAACTGGTAGAGGCAACAATTGATGAATTGACCGGCTGGCTCAGAACCATACGAAAGGTTGAACCGGGTGATCCCAGTGATTTTGAAATTGTAACAAATGAGTCGCTTGGAAATGTTTTTGAACAGTTCACAGGAATTCTCTACCTGGTTGGATTCGTTGTGGGAGGAATTGCACTGCTGGGAGCCGGAATTGGTGTCATGAATATTATGCTTGTTTCTGTGACTGAGCGGACAAAAGAAATTGGCCTTCGAAAAGCAGTAGGGGCTACACGTAAAGCCATCGTATCCCAGTTTTTAATGGAGACAATAGCAATCTGTCAAATCGGTGGATTTATCGGTATTATTGCGGGAGTTCTTCTTGGTAATGCCGCGGCTTTATGGCTTGAATCCAGTATTGTTATTCCGTGGTCGGCAGCTATTGGAGGTGTTGTCGGCATGACCATCATCGGAGTTCTTTTTGGAGTTTACCCGGCATTCAAAGCATCCCGGCTGGATCCTATCGAAAGCCTTAGGTACGAATGACTATTCCGATTGATAAGCAGAATAAATCTGTTGCTTGTCTTTAATACAAATCTTAATCTTTTTAATTAGTAGTTTAAGATTATCGATGTATAACTTATTTTAGCTATTGAATAGAAATTAAATGACAAAATTATGGATGAAGAAATAATCAAGGATTTAAACGATGAACTTGAAGGCGCTATTGACGATGTGCAAAGAAAACTGAACAGCGTTGATATCGAGGAAAGCATTGATGAATTAAAAACCGAAGCTGAACTTCTGATTCGCAAGTACCCGGTTCGCAGTGTATTAATCGGAGCTGCAGCAGGTTTTTTACTGGGCAGAATATTTAAATCCTGAACGGATATAATTATGAGTATGAAAACCTCGGAAATTTCAGAGGGAATAAAAGAGATAAGCCGTGATGTTCGGCTATATGTCGAAAAACGGTTTGAACTCTTTTCTTTGACCATAAGTGAGCAAATTTCATTTATCCTTGCTGATTCCCTGCAAAGAGTAATCGGGTTTCTTTTACTTGCAGGAGGGGGGTTTTTTCTATGGCTGGCACTTGGTTTTTACCTGGGAGAACTATTGCAAAGCAACAGTCTTGGCTTCCTGCTTTCCTCGCTGCCGTTATTGATAGCCGGATTCCTTTTTTTGAAAATTCACCCTGTTTCCGTTACGAAACAAATTCAGTCCGATATTCTGAAACAAATGGTGGATGCAATGGATATGATATCTATTGAAACCGATAGTGAAAATGATAAAGCAGAAAAAAGAGAGGCTGAATCTGAGTCAAAATAAAGACATATCAATTGAAGATCTGAAACACAGAAAAGAGAGGCTGAAAAAAGAAATTGAAGGCCTCGAATCTGAAATGGATAAATCCTTTACAAAAGTAAAAGAGAATACTTTTGGATCCTTAAAGATGGTTTCAGGAATAAAAAGAAATCCATTCAAAGCAGTTGGTATCGCCGTTATCGTGGGTGCAGCAATTGGACTAACCGGCAGAAAATCACCCAAAAAACCATCACAAGGTAAAGATAAATACGGTTTTGGTGCTCTTTTGCTTGACGAACTGAAACGTCTTGCTGCCCGTCGTGCTACCGAATACATCTCTACTATAGTTGATTCCGAAATTACTCCAAGAGTGCTTCATAAGTTTGATAAAAGCGAAAAAGGCAAAACAAAAACGGATTGAAACCCGTCTTACCTGAGAAGTTGTTAAAATTCGTATCGGAATTATTATTTCGGAAATTTTATTGCAACTCTATTGTTACTTTTACGTGTAATGAATACAAACGAACATCAACCCTGTTATGTACATGAATAAATTTATTTACTCTTTCCTATTTCTGCTATTACCAATTGTTAGTCAGGCTCAACAAAATATTACACTCCAGGAAGCTATTGATACAGCCCTTGAAAACAATTATCAGTTGCAGCAGTCTGATAATAATCTAAAGCTGGCTGAAACAAATATCTGGAGTGCCAGAGCTGATTTTTTGCCGTCTATTAACGGCAGTTCCAGTTACAACAGAACTACCGGTCAGCAGTTTGATCAAACCACTGTTGCTTTTGAAGATGTAACTACCAATCGTATCGGTGGGAATATTAGTGTAAATCTTACCGTTTTTAGCGGTTTCCGTAATATTTTAAACCTTCGAAGTGTAAATGCAGATGAAGCCTCCCAGCGCAATAGTAGAGAGCGATTACGGGAAACAATCATTTTTGACACGGCCAGCCGTTTTTTGCGTGTTGCTTTGGATGTTGAATTGTTGAAAATTGCAAGAGAAACCCTTGAAGCATCTGAATCTTTGTTGGAGCAGATTTCAGCCCAGGTTGAGGTAGGTGCACGTCCCACTGTTGATCTGTTTAACCAGGAATCAGAGGTGGCAAGCGATGAACTGGCCGTTATTCAAAGCGAAAATGCACTGGAACTGAGTAAAACACGACTTCTCAGAATTATGCAGGTTGACCAGGAGGCGGAATATGAGTTTGATATTCCATCAGCTGACGAGCTGACATTAATACCGGCAGACCTGGAGCTGAGAGAAATGATTGACGCTGCACTGAATAACAGGAATGATTTACTTGCACAAGAGCAGGTAATTAAGCGAAATGAACACCAGGTTGGAATAACGAGGTCCGGTCTCTATCCTACTCTTTCAGCCAGTTACGGAATCAATACAAGCTATAATGATAACTTCAGGGTAACTGCTATTGATCCGAATAACCCCGGAGAGTTTATAAGACAAACCGTAGGATTCACCGATCAATTCTTTGATCAATTGGTTACAAAGAATGTGGGGATGTCTCTACAAGTTCCGATTTTCAATAACTGGGATAACCGAACATCTCTACAAAGTTCAAAAATAGCACTTAAAAACAGCAAGCTTGAACTTGAAAATGTTAAATTTCAGATTTTTGAGGAAGTCCGGCAGGCGTATAACGATTATACTTCTTTTTCCAAGGAGCTTGAATCTACTGAGAAATCACTTGCAGCTGCAGAGCGTGCCTTTGAAACTGAACAACAACGGTATAATGTGGGAGCAAGTACTCTCATTGAATTGAACCAGGCAAATTCCAATTTTGTACAGGCACAGTCGAACCGGGTTCAGGCTATTTATAATTTTGTATTTCAGGAAAAACTGCTGGACTATTTTATCGGACGACTCGACTCGCGAATAACCTTGAATTAAAAGTGACTACTTAAAATTATGCCTCAGAGTTCATCAACGAAGAGATTATTGAAAATTATTGGATTCAGCCTGATTCTGATCATTATCCTTGGGCTGGCTGCCAAAACTGCGGGCTGGCTTGATGGGTCTGAAAATGCGGTTGAAGTAGAGACTGCAAAGGCTGAAATAAGAACTATTACGCAGATGGTATCAGCATCGGGCAGAATTCAGCCTGAGGTAGAGGTAATTATCCGCCCGGATGTATCGGGAGAGGTGATTGAGCTGAATGTGATCGAAGGAGATTTTGTGCGCAAGGGAGATTTACTGCTGCGTATTAAGCCTGACATCTACCAGGCCCGCATAGATGAATTAAATGCAGCACTGCTGACCCAGAAATCCAGGATGGAGCAGGCTCGTGCTCAGATGTTGCAGGCAGAAGTGGAATTCAAAAAAAATGAGACACTTTATCAATCTGGTAATATTTCGGAACTGGAGTTTTTACAGGCTAAAAATAATTTTGAAGCACAAAAGGCTAATTTAAATGCTACTGAATTTCAAATTCAAAGTGCTGAGGCTCAGCTTCGAAGAGCTGAAGAAGAATTGGAGCAGACTGTAATCCGCGCTCCGCAAGATGGAACCATCAGCAGCTTAAGTATTGAAAGAGGAGAAAGGGTTTTGGGTAATGCACAAACAGCCGGAACGGAGATGCTGCGTATAGCCCGCATGAACCAGATGGAAGTTGAGGTGGATGTCAATGAAAATGACATTGTCAATGTATCAGCCAATGATACCACAATTATAGAGGTTGATGCATATCCCAGCCGGTCCTTTGAAGGTGTTGTTACGGAAATTGCAAACTCAGCATTAATTACAGGGTCAGGATCTGCAGAGCAGGTAACCAACTACAAGGTAAAAGTCAGGATCTCGACACCCCACAACATAGAAATGGCAGGATCCAGTTTTGCGCAGGATACTGCTTTCGAAATTACTGACGAAATGTTGTATCCAAATTTTAAGCCGGGCATGTCAGCTACCGTAGATATAAAAACAAAGACGGCAGAGAATGTTGTTACAGTTCCTATCCAGGCAGTAACCGTACGTGATATTTCAGAGTTGTCAGATAAAATAGATGAATCAGGAGATAGTGAGGATCAGGAGAGCATTCAGGAAGAAGATTTACGCAGAGTTGTTTTTAAAGTAATTGACGGAATTGCAAAGGTTCAGGAAGTTGAAACAGGTATCAGTGACAATACACACATTCAGATTATGAGTGGTATTGAAAATGGCGAGGAAATTGTAACCGGCAGTTACAGGATTTTATCACGCGAACTTGCTGATGGCGATGCCGTGGAAATCCTCAATAATTCTGATTTAATTGCAAAAAATTAAATTTTGTGCTTGCGGTAAATTTTTTGAACCTCAGAAACTGCAACACTCATGAAAAGAGAAAATGAGAATATCCTATATTAAACTAATAACCTAAGAAGCAGTTGAAAACAATGCCTGAACCGATAATTAGAATCCGGGATCTCAAAAAACTATACAAGATGGGCACATCAATTGTCCGTGCACTAAACGGTGTATCTTTTGATGTAAAAAAAAACGAATATATTGCAATTATGGGACCCTCAGGTTCAGGCAAGTCAACATTAATGAATATGATCGGATGTCTTGATACGCCTACATCCGGTGAATATATCCTGAACCAGAATAATGTGAGTGATTTAAACGATGCCGAACTTGCCAATGTAAGAAACAGGGAGATAGGTTTCGTATTTCAAACATTCAATCTCCTGCCGCGCACCGATTGTCTAAGTAATGTTGAGCTTCCTTTGATATATTCGGGGTTAAGGACAGCTGAAAGAAAAAAAAGAGCTACTGCAACTCTGGAAAAAGTAGGTTTGGGCGATCGTCTTGATCACAAACCTAATGAATTATCTGGAGGTCAGAGGCAGCGGGTGGCAATAGCACGGGCATTGGTTAACAATCCATCTATACTGCTTGCAGATGAACCGACAGGTAACCTGGATTCAAAAACCGGGTACGAGATCATGATGCTGTTTGAAGAACTCTACAGGTCCGGAAATACAATATTGGTTGTAACTCACGAGCAGGAAATTGCAGAGCATGCACGAAGAATTATCCGTCTTAAAGATGGTATTATTGAGAGTGATACGAGAGTTGAAAAACCTGTACTGTCTGATTTTACTTCATAAACCCGATTACCGGCTAGAGATCGATAGGGCAGTAAACATCTGAACAGACCAAAGAATTGTGATCAAATCCAATACCGGGAAACCCTTTCTATATTCTTCTTGTTGATGCTTCATGAAAAAAAAGAGACAATGTTTTGATATTATTGTCATAGGTTCCGGAATGGGAGGTATGACGGCAGCGAGCTTATTTGCCAACCAGGGCAGAAATGTACTTGTTCTTGAAGCTGCTCATTTGCCCGGTGGCTGCAGCTCTTCATATAAACGAAAAGGGTATATTTTTGAAAGCGGAGCTACTACCCTGATTGGCTTTGATGAAAACCAGCCCCTAAAAGAACTGGAAAAAAGGCTGGATATAGAACTTCCCAAAGAGCCTCTGGAACCTTCCATGGTTGTTCATATGGATGGAGAGACAATAACCCGTTACAGGGACAGGAAAAGATGGATTAGCGAAGCAGCTGATCGGTTTGGTAATTTCAGCGGTCAGAAATCATTCTGGGAACTGGCTTATCGTGTTTCTGATATAGTCTGGAAAGTTTCCGGTCAGAATCCCTCTTTTCCGCCAAATTCGATATCAGATGTGGCAGAATTGTTAAAAAATGATCCAAGAGATCTTTGGATCCTTCCTTATGCATTGAAGTCAGTTAAGGAGGTGGTTGCGGAACATCATCTTGACACCCCTTCTTTTTTACGCTTTTTGGATGAACAGCTTATGATTTCAGCACAGGCCACAGCTTCTGAAACCCCTTTTATTTTTGGTGCACCAGCCATTACCTATACAAGCTGTACGAACTATTATGTTCCCGGTGGTCTTATTTCAATGATAAAAAAACTGGAAGAATTTATTACAGAACAGGGCGGTGAGCTGCATACGAAAGAAAAAGTTTTAAAACTTCATAAGAACGAGGGAGAATTTCTGGTCTATACCGATAAAAATGAAACGGAATACCGTGCACCTGTCATAATTTCTAATATCCCGGTTTGGAACATGGAGAGCATTACAACTGGTGAAACAGCTTCATATTTTAAAAAGAAGTCGAAAGAGTACTCTTCGTACTGGGGTGCAATTACCATGGGTGTGGTCACCAATGATATTTACCCGGCTGATATGCCGCTCCATCATCAAATTCACCTGCAACAAAATGACCGGATTCCCGGTATAAATTCAAAGTCACTGTTTGTATCTTTTTCAAAAAGAGGAGATACTGTTCGGGCACCAAAAGGTGATCGTGTTTTAAATATATCAACTCATACTATTCCCGAGTTTTGGTATGGCTTAAATAGTACATATGATGTGATGAAATCAAAGGCAGAAAGTTGTATCATTGATGTTTTGAAAAGAAGATTGCCGGAGTTTGCCGGTTCAAAGATAAAATTGGTGTTCTCGGGCACCCCTGTAACGTGGGAGAAATGGGTTCATCGCTACCGCGGAAGAGTAGGTGGTATACCGCAGAGCATGGATCGCTCTCTTTTGGACTGGGTGCCCAATAAAACACCATTCCCGGGGTTATACCTTTGCGGTGATACTGTATTTCCCGGACAGGGAATTCCGGGAGTTACTTTAAGCGGACTCAATGTATATTATGAAATCAACAAAAATCACAATAAAGATAAGTTTCGTTGGGCTATATAGACGATAATTATTCACCAAATACACAGTTTTCGGTATTTCCGCCGGCTGTTAAACATTTACTGATAATAAATGTTCTCTGTTTTCTTGCGCTGACAACTCCAAATATTGGCGACTTCCTCTTCAGATTCGGAGCACTATGGCCGATTCAGAGTCAATACTTTGAAGTGTGGCAGCTTGTGTCCTATATGTTTTTACATGGGGGACTGGGCCACATCTTTTTTAATCTTTTTGCGCTCTGGATTTTTGGACAGGCTATTGAAAATTACTGGGGTACCAAAAGATTTGTTACCTACTATTTTTTAACAGGAATCGGGGCAGCAATCATACATATGTGGATAGGAGGCGGTGGCGCTCCCACAATCGGAGCATCCGGAGCTGTTTACGGTATTCTGCTGGCTTTCGGAATGATGTTTCCTGATCGCTATATTATGTTATTGATTCCGCCAATACCTATAAAAGCCAAATATTTTGTAGCCATTTTCGGAGCTTTGGAACTGATGAACGGAGTGGTTGGCACTCAAACCGGAATTGCGCACTTTGCCCACCTTGGCGGAATGATTGTCGGGTTTATTCTGATAAAATCATGGGGCATGAAAAAAGAAAACAATTATTATTGATTGATACCGGAGAGTAACTATGTATCAGGACTCATTTGCAGGAGCTGCTAAACGAGGATTTTTAAGCCTGCCTATAGCAATACGCACAATTATTGCCATCAATGTAGTGGTTTTTATTCTGCAGGCTTTATTGGGACAAAGTGTGAACCGGTTTCTTATCGAGTGGCTTGCTTTTAATCCTGAATGGAGCGTTGCTATTACCCAGCCCTGGCGTTTTGTTACCTACATGTTTTTACATGGAAGCGGGTTTCATCTGCTCTTTAATATGCTTTGGCTTTGGTGGATGGGACGATCCGTTGAAACAAGCCTCGGGCCACGCACATTTCTTGTACTGTTTCTTGGTTCGGGAATCGGCGGTGCGGCCATTAATGTGATCTTCTCATTTCTTATGGGCAGCAGCCTGGTTATTGGTGCATCGGGAGCCGTATTTGGTATCATGGTATCATTCGCTTACCTGTTTCCGCGAACCCCGATTATGCTGATCTTTTTTCCTCCGATTGAAGCCAGGTTCGTTGTAGCCGGACTGATCGCGCTCGATTTGCTGTTTATTGGATCTGGTGACAATATTGCGAGAGCCGTACACCTGGGTGGTGCAGGAATTGGATACCTTCTGATTGATGCTCACTATAAAGGGATTGACCTCTCTTCTTATGTTCGGAAAATTGAATCGATGTGGCAAAAACCAACTTCCGGCAGAAAGAAAAACAAAAATATGTATTCTGTCAGTGATGTAGAGATCGTTGAAGAGACAGATCAGACCGAGTTGGATGAAATTCTGGAAAAAATTTCAAAAAAAGGGTATGATGGCCTTACGGACGAAGAAAAGAAAAAGTTGTTTGATTTGAGCAAAAGAAATTAGGTAGAAAAATATGAACTCCATAGATCGCAGAAAGTCAATCAAAGTCATGGTCGGTGATGTTCCTGTAGGAGGAGACTCACCAATTGTCGTTCAGTCGATGACCAATACTGACACAGCTGACATAGACGATACCGTAGAACAGATTGACCAGTTGCAGCAGGCCGGGTCAGAATTGGTGAGAATTACAGTAAATAACGATGCTGCCGCGAAAGCTGTTCCGTTCATAAAGGAAAAGCTTATCAACAGGGGGGTTACGGTTCCTGTAATTGGTGACTTTCACTACAACGGGCATCTGCTGCTGACTAAATATCCCGATATGGCTCGGTCACTGGCCAAGTTCAGGATCAATCCGGGAAATACCGGAACACGGACAAGAGACGAAAATTTTTGCACGATTGTTGAACAGGCGATTAAATATGATAAACCGGTTCGGATAGGTGTGAACTGGGGCTCACTCGATCAGCAGCTGCTTGCACAAAAGATGGATCAAAACAGTGAACTGGAAGATCCAAAATCGAGCAAGGAGGTTATGCTTGATACAATGGTCGAAAGTGCACGGCGTTCAACAGCGCTTGCTGAAGATGTAGGACTTTCACCTGATAAAATTGTTGTAAGCTGTAAAATGTCAGGGGTTCAGGATTTAATTCATGTTTATCAAAGGATAGCAAATGATTTACCCTATGCATTGCATCTTGGACTCACAGAGGCAGGAATGGGGATGAAAGGAACAGTAGCAAGTTCAGTAGCTCTTGCCGTACTGCTGCAAAAAGGTATTGGTGATACCATCCGTGTATCACTCACACCAATGCCGGGAGCCGATCGTGCCGAAGAAGTCCGGATTAGCCAGCAGATACTGCAATCACTCGGGATTCGAAGCTTTATTCCACAGGTCACCTCTTGCCCGGGATGCGGACGCACAAAAAGCACCTATTTCCAGGAGCTGGCTGATCAGATACAGAATTATGTTGTTGAAATGATGCCGGTTTGGCGTGAGATCTATCCAGGTGTGGAAGAGATGGATGTGGCAGTAATGGGCTGCATAGTAAACGGTCCGGGAGAATCAAAAAATGCGAACCTGGGTATTTCACTTCCGGGTACATTTGAAGAGCCAAAGGCTCCTGTGTATGTGGATGGTGAACACTTCAAAACTCTCAGGGGAGACCATATAGGAGAAGAGTTCAAAAAGATTCTTGATGAATATGTAATTCGAAATTATTCAAATAGAGAGAAAACAGAATCAGTCGGTCAGAAATCCTGAAGAAAGAAATTTAATTCTTTTTTAAAATTATTGATTATAGGCTTCCTGTTTTCCCGGGATAATCACTTCATTTAATATCCCTTCTTGTCTGTTTCCGTAAACTAATTTAAGCCAACAGATTATTAAATCTTTTATTGAAATTTACCTCCCGATTTTGCAAATTGAGTAAGCGCTTACATTGTTATATAACCAGTTTACTGTAGCGCAGGAATTTTAAAATTGGCTGTGAATTAACCTAAATTCTACTATTTAAATACTACTACATTTTGGCAAAAACAATTTATGATATTGCCGAAGCTGCCGGCGTCAGTATAGCTACCGTCTCAAGATCTTTCAGTAACTCAAAAGGGGTAACTGAAAAAACACGTGAGAAAGTTCTGAAAATTGCCGAAGAGCTTGGATACCATCCACAGGGGTTCGCGCAAAGTCTGGCGAGAAATAAGAGAAATGCACTTACAGTTATTGTTCCTGTAATTTCAAATTACTTTTTCATGGAGGTTCTTGCAGGAATTCAGGACCAGCTGAAGAATCTTGATTTTGAATTGAATATTGTGAATGTAAAAGCTGGTGATGATCTGCTTAACCAGATAAAATTTCATCTGAAGCGACGCTGGTCCGAAGGATATATTTTTATATCTATCCATTTTAATGATAATGAGTGGAAATCTCTTGAAAAATTCGAAACGCCGTCTGTTATTGTCGATGATTATTATCACAAATTTGATTCTGTCAGTATTGACAATGAAAAAGGGGCTTACATGGCTACGAAATACCTGATTGAAAAGGGATACAGAGATATCGCAATGCTCTCTGCTGCCCCGCACTCCAAACCAATTATTTTGAGAAAGAACGGGTATCAAAAAGCTCTTAAAGAAGCCGGAATTAAATTCAATGAGAAGAATATTGTTCAAAGCAGTATACGTGAAAGGGATGGATTTACAGAGGCAGCCGGGTATGAAGCAATGATGAAAATAGTAGAAATGAAGCCTCTGCCCGAAGCCTGTTTTTCAGCGTCAGATATCCAGTCTGTCGGTGCTATGAAAGCAATGCGCGACACCGGAATCAGGATTCCCCTGATCAGTTACGACAATCTTACCATTTCTGAATACCTGGATATTTCGACAGTTGCGCAACCTATGTATAAAATGGGCCGGGATGCTGTCAGAAAACTTGTTGAAAGATTGGAGAATAAAGAAAAACCGGTCTCACATACGATCTATTCCCCGGACCTGATTATCAGAAAATCATCTGAAATAAATTTTAAAAACAGAAAACAAACGGTATAATTATGAAACGAACGCTACAGGTAATTTTAGTTATTCAATTGGCTCTTCTTTTTGCGGCCAACACGGTGTACAGCCAGATTGAATCTGTTTCCCCTGCTTTTCCGACAGATAGTGATGAGGTTGAAATCATATTTGATGCAACAGGGGGAAACGGTGAACTGGAAGGCTTTACAGGTGATGTATTTCTCTGGACAGGTGTGATCACCAATGAGAGCACCAGCTCTACCGACTGGCAATTTGTTCAGGGTACCACCGAGAATCCGGACTTTAATTCTGATTTTCCGGAATTTCTAAAAGCGACACCTCTTGGCAATGACAGATGGAGCTTTACGTTCAGTCCATCAGTAAGAGAATTTTATGGAGTTGATGATCCTTCCATTGTCATTGAACAGATCGCTCTTCTCTTTCGCGGAGTCCAAAATGGAACAGTTACTGCTGTGGGCAGGGGACCGGGAGACTCCGACATTTTCATCGATATATTCGAGCCGGGCGGCGTTAATGTTCAATTCACTAATCCGGCGGATGACTTTGTGATCCTGGATAAAAATGAAAACCTGGAGATCACTGCACAAGCCAGTTCGGACAACAGCGAAACCATCACCCTGTCTCTTCTTTTAAATGGAAATGAGGTGACATCCCAGGTAGGAACTGAACTCAGCTACACATTTTCATCCCCGGACCCGGGAAATTTTGAGTTTACAATTAAAGCAATCGATGATAGCGGCGGAAGCGGTGAAGATACCTTCTCAGCAGTTGTTAGCCCCGATCCGATTTTAGAGGCCCGTCCTGCAGGGCTTCAGGATGGAATCACGGATGTGGGGGATACGGGAGTTATCTTGTCACTGTTTGCACCCGGTAAAGAGTTTGTCTACGTGATCGGTGATTTTAACGACTGGCAAATTGATACAAACTTTTTTATGAAACGGGATGAAGTAAATGCTGACAGTGTCTACTACTGGCTGGAGATCGATGGGCTTACTCCCGGAGAGGAGTATGGGTTTCAATACCTGGTGGACGGAGAAATCAGGGTAGCTGATCCCTATTCAGAACTGGTTCTGGACCCGTTTGATGATCAGTTTATTACAGATTCTACATTTCCAAATCTGAAGCCTTATCCTGCAGGAGAAACCGAATACCAGGTGGGTGTGCTTCAGCCCGGTAAAGCGGAATTTGAGTGGCAGGTAAATGAATGGGAAAAACCTGCCCCGGAAGAGCTCGTGGTTTATGAACTGCTTGTTCGTGATTTTATTGACAATCATGATTTTGCCACGCTGGCCGATACTCTCGGCTATCTTGAAAACCTCGGTGTTAATGCTATTGAACTGATGCCAATCATGCATTTTGAAGGAAATTCGAGCTGGGGATTTAATCCCGCATTTCACCTGGCCGTGGATAAATACTACGGCCCGGAGGATGACCTGAAACGATTTATTGATGAAGCTCACAGTCGCGATATGGTGGTTATACTCGATATGGTTTTAAATCATGCCTTCAACCAGTCACCTCTCGTAAGACTCTGGAATGAAGGAGCATTTGGCAGGCCAACGGCTGATAATCCTTACTTCAACGTAGAGCCTACACACCCTTTTAATGTGGGATCTGATTTCAATCACGAAAGTGAAGCTACGAAACATTTTGTTGACCGGGTAAATCGTCACTGGCTGGAAGAGTTCCGTTTTGACGGTTTTCGCTTTGATCTTTCAAAAGGGTTTACGCAAACTGATTCAGGTGGGGATGTAAGTTTTTGGAGTCAAAGAGATGACTCACGAATCGCTCTTTTAACACGTATGGCGAATCGTATTTGGGAAGTAAACCCGGAGGCTTATGTAATACTTGAACATTTTGCAGCCAATGATGAAGAACAGATTCTTTCTGATCGGGGAATGCTTCTGTGGAATAATCTCAATTTCAATTATAATGAAGCAACAATGGGTTTCCATGACCAGGGAAAGTCGGATTTCTCTGCTGTGCATCACTCCGTAAGAAACTTTAATGATCCGGGTCTGGTCAGTTACATGGAAAGCCATGATGAACAGTGGATGATGCTTAAAAACCGCAAGTTTGGCAATCGTACTCCCGATCTATCCTATGATGTACGTGAATTGGAAACTGCCCTGGAACGGCAAAAAATAGCAGGAGCATTTTTCTTTACCGTTCCCGGTCCTAAGATGATGTGGCAGTTTGGTGAGCTTGGTTATGGAGGCGGAGAGAACGAGTGCCTGAAACCCGGAGGCGGGGGAAACGGAGATTGCCTTGCATCAGATCCCGGAAGAACCGCTGAGAAACCAATTCGCTGGGACTATTTTGAGGATCAGGACAGAAGAGCCCTGTTCCAGGCATGGAGTGCACTGATCAATCTCAGGAAATCACACCCGGCGTTCAGCAGCGGCGAAACAGTATTTGAACGTGATTTCAGTGGCTCCGGGAAATGGATGAATTTAATTCATCCTGATCTCAGCGTTCATGTTATTGGAAATTTTGATATCGTTGAACAGCAGCGCACCCTGGATTTCCCCGAGAGTGGTACATGGTATGATTTCTTTACGGGTAACAGTATTACCGTAGCAGATGGAGAAAGTCCTGAAATAACACTTCGGCCGGGTGAATTCCGGCTTTTCACCACACAGTTTTTTGAAACACCGGCTGATGATATATTCACAAGCAATGAACCCGGTGAGTTTGCTGGTAATGGCATTCCCGAATCATTTAAACTGCATAATAATTTTCCGAACCCCTTTAATCCGTCAACGCAAATACGATATGATGTCCCACGGGTAAGCAGTGTAAGAGTGGATATTTTTAATATGCTCGGCCAGAGAGTGGCCACATTGGTAAACCAGGATCAGCACCAGACCGGAAGCTTTACCATTACATTTGATGCTTCAAACCTCAGCAGCGGGGTATACATAGCAAGAATGGTAACCGGAAGCAATACCATGATTCAAAAAATGACCCTCATTAAATAATGGGACACAACTTTGCAAAAGTTAACTTTTAAGCTTTGAATGATGACTAACAAAATATCAAGATATCTTTTTCTCGCATTTCTGCTAGTTGGTAGCATCTCACTTCAGAGTTGTAACAATACCGGGGACAGACAACCGGCTGCAGATTCACAAACCACTTCAGAACGGTTTGTTGAACACCCCGAATGGGCTGTAAATGCGACTATTTATGAGGTAAATATCCGCCAGTATACTCCTGAAGGAACCTTTTCTGCTTTTGCGGAACATCTGCCGAGACTGAAGGAAATGGGGGTAAAAATCCTCTGGCTGATGCCAATACATCCGATCGGGGAAGAGAACCGAAAGGGCACTCTTGGCAGTTATTATTCAATAAAAGATTTCAAAGAGGTAAACCCTGAATTTGGAACCAAAGAGGATTTCAGGAATCTTGTTGAAACCGCACATAGCCATGATATGAAGGTAATCATCGACTGGGTCGCGAATCATACGGCATGGGATGCAGAATGGACCAAAACAAATCCTGAATATTATTCACTTGATGAAGATGGAAATTTTCATCCTCCGGTAGAAGACTGGGATGATGTAATTCAGCTGGACTATGAAAATGAGCAACTGAGGGCAGCTATGCATGATGCTATGGAATATTGGGTCAGTGACTTTAATATTGATGGTTACCGTTGTGATGTAGCTTATATGGTTCCCACAGATTTCTGGAACAGAGCCCGCGAAAATCTGGATGCTATAAAACCAGTTTTTATGTTAGCTGAAGCAGAAGTACCGGAACTTCATGTTCGTGCTTTTGATATGAGTTACGCCTGGGATTATGCCCAGACAATCCGGGATATAGCTGCCGGGGAAAAGGGTTTAGAGGCTATTGATGAAGTGATGGAAAAAGAATTTGAAAGGTTTGAGAAAGAAGACTATCGCATGTTTTTTACTACAAATCACGATGAAAATTCCTGGAATGGCAGTGATCCTGAACTATATGGTGATAACTTTGAGAATTTTGCTGTACTTTCAGCTACCATTTGGGGAATGCCTTTGATTTATAGCGGACAGGAAGAGGGGCTTGACAAGCGGCTGGAGTTTTTTGAAAAAGACCAGATAAACTGGGAAGACTATAAATATGAAGAATTTTACAACATTCTTCTTGAAGTAAACAGAAATAATACCGCTTTGTGGAACGGGGCTGAAGGTGGTGATTTTTTAAAAGTTTCTACAGATAATGATGACAGTATTTACGCATTCAAACGGGTAAATCCACAGGATGAAGTTTTTGTAATACTTAATTTTTCTGATTCAGTCGAAGAGTTTACATTCAGAGATGAAATAGATGGTAATTGGCTGGATCTGTTTGACGGAACTGAAAAAACTATTGGTTCAACAATGGAGCTGGAGGGAAACACTTACCTGGTTTTGGAAAAGCAGTTTTGAAATTATGAATTATGAATTGAAAATTGAGGGAAAAGAAACAAACTACCTCTTTTGAATCAACAGGATGCAGTATTACTACACAAAAAATTTATTTATTATTAACACCAATAATCAATGAAAATATCACCTAAGCCACGTCCCAAGCTCAGTTTTTGGCAAATCTGGAATATGAGTTTTGGGTTTTTGGGTATTCAATTTGGATTTGCCCTTCAGAATGCAAACGTTAGCCGTATTTTTGAAACACTTGGCGCCAATGTTGATGACATTCCCATTCTCTGGATTGCAGCACCTGTTACAGGTCTTGTAATTCAGCCAATTGTCGGCTATTTCAGCGACAGAACATGGACGAGGCTTGGCAGGCGTCGCCCCTACTTTTTATGGGGAGCGATATTTGCCACGATTGCATTGATAATCATGCCTAACTCACCGGCTCTTTGGGTTGCCGCAGGGATGCTCTGGATCATGGATGCTTCCATTAATATTTCGATGGAGCCTTTTCGTGCTTTTGTGGGCGATATGCTGCCCTCTGAACAGCGCACCAAAGGTTTTGCCATGCAAAGTTTTTTTATCGGCACCGGCGCCGTTGTGGCCTCTGCTCTGCCTTATATGATGACCAACTGGTTTGATGTTGCAAATACTGCACCCGAAGGAATTATACCTCCATCGGTCAAGTGGTCATTCTATCTTGGCGGTGCAATTTTTCTGCTTGCAGTGATGTGGACAGTATTCCGGTCTCACGAATATCCCCCTGAGGAGCTGGAAGCTTTTGAGCAGTATGAAAATGATCAGATCGAGGATAAATCAGAGGTTAAGCGCGAAGTTCCGATTCAGGCGGGAGAAGGACAAAAGAAAGTAAATTTTGGGTTGGTATTTGCACTATTGGGTGCTGTTTCAACATGGCTTGTGTATAATGGAGGATATGATAAAGAACTCTATGTACTGACGGTTGGTCTTGCAGTACTGGGAATAGTTTCACTTCTGGCCGGACTCTGGCAGCGCTCAGGAAAAACAGACCAGGGGCTGGTTGTGGTAGTTCACGACTTTTTGCACATGCCTAAGACAATGGTTCAATTAGCTTTTGTCCAGTTTTTCTCCTGGTTTGCCCTTTTTGCAATGTGGATCTATACTACGGCTGCAGTTACTGCTCATATTTACGGAACCAGTGATACCACTTCCGTATTGTACAATGAAGGAGCTGACTGGGTAGGGATTATGTTTGCAGTCTACAATGGATTTGCTGCTATTGTTGCTTTTGGTCTTGCTCCATTAGCCAAATTGACGAGCCGTAAGATTGTTCATGCCATATCACTCATTGCAGGTGGACTGAGTTTGATCGGGATCTATTTCATGTCGAGTCCCAATATGCTGATCATATCCATGGTTGGAGTGGGCCTGGCCTGGGCCAGTATTCTTGCGATGCCTTACGCCATATTGGCCGGTTCACTTCCCTCCAAAAAGATGGGCCTTTACATGGGAATTTTCAACTTCTTCATCGTGATCCCGCAAATTATTGCAGCCAGCATGCTGGGATTTGTTACCCGTAACTGGTTTGGCGGGGAGGCCATCTTCTCACTGATGCTTGGCGGAGGAGCTATGATCATAGCTGCCGCTACCATGTACTTTGTTGATGATGTAGATGCGGATTGACGATTCATTAAAAAATACGCTGCATAATTTAGAGATGGCAGGTCTGGACACACCCCTGTCTAACCTTAAACACCTGTCGGCGTTAAGGTTAAACTTCCCCTCTCGTTGAGGCTTTTGCGAAATCCCGTACACGGATTTGTCGGGAAGAGGGGACAAGTTTAGACGCATTCAGCGGATAAACAAGGGGTGTGTTCACTGCTTTGGCCAAAATCTTTTCAGCAGATCTGCCATTGGTTGGTAGATTGACAAATATGCTGCCGGAATTCGTTCCGTCAGGAACGGCTGGTAAGGAAGAGTGTGGTTGTTACGTTGCAAATACAATGTAAAGATACCATTAACTTATCTCATCAACTCTTTGAAAACATGAATTTGTCTACAGACATAATTACCTTATTCCGAGGTAACCAGTAATAAAGAACAGGATTTATTTACCCATTTCGTTCAAGCAAATATGACTATGAAATCAAATAAATTAAGCCGTCTCGATTTTTTAAAAACCGGAGCACTCTCAACAGCTGCCTTAGGCAGTGGGGTTT
>CAYVBJ010000050.1:0-20400 GCA_964449075.1 uncultured Balneolaceae bacterium
CAGGGTGCCAATGACACACTTGGTGATACAGAACGTGGATTCATACAAGATCAAATCGAAGCTCTGGCTACGGAAATTGATGATGTTGCCGGTTCTGCCACGTTCCAGGGAATTCAACTTCTGGACGACGGTGCCGGTGATGTAACTCTTACCTTCCAGGTAGGTGAAGGCAGTGGTGATACGCTGGCTGTCACACTTTCACAAACCAATGCTACTACCCTTGGCGTGGACGCCACAACAGCTGCTCTTGATGCAACCCTTTCAAGTTCGTTCAATACATTCATAGACGGTATAGATACTGCCATCGAAACCCTGGCCGGACAGTTTAACCAGGTTGGTATCGACCAGACCAAACTCTCCATACGGGAAGAGAATCTTGACCAGGCAATCAACAGTAACAGTGCTGCCCGGAGCCGTATCCAGGACGCTGATTTTGCCAAGGTTCAGAGTGAATCCATCCGTTTACAGATACTGCAGCAGACGGCTACTTCTGCCCTTGCACAGGCGAATTCAAGCCCGCAGTCCGTACTTGGATTCCTCGGATAATCCATTCCGAACCAGACCAAATCGTAAAGAGTACCCCCTCACCGGGGTGCTCTTTTTTTTATCTGCCCAACCAAACATTCACACTTCCTCTGCGCCTCTTGGCGGTTCATCCCTGCAAGATCTAAGCTCACAGAGGATGCAACCACAGAGAACGCCGGGAAACGCCAAGGTTTTCATTTGCAGGCTTTTGCCTCAATGGTTGCATCTGAAAGTCCGGGTCTACTCAGGTAACCCAGAACGCACGCAGATTCTTCTGATGCTGACGAGGTTGCTCATTTCCACAGCAAGGTAAGCCGTCCATCAGAAGACACCTCAACTGAACCGCCAAACTTATTACATTCCCTGTCCAGTGTATCGGCAAGCCACCCGGTCTCTTTTTTATCTGTATGTTTGAGCTGAAAGCGCCGGGTTTTTAAAGGTGTCATCTTCAGGTTCAACAATTTACCTGAAGCATCAAGTTTTGGAAAATAGAGAAGCCTCAGATCACTCCGGTACTCTTCTCTGCCCCTGATGCCTTCATAATCATTGATCAGATCCCCGCATCCATATAAAATCAACCGGCCTTTATATACCTCAATCCCCATCGGGTGGTGAGAAGAATGTCCATGAATCAGATCAACCAGCCCCGAATCCAGTAACCGGTGTGCCAATTTTTGCTGCCTTGCCGGAACATCATACCCGTAATTTCCTCCCCAGTGAATCGAAAGCAATACAATATCTCCTTCTTCCCGATGTTTTTGAACAGTTTCAATAATTTTTTCAGCACCATCATTTCCAAAACCGGGCAAAAGATTTACACCTGGTTTTTCTGCCGCTGCCGACCAATCCAAAGGGATACCGGCCGTTGGTGACCCGTAAGAAAAAACAAGCAATCGGCCCGGCCCATATTTCAAAACTGACGGTTTGCCGGCAAACTCCTGGTTTTCACCGGCACCGGTGGTTTGGATATTCTCTTTTCGAATCGAAGAAAGAGTGTCTTTCAATCCCTCATATCCCCAATCCAATATGTGATTATTTCCCAACACACAAACATCAATTCCTGCGGCATTCAGAACCGGCGTATTCCCTGGATGCATTCGATAGTGAATGGATTTGCCTTGCCAGGGTGTGCCTGATTTGGTGACGGAGGTTTCCAGATTAATGATTCTGAAATCAGGGTTCATCTGTTTTAGCTCCTCAAGTGCGTCACCCCAGATATACTCAAATGAAACATTCGCAGGCATCCTGCCATGCATTCTTTCAGCAAGCTGAACATAATCTTTAGCACTTTTGGCGTAAGGTTCATAAATCTTCGGATCAACGGAATACGGGAGTACCTGGTCAATTCCCCGGCCGGTCATGATATCTCCGCTCAAAAACAGTGTTACTGATTTTGAATCTTCTGATTTGAATTTGTTTTCCTCAGCTGTATGATCCGGATTATTGATTGGATTTACATTCGCCATAAAATACCCGCCAGCTGTGAATTTACAGATTTCTCTCAAAAAATCTCTCCTTTCCATACATTCATAACGACCCGCAACTGAAGAGTGTATGCATAAATACAAAACTGCTGAGCTACTAAAACCTATATCTATACCCTCCTCACAGTGTTTCTGCAACCCCTCTGCGCTACTCGGCGGCCTTGGCGGTTCACCACTGCAAGATCCGGGTTCACAGTGGTTTTAACCGCAGAGTACGCCGGGAAACGCTAAGGATTTCATTTTCAAAAATTTTACCTTCAAACTACAACGCATGCAGGTCCTCCGGGTGCTGCGTTCGTTTTTAAAACTTGCGAGCGCAGACTCCGCTATTTTCCCGAAGGGTTCCTGCAGGCATCCCCCACAACATCTCTGCGTCTCTTGGCGCTCTTGGCGGTTCACCCTCTGCAAGATCCGGGTTCACAGAAGTTTTAACCGCAGATTAAACCGGGAAACGCAAAGTTCTTCAGTGGCAGTTTTTCCTGAGTTCAACACATCGAATTCCGGAGGAATTTACCGTCAAGTTTTTCAACTGCGAAGTGCCAACTTTTTGCGAGCTCAGCGTAATCTTTTACATCGCGCTCTTCGCGTGAAACAAAAACGGGATTTATATAACCCTGCCAACGGAATTCATCAGACGACTTGATGGATTTTTAACCCTGGCTTTATTTGGACTTCAGTCGTCAGATGAAGAAGATGTTGCCGCATCCCGCCAAACAAATTCATCAGACGACTTGACGGATTTTTAACCCTGGCTTTATTTGGACCTCAGTCGTCAGATGAAGAAGAAGAAAATTTTGATCAAAAAAAATTTAAGATCTTTGGAAAGCGACCGATAAGAATATAAAATCGAACAATAAAGGTTGCAGAAAATGAAAAATGCTCACATAGAATACCAGCGACAGGCGATCACCCAGGCGAGTCCGGAGGAGCTTGTTTCAAAGCTTTACGATATGGCCATCCAGGCTTGTTATAAACAAGACCCAACCCGTGCCAAAGAGGTATTGGATGCACTGATCAAATCCCTGAATTTCGAATACGAGATTTCATCCACTCTCTACGAGCTCTACTCTTATTGCAAGACAATCCTGGACGAAAAAAAATATGAAGAGGTACGATCACTGCTCGAACCGATTCGTGAAGCCTGGAACGACGGTGTGGTAAAAAAGAAAATGAACGTAAACAGAATCAGTAAAAAAGGGTTCCTGGCATGATTTCAGCAAGCAGCCTCTTACAACAGTCCAATCCGTTTGAAACATCAATTCAGCAGATACTGCGCCTGGACGGATTAAAGAGAGAGCAGCTGCGCTTCGATCTGAATACAATCGAATCCCAAAAGAAAGCCCTCAATGATATTGGCTCTGCATTCTCGGCATTCCAAAAAACGATCAATACATTTGCCGATGAACCCGGTACCTCTTTCAATCCGCAAAAAGTTGAAAGTTCGGGGGATGCACTCCGTATCATCTCTTCTGAAGAGGGAATTAATACCGGCAATTTTGATATCCAGGTAAATCAACTGGCACGTCGCGATACCCACAACTCGGCTTCATTTCAGCAAACCGGAACGGACCTCTCTGTGCAGGGCACGGGATCATTTGAAATATCAGTGGGAAGTGCAGATCCGATTACTGTTTCTTTAGACACAACCGGACTTACAAATGAAGAGGTACTTGGAGCGATTCGTGATTCCATTAACCTGCAGGCCGGCGATCTGATCTCTGCATCCCGTGTGCAGGTAACGGATACCGAATCGGCACTCTCAATCAAAAGCCGGGAGACAGGTAGTGCCAACCAGATTACGATCAATAGTATCCAGGGAGATTTTCAAAACCTGGATATGAACAGTCTCTTTGCTCCGGCTGAACTTGACGCACAATTTACGGTAGATGGCATCGCGATGAGCCGGTCATCAAACCTGATTGAAAATGCAGTTGAAGGACTCACATTCGAACTGGCTCAAACCACAACCGGTACTGAGCAGATTTCCATATCCCAGGATCTTGAAGCAGCTGCTGAAACCGTCCAAAAATTTATTGATGATTTTAACAGCTTAAACGGTGAGATCAGGAAAAAGACATTTATTAATGGTGAAACCGGTGAACGCGGGCTTCTTCAGCGGGAGAGATCTCTCCGCAGCCTGAGTTTAAACCTGCGACAAAGCGCCATCCTTCCGGTGCAAAGCCTTGATGATCCCACAGTTCAATCGATTACAGATCTGGGTATCACAGTCGGACAAGACGGAACACTTACGCTAAGCGATACCAATAAGCTTGAATCCGTTCTGGCTCAAAATCCCGGCACAGTTGAACAACTGTTTATCGCGCCTGATGGCATCGTGCAAAATTTAAAAAACAGTGTCGAATCCGTTCTGAGCGGCAATAACAATCTTCTTGATACAATTGAAAGCAGCTTTGAATCCAGGATTGACAGAACCAACGACCGGATAGACAGGGAAACACGGTTTCTCGAACGCCGCGAGGAATCTCTGCGAAAAGAGTTTTCACAACTACAACAGGTTATTGACCAGGGAGAACGTCAATTTAGTCAAATTCAGAATTTCCAGGCCGCCCTGGGATTCAGCGCTTTTTAACACTTGAAATGAGGTTTTAATTATGGATACAATATTTGCGAAACTTGAAAAAGTCCTGAGTACCGGTTACAGCATACTAATGGAACTTGAAAAGGATGAGCCCGACATGGAGAAAATTGAAATCCTGTACGATCACAGGGCGGAACTCTTATCGGGCGCCAAATTCAACTGGATCCAGCTGAATGAGACACCGGAAACCATTAGCCCGGAAGAAAAAGAACTGGAAAAAATTAAAAATCTGTTTATAAGACTGAATTTGCTTGAAAAAAATTTAAATCGTAACCTTAAGTCACTTAAGTTTCGAAAAGCTGAACAGTTAAAACAGGTCAACCAGCTTAAAAATGCAAAGACAACCTATGGAAATGGTTACAGTAATGGTGAGTCTGTTTCACTGTTCATGGATATAAAATCAGGAACCTGATTATAAACGATTATGTCAATCCGAAATATACAAAATTCAAATATCCCCGAGAGTTCCGTTAATAAAACGGGGAAAACTGATGCAGCCAGGGATCTCTCTTCTTCCAAAGAAACGGAAAAGTCCGGCCGGAGTCAGTCAGACTCTCTGCACATATCTGGTAAGAAGTTTGCAAATGAGATATCCTTTGCCAAAGATGTGTTATCAAAAATTGATGCCGGCAGAATTGACTTGTTAAAACAGATTCAAACCAACATCAAACAGGGTGTTTATGAATCTGAAAATGTGCAGCAAACAGTCGGCTCCCGCCTGCAAAACGATGCAATCAAGATTGAATCCTTTATCAACTCCTCTGGAGAGATACCTGCAGAAACCTCTCAAAATATCACTTTGAATAGTGACAAGATTGAATTTCTCACCAACGATGAATCCGTTACAGATCAAATCTCTGAGAAGATTTTAAAAGATTTGTCAAATCTTTAAAATAATTTGTAACAAATCACCACTTCGCTTCTCTATTATAGTAGTGACTAATTAAAACGGTGGTTTCTTCGGATACTGAAAATAGATTAACTCCGCTTATATAAAGCAAGCTTATTTTTGTTTTCGTATCATAAAATTTGGGGTTCAGTAATCTAATGAGTAAAAATATAGTTCTGATCGATGATGATTCGAATATTTTAGGTTATATGCGCGATCATCTTGCCAACAATGATTACGGGGTTAAAGCATTTACATCTGCACGTAAAGCATTGAAAGAGATTGACGATGAAGCACCCGATCTGGTCATTACAGATGTAAAAATGGATGAAATGACTGGCGATGATGTATTAAATCATATCCGGAAAAATCATCCTGAAACCGGGGTCATTTTGGTAACCGGTTTTGGAAACATCAGCCACTCTGTGAATGCAATGAGAAAAGGAGCATTCGATTACATCACCAAACCGTTTACCGGTAAAGAGTTTTTACACAGGATCAACCAATTCTTTGATCATGTATCACAATCATATGCTGATAATGGTTCTGATACAAAAATGCCCAAAGGAAGTGAAAAACATGATAAGAAACCGCTTCAAAAAGAAAGAACCGGACAAAAAAAATATTCTTCTAACAGACCCATCATGGTGGGGGAAAGCCCGAAAATTAAGCATCTGATAGATATCCTGCGGCAAATTGCACCAACCAATGCGCCTATTCTTATCCAGGGTGAAAGTGGTACGGGCAAGGAAGTTTACGCAAACCTGATTCAGCAAAACAGTGACCGTGCCAACAAACCGTATGTAAAAATAAACTGTGCCAATCTTCCCTCAGAACTTGTTGAAAGTACGCTTTTTGGTCACGAGAAAGGCTCTTTTACGGGGGCTGTTGAAGAGAAGGAAGGAGCGTTCAAAGAAGCCGATGGCGGAACACTCTTACTGGACGAGATTACTGAGATCGACATAAACATCCAGGCCAAACTGCTCCGTGTGCTGCAGGAAAAAGAGTTCAATAAAGTGGGTAGTCAAAAACCGCAGAAAGTGGATGTACGTATCATCGCCACGACCAACAGAAATGTGGGTCAGGCAATTAACAGCGGTGATTTCAGAAGCGATCTCTACTACCGTATCAATGTTTTCCCGGTGATAATCCCTCCGTTGCGCGACCGCAGTGAAGACATTCCGGCACTTGCGCGCTATTTTTGTGAAAAATTTTGCGATGAGTATGGCTTTTCACAAAAAGAGATTGACAATGATCTCCTGGAGCTTCTGAAAAGCAAAACCTGGACTGGTAATGTCCGTGAACTGGAAAATTATATTATGAGAGCTGTGATCATGGCTCAAAACGATGATGTTTTGGGGATTGACCACGCAGAAAACGGCCTGTTCCGGAATATCGACGATGATCTTGCCAACGAGATAACCGGCGATTTTCCCCTGATGGCTATTGATGAGATGGAACTGATCATGATTAAAAAAGCCCTTGAACGGACCAGTGGTAACCAGAAAGAAGCCGCAAAACTGCTGAATGTCTCCGATCGCACCATCCGCAACAAACTGAAAAAGATCGACTTTCCCGCAGAGTAATTTGAGGCTCCCGAGGATGGCGCGGATTTTTCAGTTTTCAGTTTTCAGTTTTCACTTTTCAGTTTTCACTTTTGCGTTTTGCGTTCTCCCTCACCCATTATTTAAAATTTTCCGGTCCTGCTCAACCATCTCTTCAATCAGCTGATCCACATTGTACTTGGGCTCCCAATCCAATAATTTTTTGGCTTTGGAGGCATCTCCGATTAACAGGTCAACTTCTGTCGGCCTGAAGTAGGTGGGATCTACCTCAACAAGCGTATTCCCTGTTTTTTTATCAACGCCTGTCTCGTTTACACCTTCGCCTTTCCATTCAAGATCGATGCAATCCCAGTGTTAGAAGAATTTTTATCAGTTTCGGATTCATGGCTTTTGCCTCGAACCTTCTCTTTGAATAAGTAAGATTTTTAAGAATTTAACGCTATTGAAATTAGGTTTATTCGACATTTTACCCTTTTAGCTAATCTGTCAAATACAAGTCTACTAATTTACGAGCATTCTTTTTTTTGTAATTTTGTCCGGCTTTTTCAGCGTTTTCAGAATATTTTTGATGAAGTTCTTTGTCGTTGCTCAATTGCAATACAAACTCAGCAGTTTTTTCCAATTCATTTTCTGTAAAGCATTCACCGTGGTGATAGATCTGACAGTACTCATATAATTCTGAATCTTTCTCCGCTATGTACAATGAGGGAATACCATAGCTCATTAGATTATAAGACTTACTCGGAACACTTCCTTTGGATGTTTTTTTATCCAATATTACAACGCCCAAATCAGCTGCTGAAAGTGAATATGGAAACATCTCATCTGACTGAAAAGGTAAAAACTGACAATTTCGCAAATTCTTTTCATTGGCAAGATTCTTTAAAAATGAAACACGATCACCTTTGCCAATTATTTGAAACAAAATATGATCGTAACCTTTCATAACATCTGCCAAGTGAACCAGAGCTTCCACGTTGTGGGTCAAACCAATATTGCCGGAATACTGTACAATGAATTTATCCTCAATTCCATGCTTTTTTAAAAAGATATTTTCACTCTTCGATATTTTTTCATTCTCTTCAAAAACAGACCAGAGAGGGATTATCTTTATTTTGTCACGATCAGCATAGTTGGCTATTAGCTCTGAAATTTTGTTTCCTATTGTGAAAACTTTATCTGCCTTTCTAAAAGCAATCTTATTTAAATATGACCACGTACTGAAAAGCGGGTGTGACTCTTTAATTCCAGCTATCTTCAAGACATCAGGATATACATCCCAAATAAGCATATTAAATTTGTGTGGCAATATTATTTTTAACAGGTATGCTGTAGGCGGAAGGGAAATGCAAAAGACTTCGTATTTTTTATATTTCGTAATTAACAAATAATAAATTTGTAATGTAGCATTGATGTAAGACCAGAATTTTTTCCTTGCTGGAGACCTTACGTATTTGTTAATGTAATGAACATCAACATCTTCATGTAGTGGCGTCCCCTGTTCATGCACACTACCTGTTATTAACACAACTTTATCGAATTTTTCGATAAAGGCGTTACACATATCAATTATAAGGTAAGTTGTCGTATGGTTAATGATGACTATTTTTCTATGATCCTTTTCTGCAGTCATTCTCATCTGTTTTTCCTTTTTACTTCAAACAAACTAATCAATTTGTAATACTCAATTTTATGTCCAAATGATAGAAGGTTAACCCAGTTTAATCCAAAGCTACTCCCCAATAAACAAATCTGAGTTCTGTTCCTTTATCAGCTACCAAAAAATGTTTTAGCCCGGAAGGTATCTCCAAAAAAACCTCTGGCTCAAGGTTATAATCCACACCATCAATAGTATAAGTTCCCTCTCCCGATATAAAATAGAAATATTCGTACATCGTGGGGTGTAGGTGCTCCTCACACGCCTCTCCAGGTTTAAAAATGCCAAAAGCTACTTGTGTGGACATATGAGGCATTTGATTATTTGCTCGAAACACGAACTTGGAACCGGAACCATGTGCTGTAGGCTCCGGGCTAATCTCTTCAAGTTTTCGAATGATACTATGCTTTGATTGCTTCACGTTCCCCAATTTCTTTCTGAATCCATTTATAAGTTTCTTCTACCCCTTTTCTAAGCGGCTGAGACGGGGCCCATCCAAGTTTTTCCTTAATCATTTTATTGTCTGAATTACGACCTGCAACACCGGTCGGACCTTCTATATTTGTGATCGTAAGATCTTTTTCTGAGATATCAATTACCATTTTAGTGAAGTTCTGGATTGAAATCATTTCGTCAGAACCTATATTGACGGGGCCCGAAAAGTCAGACTCCATTAATCTTCTTATGCCCTCAACACATTCATCTACAATAAGAAAAGAGCGAGTCTGTTTACCATCTCCCCAAACTTCGACTTCTCCGCCTTCTTCAGCCAATGCTACTTTGCGGCAAATCGCTGCCGGCGCTTTTTCGCGGCCGCCATCCCATGTACCCTGTGGACCAAAAATATTGTGAAACCGTGCTACCTTTACGTCGATTCCGTGATTTCTTTTGTAGGTAAGATAGAGTCTCTCGCTAAACAATTTTTCCCAGCCATACTCGCTGTCCGGCTCTGCAGGATATGCACTCTCTTCTGAACACTTCGGGTTGTCAGGATCCATCTGATTGTATTCGGGATAAATACATGCTGAAGAGGAGTAAAATATTTTAGCAATCCCCTTACTTTTTGCTTCCTCAAGGACATGGAGATTACATAGTGCACTATTATGCATGATATCGGAATCATTATCACCTGTAAATACGAAACCTGCACCTCCCATATCTGCCGCAAGCTGATATACTTCGTCAAGATCATTTGTAACTACCTTGCTTACTACTTGAGCATCTCTCAGATCACCAAGGATAAATTCGTCTGCATTCATATTGCCGAATTCGTTCTCTTTCAGGTCTACTCCTCGCACCCAGTATCCTTCATCTTTCAAGCGGTTAACCAGATGTCCTCCAATAAAACCTCCTGCCCCGCAAACTAATGCTTTTTTCTTCATGTCTGATTTCTTTTTTTATTAAATAGTAATTATTTGTTGGTAGTAAATTATCGTTTTATAGTGAAAATGTTTATTACAATGCTTTAATTAATATATTTTTAATACATTTTATAAATGATCGAACTATCATTGCCGCAATCGGTACCAGAGCATACCGACATATTCAGTTAAGCTGCTTTTTAAATTTTCCATGTTTCTCATCGACGGGAAACCAAACTTAACCTCTTTCCAGCTCTCTTTCAACCTGTAGTGCGTAGGAGACGCCATTGGCTCAACACCAAATTTTCTGAACGACATCATTGCCCTGGGCATATGAGCAGCACTTGTTACAACAATTACCGGAAAACGATTGCCAAACTGCTCCGAATAGATCTTTGCCTCCTCGTATGTGTTACCCGGCTCTTTTTGCATGATTGTATTCTTTTCATCCACACCCAGGAGCAGCGCTGTGTTTCGCAACATCTCTGCCTGTGTTGTTCGTCCGCTCGAAGAAAAACCGGATAAAACAAGCTTGCTGTTTGGCAACTGGTTGTGCAGGCGAATACCTTCTGAAAGCCTCATTAGTGCTTGCGTTGATAACAATGAATTCGGCGGCAGACGATCATCGAAGCCGTGTCCGCCACCCAGGATCACAATGTGATACTCAGCCTCCCTGTCTGTCAGTTGTTCTATATTGAGAGGCTCGTACCGGTCTTCCAGGGAGTTCAGCAGCAAATTCGGAACCAGCGGTGTTGAAGAGATCAAAAACCAGCCAATTGTAATGCCAATCATCCATTTTAGCAGACGTTCCTTTTTACCAAGAAAAGCAACCAGGCTAATCAGCAGAAGCAGCCAAAAAATGTTGAATGGGTCGAGTAGGAATCGGATCATTTTTTTGTAAAGGGCAGAGAGCGCGGAGCTCAGGGCTTGGGGTTGTTTTTATTGAAAAGTAATTAGTATGTAGTATTTAGTAGGTAGCAACTTCAGACAGTTTGAGTTTGAGCCAAATGGCAAATGCATTCCTCTGTCGGGGTAGTATATAGTAGGTAGTGTTTTTAAAAGTATTTTCGGACAGTTTTCATTTGATCCAAGTTGTAAGTGTTTCCTATGTCGGTAATAGTAAGCAGTTTTTAGGGATTTAATTTCTTCTGATGAATTTTTCTGGTTTTCTGATCATGCTGTCTAACATTTTTTGGATTTCAATGTTTAATTCAAATAGTTCTGAATGTTGTTCTTTGCTCATGTATGAATGTGCTAAAGATAAATCAAGCCAATGATTGACCTCAACAGCTTCTGCCTGAGAGTCTACGAGTTTGGCCACAAAAGATTTTGGATAAATACGCTTTGGCCAGGCTTCAGCAATATTTGCACCAACTGACCTGGATGCCCGCCTGATCTGATCTGTGAGCGAATACTTTTCTTCAGAAGGAAACTTAAGGGTCAGATCAAAAATTTTAACACTCAATTCAAATGCCTTCTGATAAACAATCAAATCCTTGTAACCGTTATATTTTTTCATTTCTACTGAAATTGACTACTAATGTTATGGACACAAACATCATGCTGACACGCTAAATACTACATACTAATTACTAAATACTTCTACAAGTCTCCGCTAAACAATACTTGTCACCAAGTTGCAACGTTAATATATTAGTTGCAACCATAATTGATGATAGCATAATGAATAAACAAAAAGAAAAGAAAAAAACGGTCTGGTTCGGTATGAAATTAACACCGGAACAAAAAGAGAAAATCAGAATCCTTGCACGTCGGCGTGGCGTAAGTCAAAAACGGGCCGTACTCGATCTGGTGGAGCAAGAAGTAAACGAAAAATCCTTAAAAGCCAAAGCCGGTTCACTTTTAGATCTTAACAGGGATTTATACGGCTCAGGCCGGGGACCGGGAGATGCCTCGACGAACCCAAAATACCTGGAAGGATTCGGAAAGTGACTATATTCATTGATACAGGTCCGTTATATGCCTTTTTTGATAAAAATGATCAATATAATCGTTGGACAGGAGATCAATTTGCAAACATTACAGAACCTCTTGTTACTTGTGAGGCAGTAATCGCTGAAACAGTCTTTTTAATGCTGGGAAGCGGAATATCACCGGAATATTTATTCACCTTTATTCAGCGCGGACACTTAAAAATATCTCCGGTTCTTAGGAATTCTGATCAGGTGCAAAGAATCCGGGAAATAATAATCAAATATAACAACCTTCCGGCTTCCTTCGCCGATGCCTGTCTTGTTCAAATGTATGAAAAGAGATCATCCGGGAAGGTTTTTACACTTGACAACCATTTCTCAATTTACCGTACTTCAAAAGGAAAACCGCTGATCTTGATTTCACCCTTTTAAAATTTCCTGACATTTATACCATTCACCTGAAATAGATATCTTTCTAAATCCTGCGCCCTGAATAAATAATTACTTGCTCTGATACGCTAAATACTAATTACTACATACTAAGTACACTTCCGAGCACTGAGCACTGTGCCCTCCGCGACTAAGTGAAATCCTTATAGTCTTTATATTCTTTCATGTCTACTGAAATAAACTACTAATGTTAATGATATAAAAATTAAATTTATAACAATATAAGATCCCCGGTATCCTTCACCATATACTACTTATTAACTACTAAATACTAAAAAAACGACTCCGCGTCCTTTGCGAAAATCTTTGCGAGCTTTGCGTGAAACAAAAACGAGGTTCACGCAAAGACCGCAAAAAAAAAGATTACGCTAAGCCCGGAAAGTTACAAAATCACAAGTTTAACACCTTCAATAAAATCGCATAAAAAATTTTATAATATATCCTACAAGCTCTAAGCTCTGCGCTCTATGCCCTATACCCTCCACTACGCTAAATACTAATTACTAATTACTACATACTTCCAGTCCCCTCTCAACTCTTCAAGGTGCAAAAAGCGCCCTTGGAGGTTTCGATGATCTACCCAAACAGATCAGATTCCTTCATCAAAATCGGTACCGAATCAACATCGCGTAAAAATATCCACGGTTCACTGTAGGTATAATCCACTCGTTTCATATCAGACCAGGAGTCATTGAGCATTGCTTCAACCGTATCGAGGGGAATGTTTGCTCCCCCGGCTGCAATTGACGAAGTGAACGCTACGTGACGAATATTTATCTCGGTAATTTTCGGGGTTCCATCGCTATCCTCTTTAAAATCAACCGTAAATATCCCATGTAACTTGCTATTGATTTCTCCGGATATCTTTTCAAGAGCTTTTTCTGAAATTTTTACCAACCCGGGCTCATTGATTAACCGTCCAAAAGAGGTGTTCCCGGTAATTCCGGAGGGTGCAACTTTCGCCATGATATACTCCACTCTTTCTGCACAGGCGGTTCGTTTTAACTCTCCATCGTGATAAAGCATTTTACATGCCATATTGCGTCCGGGCAGAAATTCTGTAGCTATGAACTCCTTCACACCGCTATTGATGGAGACCCACTGATTCAGGGCTCCTTCGGATTCAATCTTCAGTGATCCCAATCCGCTTGAACCTTCGGTGCTTCTGATCCAAAAGGGCTCACCGATTACGTTTGCAATTTTCTTATAATCATATCCTGCCGGATCTACCCTCTCAAATTTCGGAATCCAGTCAGAATCCTCTAAATACCTGTGCAGCTGATGTTTGTTCACCAGAACCTCTGCCAGGTCAAACCCCGGTAAATGCGTTTTAATCTGCCGTGACAACTCTGAGCAATTTGCAGCCCACTCCATAACTTCAACTTCAGGCAGAATAATCGCTGCGTCAATATCTTCGGCCTCAATAATCTGGTTCAGGGATGCCCAATATCCCTCATCATCTGCTCTCGGAATAACATACGATGAATCAAAAAGCGAACGATCGTACAATCCGTAGGCCAGGGGATTACAATCTACCCCGATAAACTTTACAGATTGGGATATAGGGTTTTCAGAGTTTTTAACCGCACGTACAAATGAGCGCGGAGTCGGACCGCCAACTCCTGTGATTAATATATTCATTCTGTTGATGTCTGTTTTTTTACATGTTCATCGAAACGCGGCATTCCCACATGTCCTTCATGTGAAATTCCTTCCCGTTTAAAAACCTTCAGAAAAGTCAAAAAGAGAATTTTCAGATCCAGCCAAAAGCTTTGATTTTCCACATACCACACATCAAACTCAAGCTTTTGATCCCATCCGATTGCATTCCGGCCGTTCACCTGTGCCCAGCCGGTAATTCCGGGTCGCACATCATGTCTTTTCATCTGTCTCTCAGAAAAGTAGGGCAGATAATCCATCAGAAGTGGTCGTGGTCCCACCAGGCTCATATCGCCTTTCAGTACATTGATCAGCTCCGGCAGTTCATCCAGGCTTGCTGATCGCAAAAAACTGCCAAATGCTGTCATTCTTTTGTCATTGGGCAGTAACTCGCCATTGTCAGCTTTTCCATTTGTCATGGTCCTGAACTTAATCATTTTGAATGGTTTACTATTCAGGCCCGGTCTTTTTTGTGTAAAAAAAACAGGGCGGCCAAGTTTTACGGCAACCAGGATCGATATCAATAAAAACAGTGGTGAGAGCAGTATCAAACCACAAAGAGCTGAAATAAAATCAAAAAGTCTTTTCATCTTGTTTGATCTCCAATTTCATTTTTATAAATAGGACGCTTACCTGAAGGCTGAGGTTTAATATTTTCACAAAAAACAACCGTTATTTCAGCTTCGTCACCCAGCACATGTTTCAATCCACCCGTAATTTCATCTGTTATTTGATCTGAAATATCATCTTTACCTGTTTTTATCCTCAATTCGTAACTGCCGGCTGACGTCTGTGCGAATTGGTACTGGTACACCGGGCCTTGTTTCGACAGAGGTTTATAGATATACGGACCAAGCATCAGGGGCGACACCGGATTAACGGCCACAGAAAAAATCTGTTCCGACACCCTTCCAACAATATCCCTGATGGTTACAAGCTGCCCGTCCCTGTAGCTGACAACCGTAGCAAGATCACCCGTATCGTACCGGATTACCGGTACCAGGTCATTGCAAAGATCAGTTACAACCACCCTTCCCTGTTCGCCCTCATCCACCGGTTTTAACGTTTCCGGGTCAACAACCTCAACGTATACGCCAAATTTGTTTACATAATAATCGCCACCGAACTCTTTTTGCTGTGCAATCAACCCAACCTCCTCATTGCTGTAACGGTCAACAAAATCACAGTCAAAAGCATCACGAACAGCTTTTCTTTTAAAATCCTCAAGCGGTTCGGAGACCGAAATCAGCGATTTAATTGAAAGGTCTCTTTTTTCAGAAGGATTCCGTTCTAAATAGAGGGCAACTTCATACATCACAGTCGGGTATCCCATCAGCACTTTTATTCTCTTCTCCCTCAGTTCATGTACGAACTCCCTGATCTTCGGCTCCGATATGTCTCCCGGGATAAAAATATGTTCATTCCGAAGATATTTTATAAATGAGGATTTATTCTTGGCGCGGATCAGAAAAAAAGGATCCCCCAGCCGGTATCCCGCCGCCTCATTAAAATATTTAAACGTGGCAGTCCGGATGATTCCTCTCCGTTTTGAGTATGGAATCCGAAGCGGTTCACCGTAAGAACCGCCTGTATATGCCCAGCTGTGGATATCAGACGGATTCACTTTTTCTGTCCATTTTTTTATCTCCTCTTTATTCATGAGGGGATTATTCTCGAGAACCGGGTCAAAACCCCACATTCTCAGAAAGCCTTCAATTTCAGAATTCCCGAAGGGTACCTGTTCTCTGTTCTTCTCCCTGACGCACTCATAGTACTTTTCAAGCTCGCCCCTGTTGAGCAGGTCAAAACCGTTGTATAGAATCTTTGGCAATACTGAATTACCCATAAAAATTGATGCCTGTTTCAGTTGGATAAATTTGAACACATCTACGGACTACGAAAATCCCCTTTTACATAAACTCACGTTAGGTCAAGATCTGTATAATTTACCAGCATATCGATTAAAACAATCAAATAATAAAATTCTATATTGCAGTTTCCTTTCTCAAAAGTTTGGCAAATTCTCCTGAACTCATAAATTCAATATCCGGCCACTCTTTCAGCATTCTATCTAACAGTTCCTTTAGTTCCCGCAAACCCTTATCCCTGTTTTTCGTGTCAATCCCGCCATTAAAATTCACTCTGTGTGTACAAATAATAGCAGGTTTGCCCCACCGGAATGCGGCTTTCATCATAGAGAGGCAGTGATCAACCGACCGGTTATTGTAAGGTTCAAACTGGCAGTTCCTGATATAATAGGTTTGGCCGAGACTGTTTACCTGGCCAAATGTAAAATACTTTTTTTTAACTTCACCGTCACCTTGTGGCTCCGGACGTACTCTGTTCGTAACAATGGTGTGTACACCTGCCTTCAGCAAATCTTTTTCAAGTATGCCCGGAAAAACACCATTTGGCGGATCAAAAACCGTTGCCCGGTATCCAATTAGTTTTTCGAATATCTCAATCCCTTCCCTGATACTCTCTCTCAAAAAAGGTATCTCTTCACTAGATTCAAAATAGAATGCGGGGCGAAATGCTCCTGCAACATCCGTGAGAGACTGTTCAGGATAGGCATAAAATTTTTGATCAAAAGCGTCACGAATTTTTCCTTGTCCATTCTTAAGAAAGTTCATCCATAAAGAAACTGTTAGATGTTCTCTCCCATGAAATTGGGGTTCAAATATCCCGGAATCTATACCCTCTTGATATAGACGCAAAACCTTTTCACGCTCACCGTAACGATTTAATGTATCATCAAATGTCTCATAATAATAATCTTTATAACCTGAATCTTTAATACGCTCAAAGTCGGGATTTGCAAGATTCAAAAATGGTGTAAATACAGCATGCCTACCATTCATATCTGTAACGGTAGACAAAACATCAAAAAGCGCTTCCAAATCTGAACTTCTTTCAATGGTATCATATCTGTTGTAGGCACTTCGATTAACCGGGATTCCCATACTAAGCAATGAATGATAGTTCTCAGATGACGCTATCCGATTTGAACCCCAGTCGTCACTTTCAAATATTACTATCTTTCTTTTTGTGCTCCAGCCAGGAATGTTTTTCAAATTGAATTTTAATTTATTAATAACCATTACTTAACCCTGTTTCTCCGGTTGCCATTATTGATCAACCGTCAACATTAAATCAAGATATTCTTCATATCTATCTTGTTTATTAAATAACATCTCTGCTCTTAATCGGCATTCTTTTGAGATAATTGTTTTATCAATTTTCGTAAAACTCAAAATGGCAGTATGCAACCTATTTATATCACCTTTCTGTACAACAACTCCGGTGTGCTTACTTATTGCCTCCGGACTGCCCCCGGTGTCATAAGTAATGACCGGTGTGCCACAAGCTAATGCCTCTAAATTGGTTGTTGGAAAGTTATCGGCTGTTGTCGGATTTACAAATACATCAGCAGCACTATAATATGAAGCTAACTCCTCAACACTTTCAGTCCTTGAAAGTGCGATAATATTACCCGGTAATAATTTTTTTCGCCGCTCACTAAGACCGATAAGAACAATCTGATAATTCTCACCTAACCTCCTACTCAGATTAATAAAATCATTCAATCCTTTTCTTTCACTCCAGGTACTGGCGACACCCAGGACAATTTTTTTATCCATTCCCTTTAATAGGCCGGGAATATCTTTTTTTATTGAAAACTTATTTAAATCTATACCGGACCGAATTAACTCTACAGGATATTTTTTTAAAAAAGACCGTTTTACCAATTCAGCAAGCCAATTGGAATGAGTCACAATAGTTAAATTGTTCAAGCCGGTGAAAAGCTCTTTTTTTCTTTTATAATTCATTTTCGAATTATCAAGACCGTAACTGGCCGGGTATCTTGTTTTTTTAGGGCAGCTGAAACAACCCTCTATCCACTTTTCACACCCGATGGAATCAAAATAGGTGCAGTGCCCGGTAAATGCCCAGCAGTCGAAAAGGGTCCAAATAACCGGTTTTTGTACCTCCTTCAGGTAATTGAACAGTAGTTCAATATTTATGTAATAACCATGCAAATTATGAAGTCCAATGACATCAGGGTCAATTTTACGCAACTTCTCAATCAATTTTTCAGTACTTCGCTTTGATCCAAAACCATGCAGATCAAAAATCCTTGTCAATCCTGCATGCATATACCGGTCTGCAATTCCGCCGATTTTGATTAATTTGGACTTACTGGGGTTTTCTCTTTTAATGCCATAGGCTATATAGCTATCATACCCTGCTTCTATAATTTTCTCACCTATTTCCTCAGTTATTCTGCCGGTGCTGCCTGTATTTACTGTCGTGTTAATTTGAACAATTTTCATTTTCCCTCAGTGATATATGAAAAAAACTGTTCGCCAATTGATTCCACAGAAAAATTTTCGATCATTTTTTTTGACATGGAACCCATTTGTTCTCTTAAATTCTCATTTTTAATCAATTCAGATAATTTTTTTTGAAAATCCTCATCATCAAACTGCTCTATTAAATAGCCATTTACTCCACTCTTAATCATCTCGGACGGCCCGGCTATACAATCGTATGATATTACTGGTAAACCTGATGACATTGCCTCGCCTATCACATTGGGGAATCCTTCTGAACTCGAGGTAAATGCAAATATTTTACTTTTATTATAATAGTACTCCACATCTTTTACATTACCCGTCAGAACAACATCTCCATTCATTCCCAATTTTTGTTTAAGATTTTGCAGCCTTTCCATTCCATTCTGTTTTTGAGCATCTCCTCCTACTATCACCAGTTTCCAATTATCAGTTCTGCATTGTCTGAAAATTTTTATAAGACGATCATGATGCTTGGTTTTGATCAATCTTCCCACGGTTAAAACAATATTGTCCCTGCCCGATTCAACATTATTGTTATGAATCTGACGAATGGGGTTCCCGATCACTTTGATATTTTTATTCAACTTTTTTTTAGAATAGATTCCTTTGGCTGTAGAAGTTTGTGCAATGATGCCGGCAGCTTTAGGATATAAAATTTTTCTGAGTTTCTCGTGAAATCCAGACAGTTTTTTATCTGGCTGGCATCGATCCGAAACATATACCTTATAACCGGTTCCCAATAGTGAGACCAGTACAAAATTATTCCACAATTCACCAAAACTGAGTACAGATATTGGATCTATTTCCTGAACTTTTTTTCTCAGGTAAATCAGTGTTTTAATCGTGTAAAATATCCTCCTGGAATCATCAAACTCCCAGCCCGGCTGATGTACTTTGACATCATCCGGAATTGAATAGAATTTTTTTCTCCCCTTACCATAAAGAATGAGATGTAATTCTGTATCATTTTTCCCGGCAAAATGATGCAGCAGTTCCGACATTACTCGTTCCATGCCACCTGGGCCAAGAGAATGGATTACAAAGCAATATTTTTTCTTTGCACGATTTTTCATATCAAAGCACTGGCACCAACATTCTGATATATCCGAACAGCTTTCTTATAAAATTTTGAGCCTATTACTAAATGAATATTTGACTTCTTAAACTCTTTCCTCTTCTCGTTCGGCAAAGCTGATGTGGCTGTAATTTTAACTTTTTCTTTCTCTTTCATTCGCTGGTCAAAACTTTGAATGATCTCCTGGAAATTCACTGAATTTGATGGATCAATTTTCTTTGTAACTATTTCCAAAAAACCAGTTTTATTATCAATCGCAGATTCAAACAAAATCACCGACAGCTTATTTAAATTTTTTTCAACAAGCGAGTAGTAATTGATGTACTGTATCAACAATTCATCCGCTAATTTTTGACCCGGTACTAATTTTTTTTTCTGAACTTTATTATACAAATTTGAAACGACAGCATCTTCTGGTGATCTCATCAGAACAAAAACGGGAACATCTTTTTCCAAAGCCATTTTTATTGAAGCAGTCACATGAAGATGACTGGCAAATCTCAAATCTCGATGGGCAAAACGCAGTAACCCAGATAAGTAGGTATTTCCTGATCTTGGATATCCATCCAAAAACAGATGGTCGCTCTTTTCAGGAAGCCTTACTTTATCCCCGGTTCTGCTTCTTATGGCATAAAACCAAAGTCTGTACAAGTAGGTATTACTTTTAAATCTGTTTTTTAAATCCATTTGGTATATTTCTCACTTCAAAAGTCATCGCATGTGACATAAATTAGTCTTAACAGTAACCAAAAGCAGTTAAAATTCTCTTAGATGTTATTGCATGGAAATTGGCAGTATGCAGTATGCAGTATGCAGTATGCAGTATGCAGTATGCAGTATGCAG
>CAYVBJ010000051.1:0-7462 GCA_964449075.1 uncultured Balneolaceae bacterium
AAATACCTGAAGAAATCGGTTCTTGAACTGGGCGGCAGCAATGCCTTTATCGTGCTTGAAGATGCTGATATGGAACAAGCAGTTGCAACCGGTCTGACCGCCAGGATGATGAACAGCGGACAAAGCTGCATCGCCTCCAAGAGATTTATCCTGGTTGGTGACGCATATGAACGGTTTATGCCTGAATATTTAAAATTGGTCCGGGAACTGAAGGAAGGTGATCCGATCGATGAATCAACCGATATCGGTCCCATGGCCCGGAAAGATCTCGCTGATCAGCTTCATGAACAGGTTGAAAAATCTGTTGAAATGGGTGCAAATATTGAAACAGGCGGAGATCAGAATAACGCGTTTCATGAACCTACGGTACTTACCGGTGTAAAACCGGGAATGCCGGTATTTGATGAGGAGACGTTCGGACCGGTGGCGGCCTTAATCAGGGCAGAGAATGAAACCGAAGCTTACAAACTTGCAGGAGAATCTAAATACGGCCTTGGTTTGACGGTTTTTACAACTGATATCGAAAAAGCACGGCGAAATATCGGTAAGGTCACTGACGGTGCATTTTTTGTGAACGACCTGGTTAAATCAGATCCGCGGCTTCCTTTTGGAGGAACCGGAAATTCCGGTTATGGACGTGAATTGTCACGTGAAGGGATCCGTGAATTTGTGAATAAAAAAACGGTTTATATCAAATAACCGGCTAAGAAAATCAGGTCTTTATTTGAGTAAGCCCGGGACATGGAATTCCGGGCTTATCTACATGTGTTAACATATTTTTTCAATTTAAAACGAATAGAGGGGCATTATTTCACCAAGTTGAATGTTGTATATTAGAATTTAATGCAGATAGCTCTTATTTCTGTATAAAGTTATTTCCTAATATTTACTGTATAATTTATGGATTTAAAAAAGACAGCACTTCTCTGTTTCGTTATAATTGTTTCAGGAAGTTTGCTGACGGTTCTGATTTTTTATACTGAACCGACAGCATCCCGTACCGGTGCCACCAAACAGACAGCTATTCTTGTGGATGTTGAAGACTCTGAACACGGTACATATCAACCTTCAATCAGGGCAATCGGCACGGTTGTGCCCGCACGCGACATCATTTTGAGTCCGAGAGTCAGCGGTCAAGTTACTGCATTGTCACCGGCTTTTAACCCGGGAGGCTATGTGAGTGAGGGTGATACGCTGCTTAAAATTGATCCTGAGGATTATGAATACACGCTTCAGCAAAGAGTTGGTGAACTGGATCAGGCGAGGGCCGATCTTGCCATAGAGATGGGCCTGCAGGATGCAGCCAGGAAAGAGTACAAAATTTATGGAGACAATCGCATCTATGGAGATTCATTAACGCAGGAGCAACGATTCCTGTTTCTGCGTGAACCGCAACTCAACTCGGTAAGATCACAAATTAAAATTGCAGAAGCAGCGGTTGATATGGCGGAATTAAACCTGAAGCGTACCACAGTAACTGCACCTTTTGATGCTCACATCCTATCAAAAAATATAAATGCAGGTTCACAGGTGGCTCCCGGTGATAACCTGGGAAGACTGGTAGGTCTCGACTCCTATTGGGTGGAAGTGACGGTTCCGCTATCGAAGCTAAAATGGCTGGAATTTCCTGCAGACGGTTCTGAAAGAGGTGCTGAAGTCAGCATCAGAAACAGAACAGCCTGGGAGAGTGATGAGAGCAGAGCCGGCAATCTTTACAAATTAGTTGGATCACTCGAAAATCAGACCCGCATGGCCCGTGTTCTGATAACGGTTCCGGATCCGCATGCCCGGGATACGGACAATTCGGGAGAACCGGTTTTAATGATCGGGTCAGTCGTTGAAGTAACCATTCCCGCCAGTGATATCAAAGATGTAGCCAGGGTAGATCGGGATTATATACGATCGGGTGATACAGTTTGGATTATGGAAAACAGTGAACTTCGAATACAAAAAGTCAACATCGTGGTTGAGGATGCTGACTACGCATACATTTCGGAAGGGCTGAGTGAAGGAGATCAGATCGTTACCTCCGATTTATCTACAGTTGCTGACGGTGTGCCACTCAGGTTGCAATCCGGCGAGACAGAAACCGATCAGTAAGTATATCAATTCCCTGATTGTGCATTAAAAATAAAAAGAACAGCTCTTATAAATGAATAACTCCGGGTCAAATCACGAATCTTCGCAAGGCAGAAGTGGGCCAATTGAATATATGGCCAATAATCCGATTGCGGCCAATCTTCTTATGGTCATTTTGCTGTTAGGCGGTATCTGGACAATGTATACAATCCAGAAAGAGGTTTTTCCTGAATTTCAGCTTGATGTTGTAGAAGTGAGTGTGGTCTATCCCGGTGCTGCACCTGCTGAAGTTGAACAGGGTATACTCAGGCCTGTTGAAGAAGCTGTGAGGGGCGTTCAGGGTATCAGGGAGATCGTCTCATCGGCTGGCGAAGGGTCAGGTTCTGTATCCATAGAACTTGTTGCCGGAACAGACCGGATGAGAGCATTCCAGGATATCGATCAGGCTGTAAACCGAATTCAAACGTTCCCGGAGAATATTGAAGAGCCGGAAGTGGAGCTGCAATCGAACCAGCAGGAGGTAATTGAAATCGGCCTCTATGGAGATTCTGACATCTGGACTCTGCGTAAACTGGCTGAACAAGTGAGAGATCAGTTGCTGAATGACAGCAGAATTACCCAGGTGGAAATCGGAAACGTACCCGGTTATGTAACTCATATCGAAATTCCGCAAGACAGGCTCCGGGAGTATCGCATGACAATAGGGGATATTGCAGCACTGGTCGCATCTTCAAGTGAAGATGTACCCGCCGGAGCAGTGGAAACAAGTGCGGGCGAGATTCTGTTGCGCATGCAGGAGCGGAAGCAGTGGAAAGAGGAGTTTGAAAAAATCGAAATTGTTACAGCTGATTCCGGCGGAGCGATTACACTCGGTGACATCGCTTCAATTACTGATGGATTTGAAGAAACCGGCTTCCACGGACAGTTTAATCGTCAGCCGTCAATCGAGGTTCAGGTTTTCAGGATCGGAAACCAGTCACCTCTTGATGTTGCACCGGCCGTGATTGAAATACTTGAGGAAAATAAATCGTCATTTCCTCCGGGTGTTTCTTACAGAGTTGACAGTAACAGTGCCGATGATTACAGTGAACGGCTGTCACTGCTTACAGAGAATGGAATCATCGCTATTTTTATCGTGATTTTTATCCTGGCACTGTTTCTTGAGTACCGGCTGGCTTTTTGGGTGATGATGGGAATGACCATTTCATTTGTAGGCGGTATACTATTTATGCCGCTGGCCGGCCTGAGTATCAACATGATTTCTATGTTTGGCTTCCTGGTAGTACTTGGTATTGTTGTAGATGATGCTATTGTTGTGGGGGAAAATGTTTTTGAATACCGGCAGCAGGGGATGAGTAACCTCGAGGCGGCTGTTCGTGGCACAAAAGACATCAGCAAGCCTGTGATTTTCAGTATACTCACAAATATAATTGCATTTGTTCCGCTGCTTTTTATCCCCGGAGCAACAGGTAAATTTTGGTGGCCGTTACCGGCAGTTGTCATCATTGTGCTTGCACTGTCTCTTTTTGAGGCTCTTTTTATTCTGCCGGCCCACCTGGCCCATTCGTCAAAGAAAACAATATTCAAACCGCTGCGATACCTTGAAGAGAAGCAACAGCAGTTCGGTCGTAAATTCAGTAATTTTATTGATGTACACTTCAGGAGATTCCTGGATCTTTCACTTCGAAACAGGTATGTAACACTGAGCGTGGCAACTGCTCTCTTTTTGGTTGTGGGCGGATACGGGTACAGTGATCACATGGGAATGATCTTAATGCCTGAAGTCTCTGCCGATGAAATTGAGGCTGGTGTAAGCCTTCCTGTGGGAACCACAACATTCCAGGCGGCAGCAGTAGCCAACGAGATAACCAATTCCACACACCGGATGTTTGAAGAACACGATCTGTTCCGGGTTGCAGAAGGAATCAAAACCAATGTCCGCGGTCAGAGTTTCATTGATGTTGAGATTGTGATGAAACCTCCGGGAGAACGGGATATGTCGGCCCAGGAGGTAATTGAACTCTGGAGGGACGAAATTGGTGATATTGAGGGAGTGGACCAGATTACGTTCGAAGCAGAAAGAGGTCCGGGAGGATTTCAACAGGATATAAGTGTAGCTTTGAGCCATTCTGATATCAATGTTCTCGAAGTTGCCAGCCAAAGATTCTTAGAAGAAGTTGAATCATTCGAAAACACACGTGATGTAAACGACAATTACAATCGCGGTAAAACACAGTTTGATTTTAAGCTTCTTCCCGAAGGAAGAATGCTCGGGTTAACATCGTCATGGGTTGGTGAACAGGTCAGAAATGCCTTCTTTGGTGCACTGGCCATGCGACAGCTTCGGGGTACCAATGAAGTTGAAGTGAGAGTGAAACTCCCGCGTGAAGAACGACGGGATATTTACAATCTTGAAAACCTGGTGATTCAGACACCGGATGGTATAGAAGTGCCGCTGCTGGATGTAGTCGAGATTGAAACCGGTGAAGCTTTTACCAGTATTAACCGCAGAAACGGGCGCCGCGTTGTATCCGTAGGAATGGATGCAGAACCTTCAAATGCAGTAAACCGTGTTCTTGAATCCATTCAGAGCGATGTGCTGCCACAGCTGCGGACTGAATTTCCGGGTCTTACCTGGAGTTTTGAGGGAAGCCAGGCAGAGATGCGAGAGTCTACCCAGGCATTATGGGGCGGCTTCGGACTTGCACTGATTGTAATTTATGCACTGCTTGCAGTTGCACTGGGCAGTTACATTCAGCCGCTGATTGTTATGGGGGCAATTCCTTTTGGCATCATCGGTGCTGTAATCGGTCATATTATCCTGGGGTACGATCTCTCCCTGGTCAGCCTGATGGGTGTAATTGCACTCTCTGGTGTTGTTCTGAATGATTCCCTTATAATGGTTGATTATGCTAACAGGGAGCGAAAAAAGAAACTGTCTGCTTTTGATGCTATTCACAGTGCAGGGTTGAGGCGCTTCAGGCCGATCATGCTGACAACACTGACAACTTTTGGAGGACTCACACCAATTATACTGGAAACTTCCCGCCAGGCATATAACCTGATTCCGATGGCCATTTCGCTCGGTTTCGGTATTGTTTTTGCAACTTCCATTATTTTGGTTATTGTTCCCTGTATCTACATGATTGTAGAGGATTTTCGGACTGTGACTTCTTGATCTCAGTTAACAGATAAATAGGTTAGCATGCGTAGTTATAATTTCAACATGTTGATTCTGCTGCTAATTTTTTTCATTGGTGGCTGCGGTTCTTCAAAACTTGATGAAACCGTAACTATATATGATTCTGATATTGAAAATGTGACACGAACCGATGGAAATATCCAAATAGATTTTATTTTTCGGGTATCAAAAAATGTAAAGACCATTCGTGTATATTACGACAGATGGGAAAATGAATGGATTCGGCTTAATTACAATTCCTGGCAGGATGTACCCGGCCGCGATCGCAGAACTGCATCGCAAATTGTAAGTGTGCGCGATTCATTAACGGTTTCCCAAAATACAGAAAGAGTCCGCGCCACAATTATTGCATCAAATATCTCTTTTGAGGAAGGCTTTGGGGTAAGTGCCGAGAAGCAGGAGATCTTTTCTATAGAACTGTAACACGGGTTTCAAACTAATGTCGTGTCAAGAATGGATGACATAATTATTTTGAGTTGTTAAAAGTGAAAACTCAAAAGGCAAAACTGAAAAGTGAAAACTGTTGAACAGTGTCGGAAGAGAGATTGAAGGTTGAAGTTTTGCCTTGAACTTTTCACCTTTCAGTTTTTTTCCACTTAACCGACATTTGATTTATGACACGAAACTAGCCACCATTTTACCTACGCCTTGCTGAGGAAAAAATTTCTTGGTGAAAAATGCGGGCTAGTGCTACACCCATGGAGACTGATCGGAGGCTTGTGCAATTTTTGCAGTGTCGATGGCAATGACGAGCTCTTCGTTGGTAGGGATTACCCATATTTCTGTTTTGGACGAATCACTGCTTACTTTTTGATTTTTACCGGGCTCTGTGTTTTCATTTTTATCCGGGTCAATTTCAATCCCAAGAGATTCCATATTTTCAAGAGATTGCTGACGCACAAGTGCTGAATTTTCACCGATACCGGCTGTAAATATGATAGCGTCGCACCCGTTCAGGGCTGCGATGTAGGAACCAATATATTTCTTTAAGTCGTAGCAGAAAACGTCAATCGCCTGCTGGCAGCGGCGGTCGCCCTGTTTAGCTTCTGCAATGAGATCCCTCATATCTGCTGCATAGCCACTGAGGCCCAATAAACCGCTGTGTTTGTTTAGAAGCGCGTGCAGGTTGTTGAGTGTCAGTTCTTCTTTTTCCACAAGATAGAAGAGGATAGACGGATCAATATCACCGGAACGGGTGCCCATCACCATTCCGGACAGCGGGGTAAATCCCATGGATGTATCAATTGACTTACCGCCTTTTACTGCTGCAACCGAAGCACCGTTGCCGAGGTGGCAGGTAATTACCCTGGTATCCTCCACAGGTTTGTCGGTGAGTTTGTAAAATTGCCGGCTCACATAGTAGTGTGACGTTCCGTGAAACCCATATTTACGAATTTTGTAACGGCGATATAGCCGGTTTGGAATCCCGTAGAGGTAAGCTTCGGCAGGAAGTGAATGATGGAATGCTGTATCAAATACAGCAACATGAGGTATTTCAGGCAGATATTTCATTGCGGCTTCAATTCCCTTCAGATTCGGAGGATTGTGAAGCGGGGCAAGATCTATTGCCTGCCTGATTGCATGAATTACATCATCATCAATAAGAACCGAATCTTTGAACATCTCACCGCCATGTACTACGCGGTGACCTACTGCTTTGATATCATCTGTGGAAGAGATTGCCGTGTTGTCTGAATCCATCAGGAAATTCATAATCTCCTTCAGAGCCTGCACATGGTTATCGATTTTACGGGTATCTTTTACAGATTTAAATCCCGCCGGCTCATGTTTAACGATGGAAGTGACAGCCCCGATTCGCTCTACAATACCGGAGCAGATCTCTTTTTCATCGGAGGTTTCAATCAGATCATATTTTACGGACGAACTGCCGCAGTTGATGACAAGTACAAGCATTAAATTCTTTATCTATGGGTTGAGCGATTCTATTCAATTTTTTCAATATATGGAAGATGAGTGAATTTTTGATAAAGGCATGGATGCTCACTCCGGAAGTTAGACTGGTTTAAAGGTGAAACAAAGTGATCGGCAGATTTTATGCCAAATGGAAGGAGAATGATGAAACGTTGTCACTTTTCAACCCGACAGAATAATACACATCCCATCAGGCATGCCCCGGCTGTCGGGATCTCACGTCTTCTGCGTTTTCAGTTTTCACTTTTC
>CAYVBJ010000051.1:7562-19499 GCA_964449075.1 uncultured Balneolaceae bacterium
GCCATAGGGAAATAGGGAGGACCATCGCCCCCGATTTGGGTTGTGCCGATGCAGAGCGGAATCAGTCCGAGAATGGTGGTTGCAGCTGTCATCAGAATCGGTCTGAACCTATCCATTCCGCCATGTACGATTGCATCAGATCTGGACATTCCATTGATACGCAATTGATTAATATGATCAATTAAAACAATTCCATTGTTTACAACAATTCCCATCAGGATCAGGATGCCGATCATGGCCATGAATGAGAAGGTGGTTCCGGTCAGAAAGAAAAACCATATAACCCCTATGATTGCAAAAAATACTGAAGTAATAATACTTGATGGAAAGAGCACAGATTCAAACAGTGATGCCATGACGAGATAAATCAAAATCAGAGCAAGTATCATATTGATCATCATTTCATCCATAGCTTCCTGGTCTTGCTGAAAACTGCGGCCAAAACTCCAGCCATAGCCTGAAGGATAGTTTAACCGGTTCATGATCGACTCAATTTTACCGCGAGCCTCTTCAGTGGTAATTCCATCCAGGTTAATTACAATACCGTAAGAGGTCTGACGATTTTCGCGAACAATGGACCTGGGACTGCGCTCAATTTCCACATCGGCAAGTGAAGCCAGTTTAACCTGTCCGGCATCCGTTGATGCAATTGTTAATCCTTTGAGATCCTCAAGATTCTGGCGATCAGCATTCTGAAATGAGAGAACAACATCTATTTCACTGTTTTCACCACGTATTTTACGAAGCTGTTGCCCGCGAATTGCACCGGATACGGTCTGTGCAATATCCCGGCTGCTCAGATTGTAGCGGTCGGCCAGTGTTCTGTCAACTTTAACCTGCACTTCTTCACGCCCCATTTCAGCTTCTGAACGAACATCAGCAAAGCCCTCTTCCCTGGACAAAAGCCGGATGGCATCTTCAGAAAGTGTTTCAAGAACTTCAGCACTTTCCCCTATTACGTAAACTTTTGTCTGATCAGAAATATTCCTGTCTAAGAACTCAAACGACGGCTTGCCGGTAATGATTTTCGGAAGATCATTCTCAATTATCTTTTTAATATCATCGACAGACTTTGATCCGTCTGATTCTTCGTGAAGAAGTATCGTGCTCTGAGCAACATCAGATGTGTAGTAGGAGTAAACCGATTCAATTTCAAATTGATCCTGGTTGTCATACAGGTACTTTTCAATCTTATCAACGGATTCTTTGACCCGTTCGAGAACATAGGAATCATTCAAATTATAATGCAGCCTTAATTCACGCTGGTCAACTCTTGGGAACATTTCGACAGTCATAAGCTGTACAGGCAACAGAACACTGAGAAATGAAAATATCACAATCAGCGATGCTGTTTTTTTGTGTTTGATAAGCCAGAGAAGCATGTTCCCGTACTTCTTAACAATGCGGTCTATGTAAGTGGTTTTTGTCTCTTTCATATCAGCAGCTAATCGTGAAGTTAGCAGCGGAATAATTGTCAGAGATATCAGGAGTGAAGCTGTTAGTGCAATAACGATAGTAATAGCCACATGAAACAGCTGAACGGCAATCATACTTGTTTCATTTATGATATTCGGAAGAAATACGATGATTGAGGTGAGTGTGCCGGCAGTTACAGCCATTGCAACCTGCTTTGTCCCCGTTAATGCTGCACTTTTGCCATCACTGTTGGTAAGCCGGTTCCTGTGAATGTTCTCTGTAACAACCACCGCATTGTCAACAAGCATTCCGACGGCAAGCATCAAGCCCATCATAGAAAGTATGTTAAGGGACAATCCCATAAAATAGAGAATTCCGAGAGTCACAATCAGCGAGAAGGGGACAGCAAGTCCTACAATCAGAGTTGTTGTGATTTGCCTGAGAAACAGGTACAACACAAAAATTGAGAGAAAAGCACCGATTAAACCGGCAAACAGAAGCTCACGCAGAGAACTTAGAATGCCGTCAGCCTGGTTATTCATCTCATAGACCCTGATCCCCTCCATTTCAGGATTTTTGCTGACTTCTTCAATCTCTTCTATAACCAGGCTTGCCACTTCAACCGTGTTTGCACCGGACTCTTTCAGAATATCAAATCCAACGGCATATTTCATGTCAAGATGCCGGCCGTAATCAAGTTCAGGCGGCTGATATGAGATATCTGCAATATCACTGAGGCGCAAATTCTGATCATTGATTGCCAAATTGGCAATCTCGGCTGCAGATTCAAGTTCACCGACCGGACGAACGTAATACTGCATACCACCGTCACGGATCTTGCCGGCACTTAATGAAAAACTGCTTCTTTCAAGTTGCTGCACCAGATCATTCAGGTTTACACTGTGTGCAACCAGCTGATCTGCTTTGAGTTCAATTTTCACCTGGTTTTTTTCCACACCGTAGAGATCAACCCTCCCCACTCCAGTTATTCGTTCAATCCTGAGCTTCAGGTTCCTGTTGAGTACATCGTATTCACTGGCAAGGTCACGGTCGCTTGAGATACGCAAATTGAGCATGGGCTGATCCTGGGCAGAAAACCGGAATACAAAATAGTTTTCAAGGTCAGATGGCAGCTGGTCGCGTATCCCATCGATTTTTTCCCTGATCTGAATAGCCTTGATATTCATATCAGTTCCCATTTTGAACCGAATAAAAATTCCGGCCTGGTTTTCACCTGAGGTTGAATTCATTAATTCAATCCCGTTTAACGTAGCGAGCACCTCTTCAACCGGTCTTGTAATATTCTGCTCGATCTCTTCAGGGGTGGAATTGTTGTAAGGTATTTCAATGTAAGCCCCCGGAAATGTGATATCCGGAAAATATTCCAGCGGAAGCAGCCGGCCTGCAATCAATCCGATTACAACCAGGCTGGTAAATACCATAAAACTGGTGACAGGGCGCCGTAAAGATAATTCTGTAATTTTCATGGCTGGAAAGTTTTCCTGTCAAAAATTGCATAAACAACCGGGATGATGACAAGGGTCAGCATTGTTGCTATGATAAGTCCGCCAATAACTGTAATTGCCATAGGAGCTCGTAACTCAGCACCGTCACCGAAGCCGATTGCAAGCGGCAAAAGACCGAGAGCGGTTGTTAAAGTGGTCATTAAAATCGGGCGCAGTCTCGATTTACCGCCCTCTATAATGGCTTCATATTTTTCCATACCGCGCTCTCGCAGCTGATTTATGAGATCTATCAATACAATTGCGTTATTTACTACAATACCTGCCAGCAGTATCAAGCCGATAAATACAATGACAGATATGGTCGTTCCGGTTATAAAAAGTGCCCATATAGCACCAATAGCTGCTAAAGGGATCGTAAAAAGTATCACAAACGGATGAATGAGTGATTCAAATTGTGAAGCCATTATCAGGTAAACAAGAAATACCGCAAGCAGTAAAGCCATCAGGAGAGACTGAAATGAAGAAGACATCTCTTCACTTTGCCCGGTTAGCTGTGCATAGATACCGTTAGGCATCACTGTTGATGACAATATTGAATTTATCTCTTCACCAGCCGTTTGAAGATCACCGTAATTCAGGTTGGCTGTAACAACTGCAACTCTTTGTTGTGCAATTCTGCGAATCTCAGAAGGACCCATATCTGTTTTCACTTCAGCAATAGCATCCAGAGTTACAGGCCTTTCACTGTCCGGATTTACAACCAGGCTTTTAATTTTATCTACAGATTCCCGGTCCTCTTCCTGAACACGGACAAGCATGTCAATCTTTCGGTCCTGCCATGAAAACCGGGAAGCGATATCACCACGAACCTGGCTCACAACTCTTTGAGCTACTTCATTGACCTGAAGGCCAAGTGAAGCGGCTTTATCCCGATCAAAATGTATCTGAACCTCGGGACTGCCAAGCTCCATCGTGGATTTAATATCAGAGAATCTGTCGGATTGTGCCAGTTTCTGCTTAATGTGATCGCTTGACTCTTTTAATTTTTTTATATCAAATCCGCTTATTTCAATTTCAACAGGGGTATTAAATGTAAATAGTGCGGGCCGGGAAAATTTGTACTGAAGATCCGGAATTCTGTTCAGCTCTTTGCGGATAGAAGCCATAGTTGCTTCTTCAAGTCCGGATTGTGAACCGGATGCCAGGCGGACATTCATCTCACCGTAATTTTCACCGCCTTGCTCAGTATTTGCATCCAGCCGGTTACCGGTACCGGCAACAGCAAATGTGGTTCTGATTCCGTCAATGTCTTTTGATTCATTCTGTACTTTTTGTAAAAAACCATCGGTTTCATCAATGGGTGTTCCGGGGGGAAGAAAAAATTCCACCTTATACTCATTTTGATTCAATGTTGGAATCAGTTCCATTCCGATTTGCGGAATCAGTGAAACAGTACCTGCAAACAAAATAAGAGCTGTGCCCAGTACAAATGTTTTGCTTTCAAGTGCTTTTTTCAAAACTACCGGGTATGCATTTGATAGAAAAGTGTAGCCCAATTCAAAAGCCCTGAAAACCGGGCTTAAAATAAACAGGATTGCAGATGACAAAAACCGAACACCTTTTAACAGCCATCGTAAGCTGAATGTGGGTATGGTTGTGAACAGAAACAGGCGTACTTTTCGAAAATAGCTGCCTGCTTTGGTTTTTGGTTCAGGTCTTGAGCGATCTTCTTTTACCAGGCTTTTTTTTCTCTCGCCGAGTGATGCCATCATCGGAATAAGAGTAACAGCTACAGCAAGTGATACAAGCAATGCAAAAGTAACTGTAAGAGACTGATCCCTGAAAAGCTGGCCGGCAATACCTTCAACAAAAATCAGAGGAAAGAAAACAGCAATAGTTGTTAATGTGGACGCCACAACAGCCATTCCCACTTCACCTGCTCCTTCACGGGCTGATTCCATCACTGATTTACCCATATCACGATGCCGTGCGATATTTTCGAGAACAACAATGGAATTATCCACAAGCAGCCCGATTCCGAGTGCAATTCCGCCAAGAGACATGATATTCAGTGATATGTCGTTACCATACATCAGGTTAAAAGTGGCAATTACCGAAACAGGAATTGAGACGGATATAATTACCGTGGTCCAAAAGTTTCTCAAAAAAAGGTAGAGGATCACTACAGCCAGAATACCTCCGATAATCGCCGCATTAACAACTTCATTTACGGCCGATTCAATAAATACAGACTGGTCATAAACTTCTGCTAACTCCATGCCTTCGGGCAAATCATCCTGAATTGATGTGAGCCTTGATTTGATATTATTTGCGGCATTTACAGTATTTGCATCGCCTTCTTTGTAGATGGCAATTTCCACAGCTTCTCTTCCATTTAACCGTGTGATTGCTTCCCGCTCTTTAAACGAATTGCGTACATCAGCCACTTCATGCAGGTAAACGGGACGATCATTCGCATGCCCTATAATTACATCTGCAATCTGATCCACTGTACTGAACTGGTTTACGGTCCGAACCATATACTGCTGGCTTCCGTCTCGCAATCTTCCGCCTGACAGATTAATATTTTCTGCACTGAGCACACTGGAAATCGCCTGGATTGAGAAATTATAACTGGAGAGTTTTTTCTGATCAACCAGGATCTGAATCTCATCTTCAAACCCGCCGCTGATTTTCACTGAAGCGACCCCCTCAGCCGATTCAAGACTCTTTTTAATCTGCTCTTCGGCAAATACACGGATATTCTTCAGGTTAGAGATATCATCAGACTCTATTTCGGAAGCAATACGGAAGCGGGCTTCATCAGTTTCTGCTTCTTTTGTATAGAAAGCGTATCGCATAATTGGATCCAGCGAAGGATCAAAGCGTAAAATGACAGGCCGGGTGGCATCATCTGGCAGTATGATAGATTCAAGTTTTTCCCGCACTTCAAGGATGGCATGATCCATTGATGTACCCCAGCCGAATTCAAGTATTACGTCCGACTGGCCGGTCATGGAAATCGATTGAATCTTCTTTACATTTTTCACTATTCCAAGAGCCTCTTCAATCGGTTTGCTGACCAGGTTTTCAATTTCAGCAGGAGCAGCTCCTGAAAGATCCGTTCGCACAGTTACGGTAGGATAACTCAGCTCAGGAAGCAGGTTTACGCTTAAACGTGAGAGAGAAACAACCCCGAAGAGAAGAATACCGATGGTGAACATCGCTATGGTAACCCTGCGTTTGGTAGAAAAATCTATAATTTTCATAGCAGCCTGGTATAATTAAAAAGTGATATAATTCTGTTTAAATATTCACCGGTATAATTTCAACAAGTGAGCTGTCGGTGAGACTGTTTTGTCCGGCTGTAACAACAATTTCTCCCTCTGAAAGACCTTCCGTAATCTCGATGTTATCGCCGTTTGAATAACCGGTTTTTATTTTCTTTTCATAGGCAACGCTGTCTTTGATCACAAAAACAGATTTTCCCTGGTTTTTTTCAAGAATGGCACTTTTTGGAACCATTATGGCATTTTCTATTGTATCGTATACAATTTGAACCCTTGTAAACATACCGGGTTTCAGCATTCCCGATTTGTCAGTGACGGATATCGTTACTTTAAATGTACCCGTTTCAGGATTGACAACCGGGCTGATCCGTTCCACACGGCCGTTGATTACATGTTCCTTGAGTGCATCTATTTTGAGGAGAGTGGTCTGACCGGATTTAATTTTTGCAGTTTCATGCTCCGGTACATGAAGAATTGCAAGAAGACGGCTCACATTTGTGATATGGAATAACTGGTCGTTCGTATTTATCAGGTTTCCTCTTTTAATAAATCTTGTACTGACCACTCCGTCAATAGGAGATTTTATGGTCGTGTTGTCAAGATTTAACTTTGTCAATTCATAGGCTGCTTTTTGATTTTCATACTCAAACTTAACATTATCGAAATTCTCAGCACTGATTAACTTTTTCTCGAAGAGTTCCTGGCTGCGTTTATAGTCATTCAGGGATTTTTCATAGATTGCATGTGCTCTTTTTGCTTCAATTTCGAGCTGCTCATCTTCAAGTTTAGCAAGGGTCTGACCGGCTTTTACCAAATCTCCCTCTTCCACATAAATTTCCTTCACGATTCCACGAACTTTTGCTACTACATTTGATTCCTGTTCGGCCTCAAGTGTAGCAGTTGAATTATAAAGCGCAGAAATATTTCCCCTGATGGCGTCAGAAGCCTCCACCGGAATGCTTGTTACCGTATCCTCTTCATCGTTAGATTTTGATTGGGATTCACTTGTACAGCCTGTAATGGATCCTGAAAGTGAAATTAACAGAAGAGTAATTATGAGTGGTTTTGAGTATAACATAACGCTGTGATGTAAATTGAGTTGAGAAAAATTTGAATGATCGTTTATCTTTCTTTACGGATTTCATTTATTTTATGTTTCACCCCGGGATGAAATAACTCAAAAATACTGAATTCAGAATGCATGTAAGATGAGGGCAAACACGAGCTAACGGGATATCTGAGGTCAATTTGTATTGGCTGACAAAGATGCTGATTTTTTTCAAATGGTATTCGTGATGAGGATTCATCAAGTTCTCTGAAGCTGAAATTTTATGAGACCAGAAATGTTCTTTTATTTAGTAAAAAAGCGCTTACAGGTTTAGTTTTTTACTTATATATTTCATGAATAAACAAGAAAAATCTAGTAGAAGACCTATGCAAAAAGAATATCGAAAATGGAGAAGCCCGAGCCTTGGCAAAGATATGCAATTATTGATATTCGGAGACAGCGGTGCGCCGGTCATTGTTTTCCCTTCCGAAACGGGAAGTTATACGGAGTGGGAAGAGAATGGGGTTATTGATGCACTTTCAGAACAGATACATCTCGGGTATAACCAGCTTTTTTGTGTTGATTCCGTTTATCAGAGAGGATTGTTAAATGAAAGTCTGAAGCCTGAAAAAAGACTTACTTGCCAAATTCAATACGAATGTTATATCATTGAGGAAGTAATCCCTTTTATAAAGGAACAGAATGAACATTTTTTTATGATGACAGCCGGCGTGGGGCTGGGTGCCTGGGAGGCAATTTTGCTTGCTCTGAAACATCCGGAAGATTTTGATAAAGTAATTGGAGTAAGCGGTGAATTTGATATCAGAAAGTATCTGAATGATCATTTTAATGAAACAGCTTATTACAATAATCCCGTTGATTTTGTCCCCAATTTAAATGATCCAAAAATTTTAAATGAATTAGGAAATTTAGATCTACGACTCGTAAGTTATGACAATGATCCTCATAAAGAATCTACAGAAAGAATGAGCAGAACTCTTTGGATGAAAATGCTTGAACACAGGCTTGATATCTGGAGTGTGGAGCCTTCTGATTTATGGAAACTTTGGGGGGAAATGATAAAAACTCATATTATCTGACCTGATTATGACAAAGAAAATAGAACGGATTCTGATTGCAAACAGAGGAGAGATTGCTGTACGTATTATCAGAACATGTAAAGAACACGGAATAGGAACAGTTGCAGTCTATTCGGAACCGGACAAAACAGCTCCCCATGTGCTCCAGGCTGATCAATCGGTACACATAGGTGAAGCGGCCTCATCTGCCAGTTATCTTGTACAGGACAAAATTATCGACGCTGCAAAAAAGACCGGGGCAGATGCGATCCATCCCGGGTATGGATTTTTAAGTGAAAATGCTTCATTCGCGGAACGATGCAGCAAGGAAGGGATCATATTTATAGGGCCATCTCCCGAAGCAATATCACTGATGGGGGATAAGACTGCGGCACGGGAACTGATGAGTAAGGCAAATGTGCCTTTTCCCCCGGGCACAAAGAAAGAATTTAAGGATGTGGAAAAAGCCAAGGCTGTGGCAGAAGAGATAGGCTACCCGGTCTTGATTAAAGCAGCAGCCGGCGGCGGCGGTAAGGGAATGAGAATTGTTTATAAAAGAGAAGATTTTGAACCAAGTGTACGCGGGGCTAAATCAGAAGCAAAAAATGCCTTCGGTGATGACCGTGTCTACATTGAAAAATATCTCGAAGAACCGCGGCACGTCGAATTCCAGATTATGGCAGACACTCATGGCAACATCATTCACCTTTATGACCGCGAGTGTTCTGTACAGAGGCGTCATCAAAAAGTAATCGAGGAGGCACCTTGTGCAATTCTCACCCCGGAACTGAGAGCGTCTATGGCTGAAGCAGCAATAGCAGCAGCAAGAGCCTGTAACTATATTGGTGCAGGAACTATTGAATTTTTGGTGGATAAAAAACTCAACTACTATTTCCTGGAAATGAACACACGGCTCCAGGTTGAGCATCCTGTTACTGAATTAATTACCGGACGTGATCTTGTGAAACTTCAAATTGATGTAGCGGAGGGAAGAGAACTGCCTGTTACACAGGATGATATCAAAAAATCAGGCCATGCTATTGAATGCAGGATTTATGCTGAAGATCCCACTGATAACTTCCTGCCAAGTACCGGGTTGCTTGAAAAACACCGTATTCCTTCCGGCCCGGGTATCAGGGTGGATGCCGGTGTGGAAGAGGGCCAGCATGTAACAATTAATTACGATCCGATGATTTCAAAACTGTGTGTTCACGCGCCTTCAAGAGATGAAGCAATCTCCAGGATGCTGAGAGCTCTTGATGAGTATGAAATTGCAGGATGCAGAACAACGATACCTTTTTGTGAATTTACGCTGAGACACAAATCTTTCAGAGATGCAGATTATGATACCCATTTTGTGCAGAATCATTTTACTGATTCAGACATAGGAGGAGCGGAGGTGGATGGTTCTGTTCTTGCTCTTTCGGCGGTGTTATTGCGATATTCTGAAAACTCAAAAGACAGCAGCCGGCAGGTTGTCTCATCTGACGGAGCAACAGAAACTAACTGGTGGAAAAACAGGCGCTAAAGATTACAGAATATTGAAATCAGACAAAAAGCTTTTTGATCAGCTCGAAAAACTATCAACAGAACAGCGTAATTCCGATACTCTTCATATTGACCTGGCAAGTCCGAAAGAGATAGTAACCCTGATCAACCGTGAAGATAAAAAAGTAGCAGAAGCGGTAGAGAAGAAACTGGATGTAATTGCGAAAGCGATAGAGCTCACTACATCATCTCTCAGAAATAACGGAGGCCTGATCTACGCAGGAGCCGGTACCAGCGGCAGGCTTGGCGTGCTTGATGCTGCCGAGTGTCCGCCAACGTTTGGAACCGAACCGGAAACGGTGCAGGGACTTATTGCAGGCGGAAAAGAAGCTATGTTTGTTGCACAAGAAGGTGCTGAAGACCATGAAGAGAATGGTGAACAGGCACTCAGGGAACTGAATCTGACCAAAAATGATATCGTTTGCGGACTGGCAGCAAGCGGGCGAACACCTTACGTACACGGGGCATTGAAATATGCTTCTGGTATCGGCTGCAAAACAATACTTGTTACTACAGTACCTGAGGAACAAATAACACTGGCGGTTGATGTTTTGATTGATGTGCCGGTCGGTCCTGAAGTGATCATGGGAAGTACGCGGATGAAAAGTGCAACGGCCCAAAAAATGATTCTGAATATGATTACAACCGGAACCATGGTACGGCTCGGAAAAGTGTATGAAAATGTGATGGTCGATTTGAAACTCACAAACCGTAAGCTCGAAGAGCGTGCAAAGAGAATTATCATGTTTTTTGCAGAGGAATCTTACAGCAGTGCGGAAAAGCTTTTGAGAAAAACAAACGGAGATGTTAAAATCGCACTATTAATGGCATTATCCGGTTCTGAAAAAGAGAAAGCCGAAAAATTGTTGAACAAAAATGACGGATTCCTGCGAAAAGCGCTGGAAGAGATAAACTCCTGAAAGCTCAAAACAGCTTCTGTCCACCCTTAAAGCTGCAAAGCGCCGTCTGAAATTCCCCAATAGATTTTTGGTCGTTAACAATGAATGTGATAAAAGAACCGTTAACAGGCTAAAATTTAATTTTTAAAGAAATTTTAAATATCATCTTAGGCAGATAATATTTGACATAAGTTTTACTAATCAATAATTGTCTTTGTCGTATTTTTCTGCTGTTTTTAAAAATGAAATTAATGTATAAAAACTCTAAACCAGATACAGTTAACAGATATTCCAAAAATGATATGTGTTTAATGCTTTCTGATAGTTATAAAAACCGGTCTTTTTTTGTTTGAAATGAACAGATATCAATTGAGGGACAGCAAGTACAGGGTCCGGTTCATGCTTAGCCTGGTTATTGCACAATTATTGCTGATTGGTATATTTAAGTTCTGGCCGAAAGAAGAAGAGGAGGAGACGGTTTACCAGGAGGAGAGTGTGCAACAGGTTACATTGATTGATGAAGTTGAAATCACAGTCCAGGAAAGCGCACCGCCAGCGCCGCCCAAACCACAAATTCCTCAACCGGTACCGGATGACGAAGTAGTGGAGGAAGAAATAGAATTTGATGCTGAACTAAATTTGCTGGACATGCCCATTTCAGATCCTGGAAAGGGAACCGGTGAATTTGGCGATGAAGATGTGATTGTCAGCAATCCTCAATTGCCGCCAACTGTGGTAAAAATTGTTGAAGCAACACCGCCATCAAACGTGCCGCCGGAACTTAAAGGAAAACTTGAAATGATAGTAAATTTTCTTGTTGATAAGAACGGGGATGTGGAAGAGGTAAGTATTGTGGAAATAAGGAAATATAAAGATGATGGCAGTTACGAAACACTACCGTACCTGCAGCACGGATTGATGGATGCAGTTCTTGAGGCCGCACTTCGCTGGAAATTCCGACCCGCCCGCCAGAATGGTGAACCGGTTAAATCTTACACCAAGCAAAGATTTAATTATTAATATTCGAAGCCAGATAAACATTTTAAACTGGAATCTGTTACAGCAAATTAACTTTGTTAACATAATTCTGAAACCCAGTTCAGATTGAATGTAGTCAGCAGATAACTTATCTTTACAAGCTTTACCGGAGAGGTGCCAGAGTGGTCGAATGGGCTCGCCTGGAAAGCGAGT
>CAYVBJ010000052.1:0-2349 GCA_964449075.1 uncultured Balneolaceae bacterium
ACGCGATTACGCATTAGTCCTTCCGTTAAATTGGCTCCCCGGGTAGGATTCGAACCTACGACCGATCGGTTAACAGCCGATTGCTCTGCCACTGAGCTACCGAGGAATAACAAGTTTTCAATACATCATAAAATTCGTCGGATTCGAAACTGCGTCCCGACTACTGTCGGGATAACATTCCGAAAACTTTCGGAACACTGAGCTGCCGAGTAATAAAGAAAGCAATCAATTATTATAAGACTTCAAATATAAGAGCTTATTTTTTTTTAAAAAAATAAAAAAGCCATCGATTATAAAATTGACAGCTTTTTTATTTGACTGGTATATGATTATAAAGGTCTACACTTTACCACTGTTTTTCATGTCCTGTATTTCCAATCGTATATCTTGTGATACTTTTTTTATTTCCTGTAAAGTTTTTCTTGCGCGGGTTCCTGCAGCTTTATTTCCTTTTTCATAAAACTTAACCATATCAGGTTCCAGTTCTTCTACCAGGTTATTCATTTGTTCAATTCTGCTCATTGTGTAACTCCTTCGGTTAATTAATGTTAGGTTTCTTTTGAAACAAAGAATAAGCGAAACTATGTAAGATGTTCCTAATGTTCAAATAAAAATCGATGAAAATCGGATAAAAAATGCACATTTATGATATTTTTCTTTCTTTTCAGTAAATAAGTGTGGAATCATGTATTTCAGGGTAATTGCCAAATTCGTTTGGTGAAAGAAGCCGCAATGAAAGTTCTTTTCTATGATGAAATTCTTCTGGCAGATAATTTTCTTGAAAAGCAGCGTCAATGCTGTCCCAACTCAACTCTTTTGGCATTTCAGATTTAATTATTTCATTTTGCTCGTTTGTGCTGAATACAATTAATTCATCCAGTTTAAATTCATTCTGTAATGAATTACCGAGAATAGCCAGTGGTAGTGATGAGTAATCTTCTGAGGTGGTTATTTGGGCAATATTTGAAAGTACGAGCAGTGAAGATGAAGGAAGTGAATCTATTAATGCTTTATCAATCTCAATATTATTTCCATTTGTACTGATCATCGACCTTTGGTATCCATTTAAACCAATTGAAGAAACTCCGTGATCAGCAAATAAAGCCACAAGTCTGTGATTTAAATCTTTTGCTGCCCGTATCTGAGCGTCTTCGCGCATCATACCAGTCTGAATTAATCGATCGGTATATGCACTGTCACCATGTATTATTAATCCTTTATTTTTCTGCCTGGATACAGCTTTAGCTAAATTTGCTAAAAATAATCCATTATCCAGATGCTCGTAGTCAAGAATTGCAATGTATTCCATTTTCAACTTTTTTCTCTTAATTCAAAGGATGTAAAACCATAGGGTAATAAGTGCTTGATGACATGACGTGAGTGCGAACCATCGCCATGGTATAGATGAGCATCCTGAAGATCCATCCACTCGGAGAGTACCTGCCTGCATGCACCGCACGGACTGATAAAATCTGATTTTGGGGCAAAAACTGCAATAGACTTATAATCTCTGTAACCGGCAGTAATTGCTCTTAACATAGCTACACGTTCTGCGCACAACCCTAGATTCCAGGCACTGCATTCAATGTTCACGCCGGGTATATACCCTTTATCAAGTTCTATGAGTGCAGTTACAGGAAAATCTGAATTGGGAATTACTGAGAAAGATGTCAGCTCCTTAAGTTTTGATTCAACACTGGTATCTTTTTGTAAAACAGGATCATAAAATGATGCTGATTCGGGAACATCCTCTGAGGCTATTTTCAGTTCAAATTCATTTACCCAAAAGGATAAAAGCGGTTCATCTGTTTCATCGTGAATAAAAAGCACATCAGGTTGAGTGCCATCAGCGAGACAACTGAAAATTGCTGCCTGAACTGCCGTGATAGTGAGGGGGTGAGAAATATTTTCGATGCCAACTCCGGGGTAATATAATCCGTTTTCGCCTCTAACCACTGCGGCAGTTGGTTTATCTGAATGCGGTACAGAACTGTTTACCAAGAGATGATTCCAGTCCATTAGTGTGTGATTGATTTTGAGATAATATTTGCTATTTCGTTTCTTATTTTACTTATTGTACTGCCATAGCTTCGATTTGGGAACGTACGGTTTGTTAATAAAATAATAGCCAAATCCTGGTCCGGATCTATCCACAGGCTGGTACCGGTGAATCCTAAATGGCCAAATGTATTCATGGATGTAAACGTTCCGGAGGTGCTGAACCCCTCACTCTTTCTGTCAAAACCAAATCCTCTGTTATTTATTTTTGACTGTTTTGACGTAAATTGCTCAATTGTTTCTTCGGATAAATACCTTCGGCCTGCATAAAGTCCTTTATTTATAAATAAC
>CAYVBJ010000052.1:2449-19406 GCA_964449075.1 uncultured Balneolaceae bacterium
TCAGATATCCATCGGCCAACACTGTACGGATTAAAATGAGTACTGTTTAAACCCATAGGTATATAAAAATTATTTCTTACAAACCGGTCAATGCGAGTTCCGCTGACAACCTCAACAATCTCTGCAAGCAGTATAAACCCAAGATCACTGTAAACATATTTTGTGCCTGGCCTGTATTCGAGAGGTTCGTTTTTTACTGCTTCAAGTATTTCATCCCTGGTGCGGAGTTCATCAACATATATCTGAAATGCAGGTAAGCCGGATACATGAAGCAAAAGTTGTTCAACAGTAATTTTGCGTTTGTCACCATTTTCAAATTCAGGAATGTACTTTGATACCTTGTCATTTAACTGAACTTTTTTTTCATCAACCAGTTTCATGATTGAAAGAGTTGTAGATAAAACTTTTGTCAGGGATGCAAGATCATATACATCCGAATCTTTTACTTTTTCTGTCCTCGTATAGTCGTGGTATCCGTATCCCTGGTTCCAGACCAGGCTGCCATTTTTGACAGCCGCCACAACTCCTCCGGGAAATACGGAGTCCTGAATAGCATGTTGCATTAATTGGTCTATCTTCAGAAGTGAATCTGTGCTCATGCCCGCGCTTTCAGGGATATCAAAGCGCAGTGCGGTCTGCTCCATATGAATTCCATGGCCAAAATCGTGTATTTCGGGTATCGATATCGGTAATTTTCCGGTAATTTCTGAAGCTCCGAAAAGTGAAGGAACTGTATTCCTTATTTGGTAACCACTTCCTGACCAGGCCATAACCTGTACATCTGTCTCTTCTAAATCCTTAACGATATAGGGATTGCCAAAAGCTACCAGCGACGAGGGATTATCCTGTGTAACAATTTGCCTCAATATTGCCTGATGTTCTTCTGGCAGCTGTACGGATTGGCCTGTCCTAACCCTGATAAAAGATCCAATCACAACTAAACTTGCCGATTGTGCAGAGTCAATCATCTTTGTTATTTCTTCACTTCCGGTGCGTTTGTCCAGAACATGAAATGATATGTTTGAGTGGTATTTTCTCATTTCGCGTGCAAGGTTCTGACCGGTTGAGCCTGATTCATCATCCGATACCGCAATGACAGTAATTGAAGGGTAATCAATTTCTCTGATCGGTAAAATCTCGTTATCGTTTTTCACGAGAGTTACAGATTCACGGGCAATTCGATCGGCAATAGCACGGTATTCAGGAAGATTTATCGAGTAACTGAGTTTGTTTATATCAGTCAGGGGAGATTCAAATAGTTTGTTTACCTTTTTTAATTCCAGCATTTTTCTCACTGAACGATCAATTCTTTTTTTATCCAATTCACCGCTTAGAACGGCATTTTCGGTTTCATGAATGGCGATGGCAGGATCCGTGCTCATCAACATTAAATCTGCCCCGGCCTTTAAAGCACGTACCACAGCATCGCCCGGCGAGAAACTGCTTGTGATACCTTTCATATCGAGGCCGTCTGTAACTATCAGGCCTTTAAAACCAAGTGAGTCAACCAGAATCCGGTTTAATATGGATTCATCCAGGGTGCCCGGTAAACCTACTTCCGAACTGATTTTCGGGTATGCTATATGAGCACTCATCACACTCGTTAGACCGTTATCGATTGTAACACGGAAGGGTACCAGTTCAAGGGATTCAATTCTTTCGTATTTATGATCAATGGTTGGGAGTGCGAGATGGGAATCCGTATCGGTATCGCCGTGCCCGGGAAAATGCTTGGCAGTTGCCAGGATCCCTTCACTTTGAACGCCATCTATAAAATATTGGCCGAATTCGCCTACAACATTCGGATTGGCCGAGAACGAACGAACATTAATTACAGGATTTTCAGGGTTATTGTTTACGTCCAGAACAGGTGCGAATATTTGATGTACTCCCAGTGCATTTGCTTCTCTTGCCGTTATTTTTCCCTTCAGATAAGCATTCGTTCTTTTACCCGTAGCCGCTATACCCATGGCAGGTGTAAAGCGCGTGGTACCGGAAACCCTCATAGCAGCCCCGAATTCCATATCTTGAGTAACCCAAAGAGGAATTTTAGAGATTCTTTGCAGCTTATTTGTTAGTATCACCTGGTCATATATATTGCCACTCATAAAAATGACACCGCCAATATTGTTTTCAACAATTAAGCGTTTCAGCCTCTGACGCCCCATCGCACGTTCATTTTGAAAATTGCCGTATACAGGGACTGCAAAAAGCTGCCCGATTTTTTCACGGAGTGTCATTGATGACATCAGGGAATCTATATCTGTAATCAGATTTTGATTGATGATGGAGTCAGAAACAGCTGATTCTATTACTTCAGGAGTGGGTTTATCCAAATCCTGAAGCTCGTCATCCGAAATGTAAAAAGATTCAGAACTGCTGCATGAGTTAAATAGAAGCAGAATTAATAGAACAGGAAAAAAAAGAAAGATGTTTAAGTTTGTTGTCATTCTGGTAAAAATAGAGTAATAAGATTGATGCTGTTAAACTGTGTGTTTTTCTGAAGATTTATATATTCGTTTAAAAATAAGAATCCTGCCGATCAAGTAAACTTTGGAGAATTCATTTAAGGATTTTTCAATCAGGCAACATATTCAATGTTTGCAGACTCACCTCGTCAAACAAGGTACTGTCCTGGTAAAAGAAACGGTAATTCCCTTGCGTCCACATCTCCGTTTGATCACCAAAATGATCAGATAGAGGATTACCAGACTGTCCTGTTGGTAAAACTGAAAAAGTTCTGTTCATCTGATCCAGTTCAACAACACGGCGTATCGAAGGGCCGAGTACTTGTTCGTATGGCGAAATCCAGTCGTATTGGCCATTATTGATTGTCATACCGTGTCCCTCGGTAGAAAACGGACCTTTACTCAATAGATTATTCACAATCAACTTCAATGCCTTCGGTGAAGCAGAGTCATCTGCAGCCTGTGCAAACAGCGGTGGTCTGAAATGAATAGTATGCAGATTTTCCCATCTCCACTGAAACGCATCATTTCCATAGTTTTCTGTAAGCCACTGAACAGTTTGCTGCATGCTTTCCTGTATGACCTGCTCTCTTGTTTGTGTTGATTCAAGATGAGTATTGTCGAAGAAGCTGCTTCCGTCACTTAATAATCTGCTCATAATTCTTACAGGCATACTTTCAAGTCTTATAAAATTCTCAAATGCTTTTTCACCGAGTTCATCTTCAAGTGTATTTCGGGTAAGATGAAGAAAAAATACGTCCAGTATTGAAGATGCCGTAGAGGTTCTTTCATATCGATAATTCCAGTTTTCCAAGTATGGGAAAACTTTGCTGAAGTCGTACGATTCAGGAGCTGAACGCAGAACAGGTAATATCAATTCTGTAATAGTTTTTGCATGTTCCGAGTAGATATCGTTTTGCATTGTTTTAAAGTAATCAGCATCAACCTTATTTTTTTGCAGAATCAGATCAGTAATTCGCTGAATTCGTGACGGGGGTTCCCAGAAAGTAGCCAGGTAGTATGGATAAGTGTCAGTATGAAGCTTGTTATTCGCATTGGCGATCCATCCGCTGGGCGGATTTATCACATGGGGCAAATCATCCGCCGGAATCCAGCCTTTCCAGTCGTATGCCGGATCCCAGCCGTTTCTGAATAGAATTGGATTGAAGTCGCGGATGGGCAATCCTGCCGCACTTAACATCGCTATATTACCTGATGTGTCAGCATACATAAAATTCTGTCCAGGCACCTTGAAGTTTTTCATAGCCTCACGTGCTGAGTCAAAAGAAGTGCTCCAGTTTAAATTGTAAAGTGCAAGCAATTCATTGCTGATCTCATGACCGGTCCACTGCATGGCAATTACTTTATCATTTACGAGATCCTGATTCGGGTAAATATCACTGATTACAGGTCCGTGCCCGGTTGACCTTATTCGGGTAAGCCTGTCATCTCCGTCTTTGATTTTGATTATCTCATCGCGGTACGCAAAATCTTTAAAAGAAACATCTGCTGAGGTACTGTCAGATACATATTGGTCAGGATTTTCAGGATTTATCGCTTCCAGGTAAAAATCTGTATCATCAGCCATAATGTTTGTAAGCGACCAGGCGTGATGATCATTTTGTCCGATGATAACTACCGGCGCACCTGCGACAGTGGCACCGGATAGGTTTTTACCATTAAGCGACAAATGAATCTCATACCATTTGCCGGGCATGTCAAGTCCGAGGTGAGGGTCGCCGGCAAGCAGAGGGAATCCAGTATTCGTTCTTGTGCTATCCACCACCCATGCATTACTTCCCACGGATGTACCTTTTCGCTGCATTACTGATCTGTTTTTAAATTCCAGATCGAGCAGCGGAATTAATGTCTCCGAAAATCTTCGAGACTCCCGCTCATTCATAGTTGTTGGAAGCTGATCATCATAGACAGGAAAGAGCTCTCTCATTTGGTTAGGAGTTAAACGGGAATTAAGATAGCCGTACGTGATTTCGCTCCACCAGCTCACGTTTAATTCCCATGCCATCATCCTGGAAACTGCATAAGAATGAACCGGAGTCCACTCAATCGGATCAATATCTGTGAGTGTAAATTCAATGGGAAGGTTACCTTTGTTTTTTTCAGCGTAGAAATTTACGCCGTCAGAATACCATTGCAATATGTTATTGATTGAATCAGGCGATGAATCTATAATTTTTTTTCCAAGATCCATGAAACCGATTGTTCTTTGAAAGATATCAAAATCGATCAGTTCCTCTCCGAGGAATTCTGAAAAACGGCCTTCGGCTGCAATTTGTGAGAGAGTCATTTGCCATAATCTGTCTTGTGCATGCACATACCCGACAGCAAAAAAGAGATCCCTCTCGTTTTCTGCATATATATGGGGAACCCCAAAGGTGTCCCAGTGAATGTCTACCGGCTTGTTGATCGCATCGATGCGCATTGATGCTGAATAATCAGGTAATGGTTTGTAAAAAGTCCAGTAAATAGCCAATCCGGCAAATCCTGTTACAAAAATCAGTAAAAAAACAAGTAACTTTACAAATGTGTTCATCTATTTTACAATTTAAATAAAAAAGTGTTCCAAGGTTGAAAAAAACAGACTAATTAGATACTCTCAAATCTGAAATCAGAATAGCATAAAATAAGGTAGTTTATCATGAATGATATAAAAAAAGTGGCAATAATTGGTGGTGGTACCATGGGAAACGGAATAGCTCATGTGTTTGCACAAAGTGGTTTTTCAATTCAGATAGCTGAAACGACAGAAGAATTGGCTGACCGGGCGGTTGCAACAATCGAAAAAAACCTGCAGCGAATGGTAAAAAAAGAGAAAATTACTGAAACTGAGATGTCTGATACAATGAAACGGATTGGGACATCTTTAAGTATTGAAGAAGCGGTGTCGGAAGCCCAACTGGTAGTGGAGGCCGTTCCTGAAAGTTTTATGATAAAAAAAGAGGTTTTTGAAACAATAGATAAACATGCTCCGGCCGATAAAATTCTGGCTTCCAATACATCATCAATATCCATAACAAAGCTTGCAGCCGTTACTTCAAAACCCGCAAATTTTATTGGAATGCATTTTTTTAATCCGGTACCTGTCATGAAACTGGTTGAGATTGTAAAAGGCCTTGAGACCTCCGATGAAGTATATGAAATTGTAAAAGATCTGGCTGAGAAACTGGGCAAGGTTCCTGTTCCCGTTCATGATTCTCCCGGTTTTGTGTCGAATCGTGTACTGATGCCGATGATTAATGAAGCAATATTTTGTGTATATGAAGGTGTGGCGGAACCTGAAGATGTGGATGACGTTATGAAACTGGGTATGGCTCATCCGATGGGACCGCTTCGGCTTGCTGATTTTATCGGTCTTGATGTTTGCCTTGATATCCTGACAGTGCTTTATGATGGATTCAAAGATCCCAAATATCGTCCATGTCCGCTTTTGGTAAAAATGGTTGATGCCGGCAAACTGGGCGATAAAACCGGAGAAGGTTTTTACAAAAGTTAACTCAATGACAGATATGATAGATTTACGAAGTGATACGGTAACCCGTCCAACCAAGGGTATGCTTGATGCAATGGCCAGGGCTGAAACCGGAGATGATGTATTTGGTGAAGACCCTGAAGTAAACCGGTTTGAGGAAAAAATGAGCAAGCTTTTCGGAATGGAAGCTGGTCTTTTTGTCCCAAGCGGAACTATGAGCAATCAGCTCTGTATCAAAGTATTGACGGAACCAGGTGATGAAGTTATCATTGACGAACTGGGGCATGTTTTTAATTATGAAACAGCTGCAGCAGCTCATTTATCTTCTGTTCAGCTTCGACCGCTGAAAGGTGAACGGGGTAAGATTACAACCACGTTAATAAAATCTGCAATCAGGCCCAAAAATGACTGGGATCCTTATACAAAGGTAATAGCAGTTGAGAATACGACAAACAAAGGAGGAGGCGCATGCTATTCTGAACCGGAACTTATTTCAATCAGTGACCTGGCAGATAAACACGGTATGCATGTACATCTTGACGGCGCAAGGATATGGAATGCAATGACTGTGACCGGAACAAAACCAGGTTTTTACGGCACAGTTGCTGATACTATTTCCATCTGTTTTTCAAAAGGCCTGGGAGCACCGGTGGGATCCATGATGCTGTCCTCAGCTGAAAAAATAAAAAAAGCCAGGCGATTCCGGAAAATGCTGGGTGGGGGAATGCGGCAGGTTGGTTTGCTTGCAGCTGCTGCCGACTACGCAGTTGAGACCCACTGGCCACTTCTTAGCGATGATCATAAAAGGGCAAAAAAACTTGCAGCGGCAGTTTCAGAAAAAAAAGGCCTGGTAATTGATACGAAAAGTGTTGAATCCAATATTGTCATATTTGATGTAGAGCATGAAACCGCAGAAACCGTACTTAATCAGCTTGCTGAAAAGGGTGTTTTGATGGTTCCCTTCGGGCCGAAAACAATACGGGCAACCTTTCATTTTCAGGTAGATGATGATGATTTAGAACAATCCATCAAAGCTATTGACGGACTGAGTATTTGATGAGAATCAGAATAAATTGAGCGTAAATTCACATTTTTACTGGTATCTCATTCCTACACTTAAAGTCTGAATTTATTTTGAAAAGGAGAGAACCTGGACAGGATCGGTTTTTGCCGCTGTTCGGGCCGGCAGCCATGATGCAAGCGTGCAGAGAAAATAGGTGACTGCAATTACGATTACAAAGTCGAGCATGTGAGGTTCAACGGGTGCATAACTCATATAGTAGTTCTCTTCAGCTAAAGGAATAATCTGGTAGCTTCCCTGCAGCCAATTAAACAACAAAGATAGGCCAATTCCGGCGATCAGGCCTATTGTTGCAACGAAAAGGCCTTCTATTAAGAAAATCTTTCGAATGGATCTGTTTTTGGCCCCTATGGTTTTCAGGATGCCGATGTCGCGTATACGTTCGAGTACCATCATTAAGATAGCGCCGATTAAGTTGAACGCTGCCACAATCACCATCACGCTAATCACGAAGGGGATGGTTTCCTCCTGTAGATCTACCCAGGCAAATATATTTCGATATCTCTGGTATATATTCTCAGTTACGTAGGGGAATTCAGTACGGTCTCTTATTTCACTGTAAACCGGTTCAATGGATTCCTGGCTGCTTGCCATAATTTCTAAAGCAGTAGATTGCAAGCGGCCGATCCGGAACAGTTCACGGGTTGACTGGATATCCGTAAGGGCAAAATTATCATCGAATCTGTCAATTCCTGTTTGGTAGATAGCAGATGTATAAAACTGCTTGATTTCAGGTGAATTAAGAGGAGAGGGGAGCCCTTCAATCGTATATACGGTTACTTTCGACCCAACTTCTGCTCCGATTGTACGGGCAAGTTCACTGCCCAGAATAATACCGGGCAATCCGTCTTCATTTTTCCTGAAACTATATTCGCCAAGAGTAACATAGGTATGAATGTCGGTGAGGCTTTTTCCCGTCTCTACACCTTTTAGCATAGTTCCGCTTACGTCACGTTCTGACTGGATCATAACTTGGCCTAAAACCACAGGCTGAGCTTCCTCAACGTCGTCGATATTCATGACAAAAGTCTGAAGAGTATCAGCCCTGAAAAGAGGATCCCCGGCATAAGAGAAAACTGTTACATGCGGCGCAAACCCAAGAATTTTATTGTTGATGGTGGATTTAAAGCCATGTACAATAGAGAGAGCAATCAGCAGGCCGGCGGCACCGACAGCTACGCCGCCTATCGCCATAATTTTAATAAACGATAGAAAACGTGATTCCTGTCGTTTTCCCCGGAAATATCGTAAAGCAAGATACCATTCAAATTTCATCTATTCCGGTTTCATCTGTGGGAAAAAAAGTACGTCCCGAATGGAATCTGAATTAGTCATTATCATGGCAAGGCGGTCGATTCCAACCCCGAGACCTGCGGTTGGCGGCATACCGTATTCAAGCGCCCGAAGAAAATCCTCATCTAAAGCCATTGCTTCTTCATCACCCTCACTTCGAAGTAAAAGCTGCTCTTCAAACCGTTTGCGCTGTTCAATAGGGTCATTCAGCTCGGAAAAAGCATTTGCAATTTCTTTTCCGTTGCAAATAACTTCAAACCGCTCTACAATACCCTCTTTGGTTCTGTGTTTTTTGGCAAGCGGACTCATCTCAATCGGGTAATCAATAATAAAGGTTGGCTGTATCAGTTTTGGTTCAACATACTCACCGAAAATCTCGTCAATTAATTTTCCCTTACCCATACCAGGTTCCGTATCAATATGCAGTTCTTTGGCAATTGCTCTGATTTCCGCTTCATTTTTTCCAGATAAGTCATGGCCGGTTTCGTTTTTTATAGCCTCGTACATAGGCATCCTCGGCCATGGTTTTTTGAAGTCAATTTCATGATCACCAACGGTTATGGATGTATTGCCATGTAATTTCAGAGTTACATCCTCAATCATACTTTCCGTAAAATCCATCATCCAATTGTAATCTTTATAGGCCACATACAGTTCAACCTGGGTAAACTCGGGATTATGAAACCGGGAGAGACCTTCATTACGAAAGTCTTTCGAGAATTCATATACACCATCAAAGCCCCCGACAATAAGTCTTTTTAAATAAAGTTCATTCGCAATTCTCAAATAGAGATCAATATCAAGTGCGTTGTGATGAGTTACGAAAGGTTTTGCGGATGCTCCGCCGTATACCGGCTGTAGAACAGGGGTTTCAACTTCAAGATAACCATGGTTATTAATAAAATCCCGAATAAGCTGAACCATTTGGGTACGCTTTCTGAATACATTTCTCACTTCAGGATTTATTAAAAGATCAACATATCGCTGCCTGTATCTAAGTTCTTTATCTGAAAAGGCATCAAATACAACAGTTTCTCCCTCTTCATTTTCAACCTCCTTTGGTACAGGTATGGGGCGTATAGTTTTTGAAAGAAGTTCAAAATGTTCAGCATGTACTGTAGTTTCACCGGTACGGGTTTTAAAGACAAACCCTCTTATACCCACAATGTCTCCAATATCCACCATTTTTTTAAAAATGGTATTGTAGTTTTCAACACCAACATCATCCCTGCGTATATAAATTTGAATTGTTCCGCTTGTATCCTGAAGATTGAAAAAGGAAGCTTTCCCCATAATACGGCGTGTCATTATTCTGCCGGCTACAGAAACTCTTTCAGCTTCATCCTGATTTTCTGATGAAGTTATTAAATCTTCATTTTCCCGGATTACGGCAGAAGTATGCGTAACATCAAACTTGTATGGATAGGGATTGATACCGCTCTCGTGCAGCTGTTCTAACTTTTGTCTTCTAACTTCCTGTTGCTCACTCAGGCTTATTTCTGTACTCATAAATTGTTTTGGGGTTTAAATTATATCCTGTCAAAATAGTGATTTTGTATGGAAATAGGAATTCTATAAAATCTGTATCTTTGTGACTTTATCACAAACCGATTTCAGTTTTCAGCTCAAAAAAGTATACCGGAAATTCATTATCATTTAGTTATATCGTTCCAAATTTGTAACAAATAAAGCGGGATATAATCTTGAAGTTGAAATATCCGGATTGTTTACCAGGTGATATTCATCTGTATACCGAGGTGTTGTCTTTTACCCGCAAGGGTAGAAGTGACTACAGGGCGTATGAAAAAGAACATGGCCGGAAATTACTGGATAAAATGGCTAATGAATGTTTTGGATTTGAGAAACTGGATATTCAAAGAAAACCGGGGCAAAAACCAACGGCTGTACAAAAGAATGGCAAAGAATTTTACCTTGGTTTGAGTCATACTAAATCACTGATTGCAGGAGTTTTATCTGAAGAATATCCTGTGGCGGTAGATATAGAAAACAGTGAACGAAGTGTTTATGCAGGCTTGTTTAACAGGATGAGACATCCGGATGAACCTAACAAACTTTATGAAGAAAATAGCCTTTTACGTATTTGGACAATTAAAGAATCAGCATTAAAATGGTGTGGAACAGGACTCAGGACCCCGATGAAAAGTTTAAAAACAGAAAAACTTGAGAATAATCTGTTTTTGTCAACATTTTTTAATGGTAAAAGCGTAAAAGTTTGTAGTTTTAAGGAGTCAGATCACTGGATTTCGGTAGCTTACGGACAATATTAACTAAATATCATACGAAAGACGAAATGAATAAGAAAATGCTTAGCAGAGAGCGCATAACCAAAGAAATTGAAAGAGCTAAAAGTTTCAGAGAAAAACATTCAGAAACTGTCAGAATTGTTTTTTCTCCTACGGATATCAACAAAATGAATTTGGAAGAGGTGGCTGCGGTATATAGCAGAATAGGGAAGAATGATTTTGACACTGTGGTTATAGTTGAGTCAACACCTGGAAGGGGCGACAAAAAAATTCCAATGTCTTCGCATAAAATATTTACCACGTCACTTGGTGAAGTTCAGGTAAATGACAAACTGAGGAATGACTTTTGTGATGAAGATGATGATTTTTTCATAGATGATGAAGCCTTTAAAGACGATCTAAGCCTTTTTGACCAGTTAAAAATTTTGCAATGTGTACTACATGATTTTACTGCATTAAGTATTCAAATCACAGATGAAGGTTCCTTCATTGTAAAAGAGCTGGCACATGCACTTGAAGAAATTCTCGCTTCTAAAAACGCACTTATTGTTATTTGCTGTGACCTGTTTGCAAAAGATAAACATGATTATGAGAAAATCTGGCAAATGATCCAAAAAGGTAATCAATCGGCAATGATGAATTACCTAAACAGTGACAAGGTCAAAACAGAAGGTATCGGCTCTTTTATAGCCGGACTGATTGTTGCAAATGCCTGGGGATTACGCCTGGAATTCGAATCTGAAGTGGATAACGATTATCTTGTTGCATATGCGGAAATGCAAAAACATGCAATATTCACTTAATGTCTGACAGCACTGTTACGATTATTGGCCTTGGTGCAGTAGGTAATACACTTGCAGAAGCTTGTCTGCAAAATTCTGTTTCGCTAAAATCAGTCGTAACAACTAATAAAAAAAAGGCAGCATATTTCAGTGAACGTAATATTTCTGTATTTAATACCATTAAAGAACTTCCAATTGATACTGACTCAATAATATTTATTGCTGTTCCTGACGATTCGATTAAAGGCGTTGTTACAAAAATTGCTGAATATACGAAGGATATATCTTTTCCCGATAGAGTAATTTTTACTCATTGTTCAGGAGCAATTACTTCAGATGTTTTAAAACCTCTTGCATCCACCGGTGCTTCTGTAGCCGCCTTTCATCCGCTTCAAACTTTTTCATTAACAACCGGTGGAGACAGGTTCCAGGATATTTTTATCTCAATTGAAGGCGAAGAAGAGGCAACGCAGGTATTAAAAAAATTTGCAGAGTTACTTGGTGCCAGACCGGTTTTCTTATCAAGAGAGCAAAAAAGATCACTGCATACTGCAGCCGTCTTTGCATCGAACTATCTTGTTGCCGTGATGCATGCAGCTGAAAACATTGCCCTGAATGCAGGTATTGATGAACCTATGTTAAAGCTGAGACCACTTATTGAGCAAACAATGCAGAATATTTTTACAGGCGGGCCAATGAATGCTTTAAGCGGGCCTGTCCGGAGAGGTGATCTGATTACAGTAAAAGATCATTTGAATTTACTTGTACCTGAAAAGAATGTTAAAGAGCTCTACACATCTGCCGGCCTCTATTTGACATCAATGCTTGAAAATGAAAAAGATATAGATTCTGAAAGAAATGAATCTTTAAAAAATTTATTCAGAAATGAGCAAAGGCAAAAAGAGAAGTGATTATTATGACCGGGTATATTCTATTGTAAAACTGATACCTGAAGGACGTGTTACCACATATGGTGCTATTGCTAATGTTCTGGGTATAAAATCCGGGGCACGGATGGTTGGATACGCACTCAATAACCTGATCCATTCTGAAGAGGCACATTTGTTACCTGCTCACAGAGTTGTAAACAGACTGGGTCAGTTAACCGGGCGGTCTTATTTTCCGGATGATACAATGAGGGAACGGTTATTACAGGAGGGTATTGAGTTTACAGAAGAGTACACAGTAAATATAAGCAAACATTATTGGGACCCAAGAGAAACAGAGAATCTGAATAGCTAATTTTTCCCGGACAAAGAAGTTGGTTAAACAGTCTTTTCAATAATAGTTTAAATGTTACCGACATCTTTATTTATTTTCAGTAACTGAAAATTAAACAAGATGTAACGTGAAAAGGCTAAGATCACAAACTGAAAAAGATGCCGCACTTGTTGAAAAGATTCAACAGAGTGATAAAGACGCTTTTAAAGAGTTGTTTGATCAATACTATGCCCCGCTCTGTTTTTATGCACGCAAAATTATTGACTCGCCGGATCAATCAAGAGATATCGTTCAGGATGTATATATAAAATTATGGGACAATCGTAAAGAGCTTGTAATTTATAAATCATTGAAAGCTTACATGTATCAGGCAGTCAGAAACCAGTCTCTGAATCACCTCGAGAAGAGGCGAAGGCAGGTGCAGTTCGTTGAACCGGGTTTCTGTGAAAAAAAGATTGAAAGTATGCACGTTTTGCGTTCTGGCCATCAGGACCCTGTTTCTGAAAAAGATCTGTCAAAAAGAATATGGGAATTAGTAGAAGAGCTGCCTGAGAAAAGAAAATCGGTATTTATTCTATACAGAAAACATGGACTGTCATATTCGGAAATTGCAGAGGTAATGGGAATAACCCGAAAAACAGTTGAAAACCAAATGGGGAAAGCGCTTAAATTTTTAAGAAATCAACTAATCTGATAAGTTTTGATTTAGTTTGAGTAAGATTCTGTCCAAAAAAATTGATACTGTTCAGATAATCGTGGGGGTATACCGTTTTTTGTCTGTCACATTGGTAACATTAATATTTTCAGAATGCAAAAGAAGGATAAAATCTGGACAGTAATTGTAAAGTATCTGGATGATTCGATGAGTGACGATGATCATCAAAGGCTGCAGAATTGGCTGAATAAAGATGCGAAAAACAGAAAAGTTCTCGCATCAATTGAAAAGCTTTGGGAAGCAACAGACAGACAAGATAAAGAATCACTTTTTCGGGACTCAGAGCTTGAAAAAGACTGGTGGCGAATTTCGGAGCATATTCAGAACAGAGAGACAAAAAAACATAATAAAAGAATCTGGCATATTCAAAAAATAAGCGGACGGAAGAGCGTGTTATTTAGTCTTTTAAAGGTAGCAGCGGTTATTTTGGTTGCTGCACTCTCTGCATTATTTACTTTGCAATTTGCATCAGACAGCAAAAAATCGGATAATGCACCGGTAATAAGGGAAATTGTAACTCAGCGTGGAGAAAGGGCTAATGTACAGCTGAGTGAAGGAACAAAAGTTTATTTAAACGCCGACAGTAAATTATTTAAACCGGAGAATTTTTCAACTGACAGAAGGGTAGTTGAGTTGACGGGGCAGGCTTATTTTGAAGTTATACCGGATCCGGAGCGCCCATTTGTAATAAAATCAAATGGGCTTGAAATTGAAGTTCTCGGCACCTCTTTTGACGTTAACTCATATGAAGAAAATAGTGAATTTATGGTGTCTGTTCGTGAGGGCAGAGTTGAAATTCGCAGGGAAAAAACAGGAACTGAAAAATTGACCCTGAATGCGGGTGAAGTTGGAACTTACTCCATCCCGACAAAAAAGTTCACTGTGAAAACAATTGAGGATTTTGGATTATATAATGGCTGGATGAATGGACGGCTGGTATTCAATAATCACTCTATTCATGATGTGATGAAACGGATTGAACGCTGGTACGACATAACAGTTCACTGGGAAATTGAGAATTCTGAATATAACAATAAAAGATTAACAGCTGATCTCAAAACCAAGTCTATCAGGGATTTGATGGATGTTATCAGTACTACAACAGGAATCAGTTACGAAATTGATAATGATATAATCACTGTTAAGTAAATTGTGATTTTTGAGATTAACAGGGATTTCTAACTCTAACGTTAAAACGTCAACCTATAAACCGAAGGTTTCTATATGAAAAACATAGGTACTAATTCAGGCATAATAAGCATATTAGCCGTTTTGCTGACTATCACATTTGTGTTTGAGGCTCATAGCCAGTCAACTGAACGTAAAGCATCAGAAGAGATTGTTTATTATTCGGTAGAAGACTATAGTTTTCAAATTCCCGAGCTGAATAATAAAATGTCTCTAAATTTTAAAGATAAAACAGTTAGTGAAGCTCTGTTGATAATTGCAGATCAGTCAAATCTAAGCATCGCTTTTGATCCGGATCTGCTGAAGAACAGTGGTAAGGTCTCAATACAAGAAAACCGGATTCGGGTTGCTGATGCACTTGAGAAAGTACTTGCCAGTACAAACTATAAGTCTGTAATTACGTCTCAAAGAGAAATTTTGCTAAAAGAGAGGCCGGGAATTTCATCTTCGGAATCATACATGCTGCAGATAGACATAGAGGGAAGAGTTACGGACGCTCAAACCGGAGAACCACTGCCGGGTGTTAATGTTGTAGTGGAAGGAACAACGATCGGGGCGTCCACCAATAGCATCGGTGAATATGAAATTGAAGTACCGGATGATGCAGAAGCTCTTATTTTTTCATTTATTGGATACCGTGAGTTACGGGAGCCCATCGAAGGCAGAACAGTAATAAATGTTGAAATGGAATCTTCAGTTGAGTTGCTTGATGATGTTGTTGTAACATCATTTGGTATTGAGCAAGAGCGTAAGCAGCTGGGCTACTCAATCCAGGAGGTTTCCGGTTCTGATATTTCTGAAACAAATGAACCTAACATTGTAAGCTCACTGCAGGGACGGGTTGCCGGTGTGAATATCCAGAACACGAGTGGTGCCGCAGGTGCGGGTGTCGACATCATCATTCGGGGCATAAATTCACTAAGCCCGAGTGCAGATAATCAGCCACTCTTTGTCATTGATGGAATACCCGTAAGTAACCAAACTAATTCGGGCAATGTACTTCCGAGTGAAGGATCCAATTCTCCCGGAAGTTCAGAACAGTTTTCATTTACAAACAGAATTGCTGATATAAATCCAAATGATATTGAAAGCCTGTCCATTCTGAAAGGCCCGTCAGCGACAGCTCTCTATGGTCTGCGTGCAGCTAATGGTGCTGTGATTATCACCACAAAAAAAGGAAGTGCGGGCAAACCCCAGGTATCACTAAATTCCTCTGTGGGATTCAGCGAGGTAAATAAAGTACCTGAAATTCAGGATCAGTTTCAAAATGGCCGTTATGGCGCTCTTCCTCTCACTGTATTTGGTTTCCAGTTCTGGCAGCTGGGTCCTCCTGTTTCTGAGTCTTCAAGTCCTGTATTTAATAATTTTAAAGGATTTTTCAGAACAGCAACTAATGTAAGCAATTCGTTTAGTGTTTCCGGCGGAGATGAAAACACTACATATTTCACCTCATTCTCAAATGTGAACAATCAGGGTATTGTGCCAAATACCGATTGGGACAGAACAACGTTTAAGCTGTCGGGTTCACAAAGAGTAAATAACAGGTTTAATATCAATGGATCACTAACCTACTCCAATTCCGGGGGAACACGTCCAACCGGTGGTGACAAATCCATAATGAGTTCTCTTAGTTTTTGGGCATCTTCGAATGATGTGAATGATTTCCTGAACCCGGACGGTAGTCAGAAGAACCCAACTGCCGGTATCATTGACAACCCAAGATTTTTTGCGGAAAACAGTACACTTGAAGATGATGTAGACCGAATTGTTGGTATTGCCGGTTTTAATTATGAAATTAATGACTGGTTAAGTGCAGAGTACCAGGTTGGTATAGATAACTTCAGTGACAGAAGAGAACGATTCGTTCCGCCAAATCTGGATGTAGGAACACAGGTAAATGGGTTTCTGATACAGGAAAACATCAATTACAGGGAAATCAATTCAAATGCTTTTCTTAGGGCAAACTACGAATTAACCGAGAAACTGCGTGGATCGGTCTTAATCGGTAACCAAATCACGGATATCGATTCCGAAACGGTTAATACCCGCGGTGAAGGATTGAATATACCGGACTTTAGGTCACTTGCTAATACGACCAACATTTTTACGGGAGAAACAGCTTTCGTTCGAAGATTGATCGGTGTTTTTACTGATGCTCGTATTGAATATGATGGCACATACTTTTTATCAGTTACAGCCAGAAATGACTGGTCTTCAACTCTGCCTGAAGATAATCGCTCTTTCTTTTACCCTTCGGTAAGTCTTAGCTATGTATTTACGGAAACGCTTGGTCTTGCCGACAGCAACATCCTCCCGTTTGGTAAACTAAGATTCTCATGGGCAAGAGTTGGTAAAGATGCGCCACCATTTAGTGTGGGGCAAACTTTTCAGTCAGCTCCCGGTTTCCCTTTTGGAAGCACCGGCGGATTTACCCAGGATCTGCAGGCCGGAGCAT
>CAYVBJ010000053.1:0-19389 GCA_964449075.1 uncultured Balneolaceae bacterium
GAGCGTGAACAGATCCTTATGCTTTGTGTAGATATTTCACCCAGCGGTCTTTTTGGCAGCCGATCGCAGACAAAAATGGAACTTGCCATTGAGATGTGTGCTGTTCTGGCCTTTAGTGCTATTAAAAACGGCGACAAAGTGGGCATGCTTCTTTTTACTGATAAAATTGAGAAAGTAATTCCTCCCAAAAAAGGGCGTGTTCATGTTTTGCGCCTCATTCGCGAGCTTCTTACCGCTGAACCCGAGGGCACATATACCAGCATCAGCAATGCCCTCTCCTATGTGAACAGGCTGCTGCACCGCAAAGCGATTATAGTACTTGCCTCCGACTTTCAGGACAACAGCTTCGATAAACAGCTGAAGATGACTAATAAGAAACATGATCTCGTAAATATTGTCATCAATGACGAGCTTGAAGATGATCTCCCAAAACTGGGAATTGTTCCCTTCAGGGATGCAGAAACCGGTGAAGAAATCCTTGTGGATACATCAAGCGAGAAGGTGCGTCATGCTTATAGAGCTCGCCGGTTAAAACAAAAAAAAGAGTTAAATGAATATTTTTTGAGAAATAAGGTTGATGCAATCAGGGTCTATACTAATCAATCCTACATCCGCCCTCTTGTCGATTTTTTCCGAAGACGTATAAACCGATACTGATTAATTCGAGTAAGCAAGCTTGTCGCCGGCATCGATCTCTTCAAGTTTTTTATCCATTGTCTCTTTCATTCTCATAAATTCACCAAGGTGTATATCCTCAAGTGCATCCGATGACGGGAGCTGCAGATTCAATGAATTCACCGGCTGACTATTTTTATAGAGCCTGTAACAAAGATGGGGTCCTGTTGCAAGACCACTTGACCCGACATACCCGATTACCTGGCCCTGTTTCACCCGGACACCCGGCTTAATTCCATCTGCAAAACGCTGCATATGCAGGTAAGCAGTTTTATACGTACTGTTGTGCCTGATTTGCACAATATTGCCATTTCCGCCCCTGTATTGTGCCTCTGTAACAGTTCCGTCTCCAACTGCCAATATTGGTGTACCCGGCCGGGCGGCATAATCTACACCATAATGCGGTCTGCGCTGGTTTAAAATCGGGTGCAGCCTGTTGTGTGAAAAACCGGAACTCACCCTCTGGCTGTATTTAAACGGTGCTTTCAACAAAGCCTTTTCAATACTATTTCCATTTTCATCATAAAACCCGGAGACTTCGTCATTTTCAAAATAGTAGGCTTTATACTCAATTCCGCGATGAGTAAACTGAGCAGCTTTTACCCTGCCTGCGCCGTAAAGCTCATCTCCTGCATATAGCTCATCATAGATAACTTTAAACGAATCTCCTTTTCGAAGAGAAAAGAAATCGATCTCCCAGGCATACACATCAGCAATACTCTGCCCGAGAAGTCTTGATGCTCCCCCATCGTTAATGGCATCATATAGTGAGGTTTTGATAGATCCGGAGAAGGATTTTTCTTTGGCTGTCAGCTCTACAGCGTCTCTGTTTATTTCTATCTTTTCACCCGTCCATTTCATAGTAACAAAGTCAACAGGGTTTTGATACCAAACAAAACCGGCAGCAGCTTCGCCCGGTTTGTACAGGTAGAACTTTTGACCGGGTATCATTTTTCTTAAATCAACCACTCCAACTGCTTCACGCTGAATCTGATAGATCATCTCCGGCGAAACACCATTTTTGCTGAGAATCAGGTGCAAATTTTCATTCCTCTTTATTCTTTTTTCTTCAATTGAATATTCGCCTATTTCAAATCCATGTTTGTCGAGGGCAGGTAAAGGCGGGATTTCATTAAAGTTTTCGATTGTTATCAGTTGTACCGGGATTTTTTCCAAATCAAAAGAGCGATTACAACCTAAAATTAATAGGCAGAGTAGTACCTGAAATAAGACTTTTTGCATTCTTACTGAAACCTGATTAGCATTTAAATAATTAGTTAGATAGTCACATCCAATTTGATAATCTTAAAAATTACAGTATTCTGCTGTAAAATCATAATTAATCAATTTCACCGGCTACGCTATCTTCATGTTAAAACTGAACTTTCAGTTTATATGTTTTATAACAGTGTTCAACCGGAAGAGGTTCCGGGATAAAGCCGATGGCCATCCATATGATTTACTTTTTTTATGATAATCGCTGTTACAGTTGTGGATAAGTTTTAATAACTTCACTGCCTTGTAAATTCATTCGGATTTGTTACCTCCAATACAATAACACGATTCCAATGCGTTTACATCCTGACAATTGAATCCAGATATGCGGTTTATTATAAAGCAAACATTTTTATTTTTCTTTCTGACAGTTGCGTGGATACCGGCTGTACAAAGCCAGGATCTTCATACGTATGTATCTGCTGATTCTCTTGAAGTCGGAGATACCTTTACCTATACCCTGGTTTTAAACCGGGATCGTGAATACGGATCTATTGTATTTCCCGATGGAGAAGAGTTCGGCGATAACCTGGAATTTTTAAAGCGCGAAAGATTTCAGGCAGCTCCCCTGCGTGACAGCCTCGTCTACCGGCTGCAATATTTCGGGACGTCAGATTTCACACTTCCGGAACAGGAAATCCTGATCGGCAGAGCGGAGGGTGATACCCTGCTCACATCCAACCCGGTTCCGCTTTACTTCAAAACAACACTGAGTGAAGGGGATGAAGAATTCAGGCCGCTGAAACCCATATTTGATTTTGCAGCACTCATCTGGCCCTATTTACTCGGGCTCATTCTGCTGCTTGTTGCCGGCTGGTATATTTACAAACGTCTTTCCCGAATGGAGAAAAAACCTGAACCAAGAACCCCGGAAGAGCAGGTTCCCTTTGCCAATCCCCTGCAGGTACTTGAGTCGAAACTCATTAAGCTGGGAAGCGGTCAATTCCCATCTGCAAGAGAGGAATTTGAGCATTTTTACATAGAATTAGGCGATGCAATTCGTGAGTATATTGAACGGGTATATGAAATAGAAGCTCTTGAAATGACATCCCGTGAGATACTGAGAGCAATGCAGCAATATCCTGCTGACAGAGAGATGATTACCATAACAAGAAAAGTGCTGAATGAAGCGGACATGGTGAAATTCGCACGATTTACCCCAAGCGGAAAGCAGGCGAAGGAAGCGCTCGACCTCGCGCAAGATTTTCTGAATACCGCTCGTTCACTCGACTCAGTACGGATTGATCAGCTCAGGAAGAACCATGAGCAATCAGAACAAGAGCGTGTTGAAGCAATCAATCAGAATTTGAATAAAGAACCGGTTCAGAATGACGTGGGCTAATCCCGAATATTTTTGGCTTTTTACTCTTTTACCCGTTTTAATCGGGTTCCATTTGTGGCGGTACTTTTCAAGACGCAGGGCCAAACTTACATTCTCTTCTGTTGAAAACCTGAGAAAGCTGCCGGGTAACTGGCGCGTACACCTTGTTTGGCTGGCACCCCTGCTCTACTGGGCCGGTTTTTCACTGCTTACCGTTTCCCTGGCACGTCCACAACTGACTAACACAACTGTTGAACAAAAAGCAGAAGGAATCGATATTGTGATGTCGATTGATATCTCCACCTCCATGAAGGCCGAAGATATTAAACCAAATCGTCTGGAAGGAGCCAAAGAAGTAGCAACTGAATTTATCAATGATCGCATATCAGACCGGATAGGAATTGTTGTATTTGCCCGGCAAAGTTTTACGGTCGTTCCTCCGACAATCGATTACACACTTGTGAAAGAGATGCTGAATTCCATTCAAATGGGAATGGTTCAGGATGGCACTGCAATCGGAATGGGGATGGCAACCGGTATCAATCGTCTGCGCGATAGTGAAGCTGAAAGCAAGGTATTGATTCTGCTCACCGACGGCATGAATAACGCCGGTGAAATAGACCCCGTAACTGCTGCCGATCTTGCACAGAGCCTGGGAATAAAGGTTTACACCATTGGCATTGGAACCCGCGGTATGGCACCCTACCCTATCGAAGACCCGATTTTCGGAACCCGTTACCGCAATGTTTCAGTGGATATTGACGAAGAGATGCTGCAGCAAATTGCCGAGCTTACAGGCGGCCGCTATTTTCGTGCTACGGATACAGAATCTTTCCGGGATATTTATGACGAAATCAATGAGATGGAAAAAACCGAAATAGAAGAAATTATCTATACAGACGTTGAAGATATTTATCACCGATATCTTTTTCCCGGAATTTTATTCTGCTTATTTGGATTTTTAAGTGACCGCATGACCAACAGCAGTCTTACAATTTAATATGATTCAATACATTTCAGATAAACTTTATCAAAGATTAGATACACGATCTTTGATAAAACATCTAAAAAAGAGGGAGAGTGTTCATCTCAGGGGATTTACAGGATCATCCCGCTATTTTTCAGTTCCAAAACTGACGGAGAATTTTTCTTCTGTAACCATTATTGAACCTGAATTTGAAAACGCGGCAGCTGTTGCGTCTGATCTTGAACAGATGGGAGTTGAAAATGTATACCTGTTCCCTCCCACACGTACAAAGCCCTACGATGACGAAAAGCTGCAGGATCTCTCTATGCTGGTTCAGCGCTCAGAAGTGCTTGAAAAAATTCAGAACTCTGACCGGTGCGTTATAGTAACGTCATCTGATGCTATCGCTGACAAACTGATCTCGTCATCCTCATTTACCGAATCTTCTATTACGCTTGTAAAGGGACAGGAACTATCACCGGCAGATCTTCGCAAAGATCTTACTGAGCAGGGTTACAATTCCGTAAAATTTGTGGATGAACCGGGTGATTTTGCGATACGCGGCGGTATTTTTGACGTATTCCCGTTTTCAGGCAGTTACCCTGTACGTATTGAGTTTTTCGGAGATGAAATTGACTCCCTGCGGGAGTTCGATCCCGATTCGCAGCGATCGGTTGCATTTTTGAGTGAAACACGCCTCGTTCCAAATGCGACATTCGGAACAAACGGTACAAAGGAGAGCCTGTTTTCCTACCTGCCGGACAGCAGCCTGCTCTTTCTGAAAGACCCCGATCTCATACAGTCAAATATTGTGAACTATTTTCAAAAAGCAGAAGAGATCTATTCCGGAAAAAAAGATTCTGAACTGCCTGAACCCTCCGGTGAATTTTTGGTACCCGGGGAGTGGCAATCGGTTCTGGAAAACTATCCGAAGCTGGGCACCGGATCGTTTGCTGCTGGATCAAAAGCCGATCATGTCATCACGCTTGATTCATCTCCGCATCCATCGTTTAACGGCAGTTTTAAGCTGCTCCGCAGTTTCATATCAGAAAAGAGCAGCGAAGGTATTCAGACGATTATTCTGTGCGATAACATCAATCAGAAAGAGCGGTTTGATGACCTTCTTGGAAATTCAACCGATGAGTTTCACTACAATACAACTCTGATAAGCCTGCATGAAGGTTTCATCCTGGATAATGAACTGGCAGTATTAACCGACCACCAGATTTTCAACCGGTATCACAGGCCGAAAATACGACAAAAACGGGTTACCGGCGGCATCTCACTCAAAGAGCTGAAAGAGCTCAATGTCGGGGATTATGTGGTTCATGTCGACTACGGAATCGGGACGTTTGCCGGGTTCAAAAAAATTAAAGTACGTGATATCATCCAGGAAGCGGCCATACTCAGGTATAAAGATGATTCCATTCTCTATGTGAATGTATCCAGCCTGCACAAGCTGCAAAAGTATTCGGGCAAAGAGGGGAAAACGCCGCGGATTACGAAACTGGGATCAGGCGAGTGGGCACGAAAAAAAGCCAAAACCCGTAAGAAAGTACAGGATATTGCCAGGGAGCTGATTCAGCTCTACGCAAAGCGAAAAGCCCTGAAAGCCTGGGAGTTTTCGGAGGATAATTCCTGGCAAACCGAAATGGAAGCCCGTTTCGAATTCGAAGAGACGCCTGACCAGATGAATGCCATCACGAAAGTGAAAGAGGATATGGAATCAGGTAACCCTATGGACCGCCTGGTATGCGGTGATGTCGGCTTTGGAAAAACAGAAGTGGCCATACGCGCTGCTTTCAAGGCGGTGATGGATCAGAAACAGGTTGCTGTTTTGGTCCCCACCACCATTCTTGCCGATCAACACCTGAAAACCTTCACAACACGAATGAAAGACTTTCCTGTGAAGATTGAAGCGCTCTCCAGATTCCGCTCACCGGCTGAGCAAAAAAGGATTATTGAAGATCTTGAAGCCGGTAAAGTTGATATTGTGATTGGCACCCACAGGCTGGTGTCTAAAGATGTGAAGTTTAAAGAGCTTGGGCTGATCGTGATCGATGAAGAGCAGCGTTTTGGTGTAAAGGTAAAAGAGAAACTGAAAAAATTCCGCGCTACCATCGATGTGCTTACCATGACCGCCACTCCAATTCCCCGCACCATGCAGTTTTCACTGATGGGTGCGCGCGATTTAAGCATCATCAACACCCCTCCTGCCAACCGCCAGCCGGTCTACACTGAGATTCACACCTTTGATGAAGAACTGATTCGCGATGCCGTTATCCAGGAACTCTCCCGGGGCGGGCAGGTTTTCTTTATTCACAATCGTGTCAAAAATATTGAGGAAGTTGCCAATCTGATCCGCCAGCTGGTGCCTGATGTGAGAGTTCGCTTTGCTCACGGGCAGATGACCGGTTCCAAACTGGAAAAGATTATCCGCGACTTTTATCAGAACAAGTTTGATGTTCTTGTGTCAACCAATATTGTTGAAAACGGGATTGATATATCGAATGCAAACACGATGATTATCAACAATGCCAATCACTTCGGGCTGTCGGAGTTACATCAGCTGCGCGGGCGCGTGGGGCGGTCGAACCGGAAAGCATTCTGTTATCTTCTCACACAGCCGGTTCATCAGCTTTCGCCGGAGGCACGAAAACGGCTCATGGCACTTGAGGAATTTTCTGACCTCGGTTCAGGATTCAACATTGCCATGCGCGACCTGGATATTCGCGGAGCCGGTGATATTCTTGGCGCAGAACAGAGCGGGTTTATCAATGAAATAGGATTTGAACTCTACACAAAAATCCTGGACGATGCCGTTCGGGAGCTGAAAGAGACCGAGTTTGAAGGCGTATTTGAATCCGAACCATCCCGGATCGATTACCCAGACACTCAGATTGAATTTGACTACGAAGCCTATCTCGACAACAATTACGTTCAGGATAATGTGGAGAGGCTGAATCTCTACCGGAGACTTGCGGGAGCTCAAACAGCAGAGGAGATATCTGACTGGCAGGATGAAATCACAGACAGGTTTGGTGCGCTTCCCAGGAGCGGAGAAAACCTGATACTCGCCACAAAAATAAAACTCTTTGCATCCCGACTGCTTCTTACAAAGGTGACTATCAGGGCAGACAGAATGTGGCTTGTTTGTCCAAAAAATAACAGTAAGCTGAGTGCTGATTTTTATGACAGCGGATTTTTCCAGAAAATGCTTGGCGAAATTGAATCACAGCGAAAAGATAAATACCAGGTTGTACAAAAAGATGAGACGGTTCGTATTGTGATACAGAATATACCTGATCCGCAAACTGCGCTTGAATTTCTGAAGCATCTGGACGCAGTGACCAAAGAGAATGAGAGTGAGGTAACTGCTTGAAGATCGATGAAATCGCAAACATAATCCTTCATGGCGGAGTGGCTGCCTTTCCCACCGAAACTGTTTACGGTCTTGGAGCACTGGCATTCAACCAGGATGCGGTAAAAAAGATATTTGATTTGAAAGGACGCCCGTCCGATAACCCGCTGATTGTGCATATTTCCGAAACAGAAGAGTTACAGCAATTTGCGGATCATATACCGGATCCTGCACTCTCTTTGGCTGAACATTTCTGGCCGGGTCCCCTTACCCTGATTGTTAAGAAAAAACCGGAAGTTCCCGATGTAGTAACAGGCGGTCTTGACACCGTTGCCGTTCGAATACCTGGTCATCCGCTGGCACTGAAACTGATCAGAAAAACAGGTCCTATTGTGGCACCAAGCGCAAACAAATCGGGCCGGCCGAGTCCCACCCGTGCATCTCATGTACACGAAGACTTTGGAGATGATTTCCCGGTACTGGATGGCGGAGAAACTGATATCGGGCTGGAATCAACTGTGCTGGATGTAACGTCAGAGCCCTATACCATTTTGAGGCCGGGCAAGCTTGAACCTGAAGAACTGCAGGATGCATGCGGAATCCCGGTTGTTTATTCCAAAACTGAACAAGGAGGTCCGGTCAAAAGTCCCGGACTCAAGTACTCTCATTACAAACCGAAAGCAAATGTGCACTGGCTTTCAGATTTTGTGCAACCGGGCGACAAGCATGTGATGTATGTCACTCACTCCGGAGCGGCAATTCCATCGGGTAAAAATGTGATTCACTATTCATTCGAACATGATTTTGCAGCACTTGCCAAAAACTTGTATGACCTGTTCCGGCTGGCGGATCAAAAAAATATTTCTGAAATCGTACTTGAAGATCTCCCGGATGAAAGCGGTCATCCCCTCGTGGCTGCATTAAAAAACCGTATAGATAAAGCTATTGGATAGTGACGGTTTTTCCATTCACCTTTCATTTTAGTTTAACGTTAGGTAGATATAGCCCGACCTCTCTTTGTTGATTGGTGTCCTCGTGGTAAAACCAGCAGTTAATTACTTTGAAGGTTCACGAAGTAATTTTTAATTATTAAGATCTGCATTCAGCTGCTGCAAAACTCTATTTTTTAAAATGGTCAAACCCGTGATAAGGTTTTTTAACCTTTTTTCCTTTCCGGTAAAAATCCACACCTTCACCCACACGAACCTCACCGATACAAGTCAGATGTTCACCAAATTTTTCAAAATAAGCCGATTGAATCCGGTCTGATTCACTTGCATCTGCGGCAAACAGAAGGGAATAATCTTCACCTGCTGAAACGGCAAGTTCTGTTACATCCCAGCCATATTCACCGGCTTTTATCAGAAGGCTTTCTGAAACCGGTACCTTATCGAGATCGATACGGATTGAAACCCCGGAAAATTCTGCAATATGCCGGGCATCCGAAGCCAGTCCGTCAGACAGATCAATCATTGCGTGAACGGCAGACAGTGTTCCAAGCCATGCGCCTTCAACTGTGTAAACAGTTGGTCGATTATGCGCCTGGATTAAGTCCGTTGCAGATTGATCCGCTTCATTCTCATGCCCTTCAGTCAGCAGCCGGAGGCCACCGCCCGAATCCCCGGCAGATCCGGTCAGAAACAGTTTATCGCCGGGTTCTGCCCCATTCCGTCTCTTTATATTACCTTTTTTTATGATCCCGATTACCGTTATGGCAATGGCAATGTTCCGTGGTGATTTTGTCGTATCCCCACCGGCGAGAACTACATGTTCGCGGATTGCAAGGTCATGTAATCCGTCCAGGAACTTATCAATCCAGCTGGTACCAGTTTCAACCGGAAGAGCCATCGACAAGAATGCATATTCCGGGATACCGCCCATGGCAGCAATATCACTCAGGTTTACAGCAAGTGATTTATAACCCAGGTCATGGGGTTCAATATTAGAAATCAAAAAATGAATATTTTCAACCAGTGTATCACACGTTACCAGGTAAGAATCCAAATCATCTTTCGGAATCACAGAACAATCATCCCCTATACCGATAAAACCTTGCTGGTCCGGAGACTCAAATTTGCCTGATATTCTTTGAATAAGCCCGAATTCTCCAAGATTTTTTACTTGCATCTGCTTTTCATTTAAGATAGCCCTTCGTTACATATTTTTTATCTATTACATCAAGCTTAAAATAATCAGCGTAAATAACAAACTGTTTAAGATAGTTACCAGATGCGATTATAACCACAAATCGGTGAAGTATAGATCAGCGGATTTCAGAAAAAATTCGCGTGCAAACACCGGATTTTTATTGGAAAGAGAAACTAATCCATGCCATTTACGATACGGACTGACAGACCGAAAGACGGGGTTTTAACAAACTGAGATTCGATATAGCACTCAGTTCAAAACTGATCCAGCGGGCTTTTCACGCCGTGTCCTCCCCTGTTCAGAACATGCAGGTAGACAGAGGTTGTTTTCAGGGATTTATGTCCCAGCAGATCCTGAACCGTCCGGATATCGTAGCCGTTTTGCAAAAGATGTGTTGCAAACGAGTGCCTGAACGTGTGGGGTGTGGCATGTTTCTGAATGTTGCATGTGGCCACAGCCTTCTGCAGTTCCTTCCTGATATAACGCGGCGAGATATGATAGCGATGTACAATTCCTGAGCGCGGATCTTTATTCCGCTGCTTCGAAGGGAAAACATATTGCCATTTCAACAGTGCTGCGGCTTTCGGATACTTTTTTGCAAGTGCATTAGGAAGAACGGTTTTACCATAGCCTTTCATAAGGTCCTGTTCATGAAGTCTTGCAACTTTTTTGACTTGCACACGAAGGTCTGAAATCAGCGTTTCCGGCAAAATGGTTACCCTGTCCTTTAATCCTTTGCCGTCCCGTACTGTAATTTGCTTGTAATCAAAATCGATATCCAGTACCCGGAGTCGCAGCGCTTCTGAAATGCGGAGGCCTGATCCGTAAATAAGGCTGATCATCAGTTTGTTCAAGCCTCCAAGATTCTGAATGATCGACTCCACTTCCTTTTCTGTGAGTACCACCGGCAGATGTTTTGGTTTTTTGGCTCTTTTTAAGTCTTCGAGACTTTGTACCGGTTTTTTTAAGATATATTCATAGAGAAATACAAGAGCCGAAAGAGCCTGATTCTGTGTTGATGCTGCAACATTCAGATCATTTGCCAGATGATTCAAAAAAGAGGTAACATGTTTTTCGCTGAGTTCAGACGGGTGAATCATTTTATGAAAGCGAACATACCGGATCACCCATGAAGAGTATGACCTTTCGGTACTGTAGCTATAATTTCTTCTCCGTATTTCCTCCTTAAGCTGTTGGATCAGTTTTTTCTTTTTCATAGTCTTTTCTTCGTAAGAACAAAAAATGACACAATCCTTACACCTCATAAAAATTTTATCCGGACCTTTTATCGGAACTGATTATCCGACCCTTTTTCCTTTTATCAGAAATATTTCAACATCAACTTGCCCCAAAGCCTGATTTCATTTATTATGCGGATAAATTATACAATCACCCCGGTGAGTATAATTATATGTTATGCAGTTAAGAAATCTAGATGGGACCAAACTATAGTAATTATTCATATCATCAATTGCTGCAAAGTTTTCGAAATGTAAATCGGGATAAATTCCCCGAGCGTTTTGAAGAAATTCTCTCCGAAATAGAAAAGAAAAAACCTGAAGATATTGAAGTTGTAAAAGTTCAATCGGGTTATCGATTTTTGAAAAGAGATCAAATTCCAAAACCTATCAAATCTCATCGTCCAAAGACATTCTCTTATACAACCGGCACTAAGGAATATAATTCCCACTATTTAAAAGCCAGTCTAATTCTTATCCCGCTTACTCTTGTTGTTTTAATTCGAATCTGGACAAGTGATTGGAGCTATAGGTATGAGTTATTGATTGGCACCCCCGCTTTAATTCTTCTCTCTTTTTTAATCGCTTTTTTCTTTCGTAGTTCAATAAAAAAAGAAAATTCATTGACTTTTTATGATGAATATATTGAAGAGAAAAGGGGTAAAAAGTCTAACATTTACTATTTGAATGAATTAAGAACTATAGAAACTTACGATGCTGAAAAGTCATATGTAGATATGATTACATTGTATTTTGAAAAAAATCGAAAACTTAGCATCACGAATTTCGAACCTTTTTATAGTGAAGCAAAAGATTATTTGAAAGAGTATCTATCTAAAAGAATGAATTATGAACGATATCTGGATAGTAGCTCAAAACTTTAACTGCATAACAACCGCATTAACGGCGGACGCAGTCGCGGCTTTTGTTAAATTTCTTGCCTATGATTGTTCAAATGTGTAGCCTTTTAAAAAATCATAATCCCTGCGCCGGTTATGCGGTAGGCCGTTATGCAGCAAAGCCTAATATCATGAAATCAAACAAGTCAATTGTTGGAATATCTATTTCTTGGGCGTTCATAGCTGCCTTAATTGGTGCAATTTGTTGGATCTTGATTCTAACTTTTATTCATCCATTAGTACTTGGTGAATCACTGGAAGAAATCATCAGGTTTAGTGAGAGTAGAATTGTTGGAGCTTTTTATTTTGGTGGATTTATTGCTGTTTTATGCATTGTTCCTTATTCCTTTTTCTTTTTTATCTATATCAAATTGAAAGAAAAATTTAACCTGAGTGGTCAAACTAAATTACAGAATGGAATTACATCATTCATTTTATCACTTCCCTTGGTTATCACAGTCTTTATTTCAACTGTAATCCCAACAGGTAGTTTAGGACCATTTTGGAGTCGGGCTTTCGAGTTAGCAACTTGGGTTTTAATAGCTACTTGGTGTGCGATTTTAATTTCAAAGCTTTTGGTAAATTCAAAAATAACCCAACACAACTTGCTGCATAACAAGCGCATTAACGGCTGACACGGCCTCGCCGTTGTTTTAATCTTTTGCCAATTTAAAATTTTATACCCTTATTTAAATCAGTAATCCCCGTGCAGGTTATGCGCTGGGTCGTTATGCGGTTCCTTAGAAATAAAATACCATGCCTAATCCAAAAGAAGACTCTATAATATTCATTGAATCAAATACTTATGCCATCAAAAGTAATTTTGGTGCTATTTCTGATTATTCAAATGAATTAAACGGTATTCGTGAAGAGCTAAAAAAAATAGATAGGGTTGCTGAAATTGAAAGAGATTTTTTCATACATGAAGGACAATGGTCATATGCTGCCAATTACCATCATGCCCAATATATTGAAAGGATGAAAAGGCTTAATGAAAGAAGAGAGGAATTAGGTGAACAAGATCAAGATCATATTAGAAAGGCTTTGATTAGAATAGGAGCAACAGAAGAAGCATTAGCCACAATAGCAGGATCGATACTTCAATTTGGTAAAAAGATCTTATCATATCGATATGGTCCGAAAGGCAATCTACCTAATACAAGAAATATTGCGACTATCGACTTAACAGAAATTATTTGGGAAGGTAGAAATCATAGCATGCATTGGGAAGAGAATAATCCTCGGGCTGGTGTTACTAACTTACTAACCACGCTTCAAAATGAGACAGGAATAACTTTTCCATCTAATGAAAATAACGCTTTTAAAATTCTTGAGTTAATTGAATGGGATTCACCAGATGATATGATTAATGAAATGAAATCAATAATGTAGGCTTGATGAGTAATATTGATATAGAAACATCAATAATGGAAAAATGCATTGAGGGATGGAATCTCAGGTTTGGGGGGACTAGTGCTATTGATGTAGCGGAAAAACTGAAAATTGATCACGCAAAGGTTCGAAATATTTTTAGAAAATTCAGGGATAATGGAAAAGGTAGTATAAATGAAGATGCTGAACTAATGAGCGTTAGCATTACTCCTAACAAACCAGGTTCGATGAAGCAAAAAAAGGTAGTAACAACTATTTTTTTCCCTTCTAAGAATGTTCTATCTGATTATTATTACAGTTCAAAATTAGCTAAAGAAAATCACCCCGAATTTGAAAAGCGGCTTTACTTGGGGCATTCACAAATTGAACTATGTTATTTTTCAATCTCAGTTTTAAAGCGATATCAAGATCAACAAGAAAAATATGAACTTGAGGATAGCGCTTCTGGGGGATACCTATGTAGTAATAGCACTTATGCAGAAAATATAGATGACAGCGAATATATTTCGAGTATAAATTTCGGAAAAAGAACTCTATCCGATGGTAATTATGCAATAGTAGTTTTTCTAAAAGATCTTTCCTATTTGCCAATTAAAGAACAAAGTTATTGGCATTCACATGAGATAACTAAACCAACATTTTCTTTCCCCGATAAAGATTTCCTTCCTTTTTACTTGAGATATTTTGAAGGTATACCAACTGATTATTCAAACCCAATTGGAGAACTTGCTGACGTTTTGACTTCAATTAATCGATTACTAATTCAAGCTAATCTTGGAAAATTATTTACCGGTCTATCTAACCCATATCTTACTTTCCCAGTCGATAATACTAGAAAACATTTTGCAGACAGTAATAGTGAACTATACAAGATTATTGGACCAGATGGAATGAAAAAGAAGGTGTTAAGAAACATCTTGAAAAAAGAGTTTTCACTAACTGATTCAGATCTAAAGCATATAAAATCTGGTAGAGATTTTAGCACCATGCAACTCTTTTCTGAATTGGTAAATAAATTAGATGCTAATAATAATGGTCTCAAAATAATTGAGGAAGTAAAAAATTATAGAATTGATGCAGACCATAGAATAATTAAACCGGAATTTACCGATACAAACTATATCAAAAGTTTTCGTGAAATTATTGAATCTCTTATAGAATTTTATTCTCAAACCAGAACTAATTTATCAGTTAAAATTGGAACCACATAACAAGCAAATTAAGCGGACCCGGACAGAGCTGGCCTCCATTTTTCTTGTAAATTTACTTTATGGAATTTTACTAATTCCTAATTTCCGCGCCGCTTATTTGCCAAACCGTTAGGTGTATTCTAACGTCATTTGTAAATAAAATCTAAACTTAAAATGAATCGACAAGAATTACCTGTTAATGCTTTTATAAATCCATCAGGTTCCAATAAGCAGTCAATCGAAAATTTCGTATCTAAAGCATTACACGGAATTATTTCTGTTATTTCATCTTCAGAAACTCGTTCTTCCCTACCTAAAGAAATTAATATTCCAACCCAAACTATTCCTGAAGAATCAATTGGAGATGAGAAATTAATTGATAAGCTGGAGATCTTGCTCTTAAGTTCTATAAATCCTTCACATCCTGGATGGATTCCGCACATGGACCCACCGCCTACCACAGCTTCAATAATTGGTGATTTTGCTACGTCAGCTGTCAATAATAATATGCTTAGTATAGAAATGTCCCCCGCATTTTCCAGATTGGAGCAGCAAGTCATCCACAAGATATGCCAAATGTTTAGTCTCGGGCCAAATGCCTCAGGAGTATTATGTAGTGGTGGTAGTCTTGCAAACCTGCAAGCATTGGCAGTTGCAAGAAATGAGAAACTCAATACAAAAGAAGGAGGAATTCAGAAATTGACAAAAAAGCCTGTTATATTTGCCTCTGAAGTAGCACATACGTCCATCCAAAAAGCAGCGATGATTTTAGGTTTAGGCCAAGATTCCGTCCGAGCCGTTTCGGTCGATTCGGAGTCTAAGATGATTATTGATGAACTCGAGACAGGAATAAAACAGGCAAGAAATGAAGGTAAGACGCCTTTTTGTGTGATTGCTACCGCAGGCACAACAACCACAGGAAATATTGACCCGCTCGAGGAGATTGGAAAAATTTCACAACGAGAAAACCTGTGGTACCACGTTGATGCCGCTTATGGAGGAGCATTAGTCTTTTCAAATTCACACAAAGATAAACTTGCAGGAATATCAGGTGCCGATTCAATTATCTTAAATCCCCAAAAATGGCTTTATGTAGCTAAAACATGTGCAATGGTTCTATTCAAAGACCAAAATCAATTGGTCGAAAATTTTAGGATTGGTGCTCCATATATGGAAGAAGATGAAGATCTAATTAATTTTGGTGAAATCAGCTTACAAGGAACACGGCACGCTGATATTCTAAAATTGTGGGCTTCATTTCAACACATCGGCAGAAAAGGTTTTCAGCAATTAATTGATGAAAGTTACCATCTGACTAATTTTCTTCATAATAAACTCAAAGCAATCAACTGTATCCAGTTGGCCAGTACTCCAGAAATGAATATCATCTGTTTTCGTGGCCAGCCGAAATGGATTTGTTCTTCAAGGTGGGATGAGTGGAACAAAGATTTACAAAAGTATTTACTCGATAAGCACGAAATTTTCTTTTCATTACCAACCTACAACGATGGTAAGTGGTTACGAACGGTTATTCTTAATCCATTTGTAAACAAGGAAACCATAAAAAATATAAATCAAGGCATTACTTCTTACATCGAGAAAACCCAAGAATACACCTAACAAGCGCGTCAACGCGGACGTGCCTCGCCGTTGGCTGCCCGGTTTTAATTCATCAAATTCTGTAGTACATTTTTAAATAGTCAACGCTGGTCTGCACGCCGGTTACGCGCGGGGCCGTTATGTTTTCTAACTCTAACAAAACTCAAGAAAGATGAAAACCATTTTTAGAGTATTACTGATAGTTGTTTTATCTGGATTTGGAGTACAGTCAATTGTTTATTCACAAGATTATTCATCAAAAGTTGATACAACATTTGAAAATTATATGAATAAGGCTTGGCAGGAAATACAAGAGGCGGAGATGTCTGATAGTTTACAATTAATATATGCCAAAGAGTTTTATGAGTATTTTCAAAATAATCCAGAAACTGCAACAGCTCGAAAGGCAATCAGAAATAGTTTTATGATGTGGGGCAACACGAAGACTTCTGATCACGTGGATGAAGTTCTGAAGCTGTTGGATTATGATTCAGAAATATGGGGATATATAATATTTACATTTAGAAATCTCTTTTCTGCAGAAGAGCACAAAGAACTGATGGAGTATTTATCTGAAAATCTTACAGAACCAAGGGGTAAATCAGAAGCAGTTTTATTTTTACTCAGATCTGAATTACGTGAAGAGGACCCAAATGAAGAACTTACTGTTGATTTAGCTAGACAGCTTGTAGAAATTAATGCTACTGATTTCCACGTACAACAAGGGCTTGGCTATCTTCATGAGTTTGAGTCGCTAAACATAGGTCAAAAAGCACCTGATTTTACCACCCGAACAATTGATGGCCAAAAAATTTCACTTTCAGATTTTGAAGGTCAATTTGTTTTACTCGAGTTTTGGGCTACCTGGTGCGGTCCTTGTATACCTGAAATACCTCACTTAAAAGCTTTACATGAAAATTACCAAAATGAAAATTTCTCAATTGTCGGAATCTCATTGGACAGGGATAAAAATACTTTAATCAACTTTATTGAAGAGAGAGAAATGGAGTGGAATCAGGTTTTTGTTGAAGAAGGATGGGAAAGTGACCTGCCGAGGTTATTCAATGTTTCAGGTATTCCAAGAATGTATTTGATTGGTCCAGATGGGAATATAATTGCAAGGGATTTAAGAGGCGAAGAGATGGTATCAAAAATTGATCAATTAATAAGTGAGCATTTAGATTGATTACCTTTAAAAAATGAAAAAACATAACAAAGTGCTTTCTGCTGACCGGTTTAAGTTTTGTAATTGAGCTTTTAATTGGTCGCCCGGCAGCAGAAGCACCAACCCGTTATAGAGCTTAAAGAACTCCAAATTATCAATAGATATGGTTAATACTTTCAGAACTTTTTTAGTAACTGTAGTAGTACTATTCATTTTAACTTCTTGTTCCTCACATGACGATAAATATGATAGCATATCTGCTCCTTTAATTGATGCTGAGCTTCTATTTGAAATTGACGATAGTGAGGAAATTTTGTTTGGGTGGATATCTGACGTTCAAATTACTTCAAATGGAGATATTTTAGTTGCTGACGTGACAAGAAAAAAACTCCATCATTTTAAAGAGAATGGTGAATTTGTAGCAAGTTACCTATCCGAAGGACGCGGGCCAGGAGAAGTGCAACGGATGGCCGGCAATATAAGCATCACGGCAAATGACAAGGTTTTAATATACGACTCAGCATTACGTAGAGTGTCCCTTTACGAACTATCTGAAAATGACCTGAACGTAATAAGAGATGTCAATCTTGAACTATTTCCAAATGACTTTTATTTATCAAGTGAAGATAAAATAATCCTCTATGTTACACCTTCATTCAGGCCAGACGATAACCCTAATGATAGAATAGTTGTTGCCAACTTACATGGTGAAATTGTAAAAGAGGCTTTGATAACATTTGAACCTAATGAACAGTTGGTAATTTACAATGATGCAGGTCAACCGTTGATGACAACATCTTCACCGCCCCATTCCAGAAACCTGATAAATATTGCTAATGATAAACTTGTGTACAATCGATCAGATGAGCTTGGGTTCAAAATATTTGATTTAATTACGGGTGAAAATACAAGTGAAACTTCCTTAAATCGTCCTGATCAGCCATTGTCTTCCGATGAGCGGCGTAGATTTGTTGATGATTTAATAGAAAGAGTAGGTGCAGGAGAAGATCAAAAACAAAGTCTGGTAGCAGAAATGCCTAATACCAAAGGTAAAGTAAGGATGTTAAAATATGACGATTTCTCAGGTCATATCTGGTTAAATATCATAGATAATGATCAGGCTGAGTGGTTAATTTTCAGAGAAAATGGTGAATTAATTGCTACTTTTAATGAGCATTTTGAGGGAAATATTCTCCGTATTCAAAATCGCAAAATATTTGTCAGCACAGAAAATGAAGAAGGAGCTCCGATGCTGAAAGTATTCCAGCACAATTTAAACTGATAGTGCGCTCTATAACCAGCGGCTCAAGCGGACGAGTTTGCGGTTCGAGGCATTGGAAAATTGGTTGCTTCGCCGCTTAGCCGCCAAACCGTTAAGGGCGTCAGGCGCATCAAAGCTTTCCAAAAAGTATGATGGGATGTTGCTTCTCTGATTTTTCGTCAAAAGTCCGCCAGAACCAGCCCGTTTTGTGGCCTGCTTCTGCGAAGTCTTTCCCCGGCAAAACGGGGCGCCGAACTGCTCGTCCGGAAATCCTGTCAGGAAACCGGACAGGCCTCGCGCCGGGTGGGTTTTTCCGGGTCGCGCGGCGAACCTGCTTTTTCGGAAACGGGGGGTGCTGGATGGTTGGCAGCCCGTAATTCCAGGGCGGCATCTTGGTTTAAAATTTTTTGGCTTGTAAGGGGTGGTTGATTTCGGAAAAATGCTGCCGGAAAGGATGGCCGCCGTTGGTGTTGGTGGGTTTGGCCTGGTCCGGGCATCCCTGCCCTTTCCGGGTTGCTGCCACTTGCCCGCCAGCTGCTTTGAGCGTAGGGCCTGCGCTGCTTTTTTCCGGGTGTTCCCCCGGCGCCTGTTGCCACGGTTGGCTAACAGGAGTTGGATGGATGTTTGCTGTAAAGAGCGAAAAAGTGCTGGCTGCAATCACCTGCCGGCGTCCTTCCCGCGCCTGCCTGTCTGGTGGCGCATATTTTTAAGGTCGTAAGTTTGTTGAGGCCGTTGGGTTTTTCATCCTGAACGAGTACATTCCCTTAACCAGCGGTTCGTACGGACGGTGTTCGGCTGGCAGACCGGCGGGTTTTATCCCGCCCCGCCGCACAACCGCAAGAACGTTATGGTTTTCACTTTGAATCATCCCTTTTTCAGACCAAGATCTATTGATTAT
>CAYVBJ010000054.1:0-19231 GCA_964449075.1 uncultured Balneolaceae bacterium
GTCCTGGGAATCAGGGGAACCGTAAGCCAGGTAGAAAATGAATTTTTCTTCAGAGTTCCGACCGGCATCGAGGGCTCGCTCGACCCAACGCTGTCTACACAAATTAACAACCTGAATCAAAATGAAGATGACAAACTGATCCAGGCAACCAGTATTCTGCTTACAGGAAATTTTATACCGCTTGCACAGTCGCAAGCCGATGGCAGCAGAGGCTTCGGAGATCAGCTCACCGGCACGGCTATGGTGGTGAACCCTCTTCTCAGCAGCCAGGTGATCAATCCCCTGCTGTCGAACCAGATAAATTCATTGCTTAGCAGTGATGTCACATTTGATGTAGACGTAAACCTGAATTCATTTAATGAAGTAGACCTGGGAGTGGCACTTCGCCTGTACAACGATCGTATTGTACTGCGCAGAGAAGGCCAGATTACTGGTGCACAGAGTGATATCGGTGATCTTGGAGCCACCTACCGGATCAACCGGATTTTCTCGGTAACCGCTTTTCATCGCCAGGATCCAACCCTGACCGTAACAAGAGGTACAAGCACCGGCCAGTCCCAGGAGATGAACGGTATCGGTGTAGAGGCACAATTTCAGTTCAATACATGGCAAGAGATTGCACGGCGCTTTTCAAAACCTTTCAGAGAACTTTTTGCCACTAAAGAGAACGAAGACGGCCCCGAGTCAGAAGACGCTGAAGATGAATCATCTTCAGATAATGATACCTCAAACCTGTGATCTGAAAAAAATTTTTAGTTCTTACCACTTTATTCAATAATTTTAAGTATAAATAAATTTATTCTCTTAACAACAAATATGTCAAATAACTCACTTTCATCTTACGAAAATAAAATCTTAGAAATTTTAAAATCCTATCCTGACGCGTCCATACCCATCCCGCTTCTCGAAGATGCACTGGATGTAGATAGTAAAAAAAGCCACCAGAAATTCAGAAAATCCCTGAATCGTTTAAAACAGAAGAACCACATTCTTGTATCGCAGGGAAACCTGGTCAGATTTAATGAGCTTTCGGCTGAAGATGAGAGCACAGCTATTGGCGAACTCGATGTCACTGCTCGCGGCGACGGTTATGTAATGGTTGAGGACAGAGACCAGGATATTAAAATTAAAAAAGAACACATGGGTACTGCTCTTCACGGAGATATTGTAAAAGTGAAGCTGATTGGCTACCAGCGCAGAAGCAGCAAGCCCAAAGGAAAAATTGAGGAGATCATAAAACGGGCAAACCAGCTCTTTGTCGGTACACTTGAATCACCGGCCAAAAATACGTACCTGATCAAACCGGACCACAGGTCAGCAAGAACCGATTTCTTTATTTCCGAATCAGACCTTCATGGTGCGAGTCCCGGTGATAAGGTAACATTCAGGCTCCGCAACTGGGAAGATGAACGGGGATTCCCCCAGGCAAGCATCGAAAAATCGTTTGGTCCTGCCGGAAGTAATGAAGCAAATATTTTATCCATACTTGCTGAAAAGCAGTTCGAAGCCGCATTTCCCGCAGAGGTTGAAAAATTTGCGGATACAATAGACGAGACGATTTCGGATGTGGAAGTCACCAAGAGAAAGGATATGAGAAACGAGGTGGTCTTCACGATTGATCCGGCGGATGCAAAGGATTTCGATGACGCATTAAGCATTAAAATCCTTGATAACGGCAACTATTATCTCGGGGTACACATTGCTGACGTAACCCATTATATGCCAAGAAGTTCAGTTCTTGATAAAGAAGCTTATAACCGGGGTACAAGCGTTTATCTCGTCGACCGTGTTATACCCATGATGCCTGAACGCCTGAGTAACGGGGTTTGCAGCCTCAGGCCCAGGGAAGATAAACTCTGTTACAGCTGTTTTATGGAGCTGAATTCAAAAGGTGAACTGGCTGATTACAGTATTGAGGAAACGATTATCCATTCAAAAGAGCGCTTCGTATATGATGAAGTACAGGATATTCTCGATGAAAAAAAAGAGCACGAATTTTACAAAGAGTTGAAGATTTTGGAGAAACTTGCTCATATACTTATGGATAAGAGGTTCCGGGAGGGGTCAATTAATTTTGAAACTCCCGAACCAAAGTTTGTACTTGATGAAAATGGAAAACCTGTGGATGTAGTGATTAAAGAAAGACTTTTTGCACATAAACTGATTGAAGAATGTATGCTGATGGCAAATAAAACAGTAGCACTGCATGTCGATTCCCTGCGCAGCTCCAAAGGGAAAAAAGCATCCAAAAACGATCACCCTTTTTTCTATCGCGTTCACGGTCAGCCCGACCTTGAAAAGCTTCACAACATTCGTGAAAATGTAAAGCCTCTCGGGATTGAGTTTAACCTGAAATCCGGAATTACCGCTTCTATCTTCAATGACCTGCTGAATGCGGTTGAGGGAACTTCACTTGAAAGAATCGTGACTGGCCTGATGCTCAGATCGATGGCTAAAGCAGAATACAGTCCTAAAAATATCGGCCATTTTGGATTGGGTTTCTCACACTATGCACACTTCACCAGCCCCATACGGCGTTACCCCGATGTAACTGTTCACCGGCTTTTGAAGCGATATAACAAAGGCGGAACTGAATACACTTTTGACGAACTAAATGAGATGGGCGAACACTGCAGTGAACGAGAACGTTATGCAGTTGAAGCTGAACGTGATTCTGTGAAATTAAAACAGGTTGAATTTTTATCCGGCCGGCTGGGTGAAAAGTTTGAAGGCATAATTAGCGGTGTTACGGAAAACGGACTTTATGTTGAAATAAAAAATATACACTGTGAAGGCATGATTCGCGTTAGTGATTTAAAAGATGATTATTATGTATACAATCCTCAGCGTCATTGCCTTACAGGAAGGTCTAAAGGAAAACAGTACCGGCTGGGTGACGAGATCGGGGTTAAAGTTACAAATACGAACCTGGAACGTCGTCAAATAGATCTTACACTGTCAAAATACTGAATTAAGTTAATGTCAAAATACCATGCAGAAATATTCTAAGTTTTTTGTATTCCTGATTACAACATTCCTCTTGAGTACTGCTTTAGCAGAAAATCTCTACGCCCAATTCTTCTTCTTTGGGAAAAACAGGGTACAGTATGATCAGTTCGACTGGAGATTCATCGAAACCGACCATTTTGATATCTATTATTACGACTCACAAAACTATCACCTGGCTCAGTTCACAGCTGAATCACTGGAATCAGGTTTAAAACAACTCCTGGAAACATTTGATCACCAGCTTACAAATCGAATTCCTGTCATCATATACGATTCTCACAGCGATTTCGCACAAACAAATGTGGTAAGGCTGCCGGTTGAACAGACACAATTTATCGGCGGGGTCACCGACAAATTTAAAAACAGGATGACCCAGCCTTTTATGGGTGATTATGCCGACTTCAGACGAACACTCCACCATGAGCTTCTGCATGCAGTGGTTAATGATTTTTATTTTGGCGGGTCTGTACAATCAATTATTCAAAATAATATTCAGCTTCAGCTTCCACTTTTCTTTGAAGAAGGGCTGGCCGAATATATGGCCCAGGGATGGGATACTGAAACAGATACGTGGTACCGTGATGCCGTAATCAATGACAATCTGCCGCCACTACCCCGTGTTCAGCCCTATCGGGGCGGCCAGGGATTCTGGAATTTTATTGAAGAAGTGTATGGCAGGCCAAAAATTACTGAAATCCTTCAGCGGATTAAGAATACCCGTAACGTAGGGCAGGCATTCGTTGTTTCTCTCGGGCTGAGCATAGAAGAGATTTCAAACCGGTGGCAGGAGTTCTACAAGCAGCGTTATTTCCCTGAAATAGAAGGACGGCAGACTCTAAGTTCATTCTCTACTCCTATTACGAGACGTCGGGCCGGGAGTACCTTTAATGCAAGCCCCACAATCACTCCTTCGGGCGACAGGGTTGCATACATTACCAACAGGCGCAGTGGCGGCGGAGCAGTTTTCGATGTAGCCGTATCAAACGTGAGTACGGGCGAACAGCTTAAAATACTCATTAAAGGCCAGGACAGTGCCATGTTCGAAGAGCTGAACGTGTTGAATCCAAATCTCGCATGGTCGCCCGATGGAAGTCAACTCGCACTATCTGCCCAATCTAAAGGGTCTTATAATCTTGCTATTGTAGATTATGAATCGGAAGATACCAGGATGATCCGGTTTCCAAAGCTGGATGGTATTACCTCTGTTGCCTGGTCGCCTGACGGCAAGAAAATTGCTTTTGACGGTAACATGGGGCCGTACCAAAATATTTTTGTCTACAACCTGGAAACCGGGGATTTCACAGATCTGACCGGCGATGTCTATTCCGACCAGGAACCCGCCTGGGGTGAAGATTCCGAAACTGTCTATTTTATCTCAAACAGAGGCGATCAGCTAACTCCGCATGAACATCTGGCCGGGTACTCTATCTTAAAACATAAGTCCAGTTATCAAAAAGATCTCTACTCAATACGGCTCAATTCAAATCGCATTTCGAGACTTACCGATACACCGAATGCAAATGAAGTTCAGCCAAAATTGACAACAACAGGCCAGATGGTATTTATTTCGGATATCAGCGGAATACCGAACATATATGAATATGATCTTGAAACCCGCACAACGTATCCCCTGACCAATATACAGACCGGTATCAACCAGATTTCAATTTCCGCAGACGGCAGTCGTCTGGCATTTATGGCTGTAAACGAAGGATTCAGGGGGATTCATGTCATGAATTCACCGTTTTCACAACGAATTGAAGGGGATCTGAGGCTGAACAGATGGGCAGAGGAACGAAGAGATAAATCGCCCGGTGACCTTGTGCCGGCCATTGAATATGTACAGCAAATGCTGGAAGCACGGCCTGAGGGTAATGTGGTAGCAAGTGTTGACAGACTGCAGATGCTTCAGGAAGCCCCGCCTGTTGAGCAGGATCCAGAAGAGATGGAAACTCCCCCTCAGGATGATGGTGAAGAAGAGCAAAAGCAACAGGATCAGGATCAAGATCAAGAGCAGCAACAAGAAGAACAGCAGGATGAAGAAAAGACAGAAGAAGAAGATGAAAAATCGGATGAAATCGATTTTCGAAATTATGAATTCGGGGAAGCAGTTGTCAGTGATACAACCATTGAACTGAAGGATGACCCGAGACAATTTCAGCCTGATGACAACCTGACTGAAAACCTTCTCTACCAGCCACAGGATTACAGGCTTCAGTTTTCACCCGATATCACATTCAGTGCCGGCCAGATTGATACACGATTCGGAACCTCAGCTTTCTTTGTAACTACATTCTCGGACTTGCTGGGTGATCATCAGATATCTATTGCTTCCAATTTACAATTTGACCTACGGAATAGTGACTATAGTTTTCAATATGCATACCTGAAAAACAGGACAAATTATTTTGCAACCTTTTTTCACCAGTCACAAAATTTTCAATCTTTCTTCGGCGAACTTTTGCGTTTCCGGACATTCGGTCTTGGCGTTGATGCACAGTATCCGCTAAACAGGTTTCAGCGTGTTGATGTTGGGCTAACCTTCATTGGAATAAACAGGGATTTCAGCTCTGTTCAGGGTTTCACAGAAAGTAATCTCAGTAATGACTCTTCTGAGTTTCTCTTCCCGAGTGCAACGTTTACCGGTGATTTTACAATACCCGGATTCATCACGCCCCAGGGAGGTTCCCGGTATAAATTTCAGCTTTCCGGCAGCCCCGCTCTCGGAACAGGTGCTCCTGAATTCATTTCATTCCTCGGTGACTACAGAACATACCTGAATCTTGGAAGAAGGTATTCAATAGCATTGCGTGCATCCGGAGCAGCCTCTTATGGTTCCGATTCCCAAACGTATCTTTTAGGAGGCATGTTTGGAGTTCTGAATCCGCAGTTCTCTGATGCAGACATTCCGATAGACCAGCTGGCAAATACATTTTTCACCGTTCGAACAGCTCCCATGCGCGGTCATGAATTTAATACCCTCTTCGGAGACAAATATACGCTCTTAAATGCAGAGTTCAGGTTCCCCCTGTTCGCAGCTTTACTGCCCGGCCCAATTCCATTCCTGCCGCTCTTCAATACAACAGGAGTGGCTTTCATTGATGCCGGTGCCGCGTGGGGCATAGGCAGCACACAAACTGTGTTCAATCGTCAAACGGGTCGTGAAGTTGAAACGGAACTAAGGCGGGATGCCGAGCTGGATTTCCGGGTCGGAAAAACCCGTGAAGTATTTATTGACCCGAATGACGGAAGTATTATTGAGAATGGTGAAGGACAGGGAATCCCTACAACTTTTGTTGATGGAGATATTATCATCGGAGCCGGTTTCGGGCTTAGAACCATACTTCTGGGCCTTCCTTTCAGATATGATGTGGGATGGCCTTACGAGCGCACAAAATTTGGCGGTGATGAGATCCACATGTTCTCTATCGGTATCGACTTTTGATCACTTTTGATCATCGCCCTCTCACAGACAACTGGTTTCGGTAAGGGATACTGCTCTCACCGGGTCAGCTGTTTATTGACTCATTTACACTTTTCTTAAAATCTTTTGAGATTTTTAATGTGGGAACATACTGCTCGGGCACAATTACTTCTTCATTGGTTTTTGGATTTCTTGCTACACGCTGTGCTCGTTTTACCACCTTGAAGCTTCCGAAACCACGAAGCTCAATATGATCTCCGCGCTTCATAGCATCTATTACAGTATCCAGAAAACCGTTTACCACGGCATCGGTTTCAACTTTCGATAGTCCTGTAGATGAAGAAATTATGTCAACAATATCTGCCTTTGTCATGATTCTGTTCGTAGATTAATTTACATTTGCTATTATAACTGAATAACGTTCTTGCGGTTACAATATAGTTATCTTTTGGATTTACATTAGATGAAAGAGCATTTTAAATGAATTCGTTCATATTTACTGATACTTTTTTTAAAAATCTCCCAAAACTTTTATACATTCGGTACTTATAAAATAAACTAAGTATTAAAATCTCTACATGGAACAATTTGAACGAGTTGTCAGCTGGCTAAATAATCTTGTCTGGAATTCTCCCGAACTCCTGCCTTTAATGGTTGTTATTCTTCTGAGTTACGGAATATTTATAACACTCAGACTTGGTTTTATACAGGTAAGAAAATTAAAGCATGGACTGCAAGTTGTTTCAGGTACTTATGACGATCCGGACGACACAGGAGACGTAAACCACTTCCAGGCTCTGTCAACTGCTCTCTCGGCTACCGTTGGTATCGGTAATATCGCCGGAGTTGCCATAGCCATTCATTATGGCGGTCCCGGTGCCCTCTTCTGGATGTGGATCACTGCTTTCTTCGGCATGGCTGTCAAATATTCGGAATGTACCCTTGCTGTGAAGTATCGAATTCAAAATAAAGACGGTTCTGTTTCAGGCGGACCGATGTATTACATTGAACGGGGATTAGGGGATAACTGGAAATGGCTTGCTGTTATATTTGCCGCACTGGCAGTAATCTGCTCGTTTTTAACAGGTAATGCCATTCAGGCTAACACTGTAGCTGATGTAATGGAAAATACCTTTTTTATCCCGGTTCCTGTATGGATAACGGGATTGGTAACTGCTTCCCTGGTAGGTATTGTTATAATCGGCGGAATTAAACGAATTGGTTACGTAACCGCCCGGCTCACACCGCTGATGGCTATCATCTATGTTTTAGGCGCACTCTTTATCCTGGTTGCCAACTATGACCAGGTGATCCCGTCATTTATTATGATATTTACGTACGCATTCGACCCGGTTGCCGGTGCATACGGTGTGGGATCGGGTCTGTTTATGACCACAATGGTCTGGGGTATCAAACGCGGACTGTTTTCCAATGAAGCCGGCCAGGGTTCAGCACCCATCGCTCACGGTGCAGCAAAAACAGAAGAACCGGTTCGTGAAGGTGTGGTTGCCCTGCTGGAACCATTCATCGATACTATCCTGGTTTGTACGTTCACCGGACTGGTGATTATTACTACAGGTGTCTGGGATACGAAGCATCCGTCCACAGTTAACCTGAACTCTCCTGAAATGGCATACAGTGTTGAACAGCAAACTGACGGCCCTGCCACACTGCTTGTAGAGGATGGTATTGTTGTTAACGGTTCATTGATACGAAACGATTTTTCCGTGGATACGCTCTATGCCGATGCAGATCTTACTACTTTATTTTCCGGAGAGATTGATATGAATACCTATACGGCCACCTATGAGGAAACCGGTGAAACAACCGGTTCCGTCTATGGAAATGTTGTCTATAACGGGGCTCCGCTTACATCACAAGCATTTGAGGTGGGCCTGTCACCCTTTTTCCCGGGGGGCAGTTATATTGTCACAATCTGTGTTTTTCTTTTTGCAATCTCCACATCCATCAGCTGGAGCTACTACGGAGACCGCTCCATTCAATATCTTCTTGGCGACAGGTCTATCATCTACTACAAATATGTCTATATAGTTATGCATTTTCTGGGTGCCATCCTTGCACTTGAAGTTGTATGGTCGATTGGCGACATCGCTCTCGGATTGATGACATTCCCGAACCTGATTGCTCTTTTTGCACTATCCGGTGTAGTTTATGCTACTACAAATGATTATTTCAAACGAATGAAGGATTCAGAATAGACAGCCATTATGAGTTCACAACTTGACCAGGTAACAGTAATCAACCACCCGATTGTATCGAGGGATATGACGATTGTCAGGAATAAAAAAACCAATACAGCCGACTTCAGGGCAGCTATAGGCAGAATTGCTACAATTCTTGCGTTTTACTCGCTAAAAGAAATTCCTCTAAAAAAAATTACAATTGAAACCCCGGTACAGTCAACACAGGGATTTGATATTGACAAGGATATTGTGATCGTTCCCATTTTACGCGCAGGGTTAAGCCTTGTGAGTGCTATTATCGATTTTGTGCCCGATGCTAAGGTGGGTCACCTGGGAATGTACAGAGACGAAAGCACCCATAAACCGGTCGATTACTATTCCAATATGCCACCGGGACTGGACTCTTCGCTGGTGCTTGTTGTGGACCCGATGCTAGCCACAGGCGGCAGTGCAGAGGATGCTATCTCTTTTGTAAAAGAGCATGGAGCAACAAACATTCGTTTTATATCACTCATTTCAGCACCGGAAGGGTTGAATCGCATAACATCCAAATTTCCGGATGTACCGGTGATAACAGCTTCAATTGATGATCATCTCAATGATGATGCTTTTATTATTCCGGGCCTGGGTGATGCCGGTGACCGTTATTTTGGCACTTAGATTCAGAACTGAAAAACCGGGTAAAGCATGGCTTGTATTCTTACAAAGCCTGTTTCAGCATCCTCTGAAACGTTCAGGGATTCACTATCTTCCGTGCATACAATACTATCACTTAATAGCGTTTATCATATGATGATGAAGATCACTCAAAGGAATGATTTGCAAATTATTTTGGAGTACCGGAGATGAAACCAGTCGTTTCGATATACTCTTTCCTTATTTTGAGTACCGCCATTCTTATAACGGCCGGATGTTCCGAACTTTCAGAGTTTGATGACAATCAGATTCAGGCCGCTCTGAATGATTCCCTGCTTACCACTACCGAGAGCTGGGATGTAGATCTCACAATACTGAAGGATGGAAATCGCCAGGTCACAATAGAGGGAGACTATGCATTGAACATCCAGGAAAAAGACCGTGAAGAGACCCGGATTACAGGGCCGGTCTATGTTCAGCTTTTCGACAGTACTGGTGCCAGGGAAACTGAGGCATGGAGTAAACGTGCGGTTTACCATGCTGCAAAAAATGAATTTGAACTGTATGATTCCGTACGGGTACATACCTCCGATCAGCGGCGGCTGAGCACTGAATACCTGAAATGGTCACAGCTTTCAGACGATATTTCGTCCCCGCAATTTGTAATTATTGTAACACCTGCCGACAGTATTGCCGGCCGCGGGTTTAAGGGCGCAACTAATCTCTCCTCCTATACTATTGAAGAACCAAGAGGCAGATTACTTGTTGATTGACTTCATTTCCAATTCGGTAAACCTTATTTTCATTCCGGGCGCATTGTGCTGCTCTGTTGAGTTCGATTTCAAACGATCAAGTTTCTTAATTTGAAAGATCCACGATTACTATTTTTTATTCTCCTGCTGTTTTCTGTACCCGTGCTCTGTGACACCGCTTCCGCACAGAGTCGTATCAATATTATCAAAGCAGACCGTGGTGTAGGAGGTTTTATTGATGGAGAACCCGTCAGAATTTTAAAAGGAGATGTAAGGATCACTACAGAAAGAATGATTATGGATGCTGACAGCCTCTACCAATTTGAAGAAAGATCGTTTCTTCAGGCCTTTAATATCCAGATTGAAACTGATGAAGAGGTTATTTGGGCAGATACCCTGTTGCATAACACAGAAACCGATTTTAGTGAATTTCGGGGCAGAGTGATTATTCAGTCTGAACAGAATACAGTTTTTAGCGAGACTGTTGATTTTGATATGCCAAATGACCTGGCAACCTTCCGCAGCAGGGTACGGTTTGAAGATAATGACGGAGCTCTTCTGGCAGATTCTGGCTTCTACTACCAGGAGATCGACAGTGCCGTTTTTAAAGGCAATGTTCAGCTATCCGATTCAACCCAGTACCTGGAAGCAGATTCACTGTTTATGAACCGTTCAATCGATCTCTATAAACTCTTCAGCCGGGTATATGCGGATGATTTTGAAGAAGGTGTCTCCTTTTCAGGTAATTACCTCGAAGCAGACTCCACCGGATATCGCCTGCTTACCGGCAATGCATGGATGATGCGATTGAATGAATCACAGACCGATTCTACACACATTATTGCACGTAAGATTGAAGTTTTTGAATCTGATACGGCTTCCGTGCTGGATGCTTTTCGCGGTGTAAAAATCTGGTCTCCGCGTTTTTCGGCTGTCGGTGATACAGCCAAATTCCGGGACGATATTGAACAATTTTTCATCTGGGAAAACTCAATCGTATGGCAGAAACGGATTCAGTTAACCGGTCCCTACATTGAAGCTCATTTTGAGGATGATAATATTCAGTTCCTGGAATCTTACACGAATCCAATTGCTGTAATGCAGGATTCTGTTACAGAGAGGTTAAATCAAATGACCGGAGATACACTCAATGCTTATTTTGACAATGGTGATATTGAACGTATTGAAGTGTTCGATAACACGCGTATTATTTTTCATCAAAAAGATGAAAATGATGAACCGGACGGCCTGATTGAGATTTTTTCAGACGGACCTTCAACAATAACCTTCTTTGATGGTGATGTGGATGATTTTACCTCGAAAAGAAACATTGATGGCACATATTACCCGGAAGACCCGGCCCACACAGACCGTCGGCTGGATAATTTCCAATGGGACCCCGGGCTTCGTCCGGAGCAGCCTTCTGTGAGCATACCCCGTTTACCGCCAATACCTGCAGCCCGCCCGTTTGAAATGCCGGAACGGTATCTGAAGTACATTGAACAGAACACGGTTATAGAAAATTGATCTTCTTACCGGGTAAATAACAAGATCTCTACTCTTCATCATCAAAGTGAAGATCACCCAGCATTCCTTCCGTATGGGCAACAGCTACCGACACTGCAGCATCACCCGTCACATTTACGGCAGTTCTGCACATGTCGAGGATTCTGTCAACACCCAGAATCAGTGCAATTCCTTCAATGGGTACCTCAATGGCCTGCAGTACAATAACCAGCATGATGATTCCTGCCCCGGGCACACCGGCCGCGCCAATTGAGGCAAGCGTGGCAGTCAATACAATGGTAAGCTGCTGGGCGATGGTAAGATCAATGCCTACAGCCTGCGCAATAAAAACAGCAGCAACTGCCTGGTATAAACTCGTCCCATCCATATTGATTGTGGCACCGACCGGAAGAACAAAACTGGACACTTCATCCCCTACTCCCAGGTTTTTTTCAACACGTTCCATGGTAACCGGCAGTGTTGCAACACTTGAACTTGTACTGAATCCAAGGAGTATGGCCGGCTGAATGGCTTTAAAGAAATCCTTCAGTTTCATATTACTGAAAATTTTAAAGAGAATGGAATAAACCAGCAGTACATGTAAAATCAAACCAAGCAGAACGGCAAAACTGTACCAGCCCAGTGCCCACAAAAGATTCAGTGCCTGCCCGAGGTCATCTCCGGCAAGATCAACTATGACCACCGCCATCAGTGCAAATACACCGTACGGGGCTGTTTTCATGATAAAATCCACAATCTTGATAATTACTTCATTCAGAGAATCGAAAAAATCGATCAGAACTGCTCCTTTCTGTATCGGGATACTGATGATGCCTACACCAAGCAAAATGGCAACAAAAACAATCTGAAGCATGTTTGAGTTATCTGATGCCGCGTTGACAAAGTTTTCCGGAACTACATCAACCAGGAAGTCTAACAAATTTCGCTCGGTAACCATCTGGGCGGCTTCTCCCCTGTCTTCCACGTTATCACTGTAACTCTCCATCAGGCTTGTTTGGGTCTCTTCGGGCAAAGAGTACCCCGGCTGAACCACATTAACGATGGTCAGGCCGATTGTAATTGCAAAAACAGTAGTCACCATATAGATACCAACCGTTTTTCCTCCCATGCGCGACAACTTTGTCATGTCATTCAGGCTGCTGATGCCAACAACAAGAGAAGCCAGAACAAGCGGCACGGCAATCAGTTTCAGCATGGTTATAAAGATCGTACCGAATGGCCTCACATAGTCGGAAGTGAATTCGTTTAATCCCGACACACTTGATAAGAGTCCCCAGATTAACCCCAGAACCATTCCGATAATAATTTGCCAATGCAGTTTTTTATACCATTTCATAAGTAATCAGTTGTGTTATTATGATTGCCAGCAGTGCAGCAGATCCCGTTGCCACCCAGTTAATAATGCTGTTGAGATAGTTGTCCGCCACTGTTTCACTGTTTTCATCTCCACTGCCCGTTCCGGACTGATAAATAGCCCCCAGGTATGAATCCACAATGCATCCTGCCAGTCCGCTTACAAGAACCGTCAGGGCAAATATTTCATCAATGCGCGGAGATGCCAGGTACATGGCACCCGCAATAAAGAGAGCCCCGGCAATTGCTGCAAAACTTCCCTTCAGGCTGATTCCGCCGTCTGTACCCGGTTCCGTTTTCTTAAAAGAGGTGATCAGCACGGTTTTTCCTGGTTTCCGGCAGCCGATTTCTGTGGCCCAGGTATCCGAAGTAGCTGCTGCTACTGCCCCGTAGGCTGCGATCAGTAAAAATTCTGTTTCAAACAGAAAGAAGAGGATCAGCATCGTAACAATCCAGAAACCGTTGGCCCATACCTGCCAGCCATCACGCCTGAACTTGGTTCTTGACGAGAGCAGGGCTTCAGCAATTTCATTCTGATCTCCTCTTCTTCTCGATATAAAACTGCTGCTCATAAAAAAGAGAAACACAGCAAGTGCAGGCATCCACCCTCCCGTTCCGAGAACAGCCGTTCCAAACAGAACTGCCGATCGCATACCGTCAAGGGTGAGCCAGTTCAGTATAAATGAGATGATTGCAACAACCAGAGACAAACCAAGTGCAATAAGCATACGAATGTGGTCGTCGCTATGGGCTTCCAGTACAAAAATCAGTACCAGGCAAAAACCGAACAGGTAGTTTAGAATGCGGTCTGCATTACGAAGCAGCTTGACTTGCATTTGAATTGTTAGATGAATCTTTTTTCAAAATCGCGAAAATAACTGTGATATAACCGGCCATTATTAAAATCGGTGAAATGTAGAGAGAGATAAAACCTTTAAATTCGTTTTCAATATACATTGCTGTAAAACCGGTGATTACAAGCAATATCCCCACGCCCAGCAACCTGTAATTCAGCGGACCGAACAACATGGGTTCTTTTTGCTGCTTTTTTTTTCTTCGGCCTGATGGCATAATTTTTTTTTGACTAATTATTTAAAATTTTTTGCCTTAGTTTTCTGTTCCTATATAATCAAAATTAAAATATGAAAACAGCAGGAATTAAAATAGCTGAGTGAACCGGCAATTTCCACTTCTGAAACGATTCATTAAGTTATTCAATTATGATAACTTTGAAAAACGTGAAACCATACATTTTACAACATGAAAATAGTTCTTGCTTCCGGCAGCCCGAGACGGGCGTCCATTCTGAAACAACTGGGATTTTCATTCATGGCAGATCCTTCCTCAGAAGATGAGAGTATTGAACCGGGTAAAACGCCGGAACAAATTGCATCAGGCCTGGCTTATAAAAAAGGAACGTCAGTAGCCACCCGGCACCCGGATTCGCTTCTGATCGCAGCAGACACTATCGTGGTTCTTGACAATGAGATAATCGGCAAACCTTCTGATGCAGAAGACGCAAAAAAAATGCTGAGCCGGCTTTCCGGGAAGACACATAACGTCTATACAGGGATAGTTTTATTAAAAACATCATTCCATTGCAAGATCACTGAAGAAAAAACGTTCTGTGAACAGACTTCTGTTACTTTTTCGAAATTATCTCAATATGAGATTGAAAAGTACGTTGAAAAATCGAAACCATTCGACAAAGCAGGATCATACGGTATTCAGGATGATCTTGGCTGCCTGTTTGTTGAGAACATAGACGGTGATTATTACAATGTTGTGGGTTTCCCTGTAAACCGCTTTTATCATCACTTAAAAAACTTTGAACCCGAAGTGGCAGCATCCATTTTCGGCCGGCAGGAATAAAATGATAATTATGTATATTCAACTATGAAATATAAATCCCTGTTACTGATTACGGCTACAGCCTGGTTTGGCCTGTTTTCATCCGCGGTTTTTGCACAAGATGCAAATTACCAGGTGGCCAACCGGTTTTTGCAGCAGCAAAAGTATGAAGAAGCCAAATCTCTTTTCAGAGAGCTTCACCAGGAAAACCCCGGTGCGTTCATATTTTATGACAGGTATATGGAAACGCTGATCAACACAAAAGAGTTTGAAACCGCAGTTCAGGTATCACAAAACCAGATCCGGGATGGACACTCACCAACCCAGACAAAGATCCGCCTGGGTGAAATCTATCATGTTATGGGTGATCGCGAACAGGCTATTGATCTATGGCTTGGAGTGATTGATGAAAACCCCAATTCAATTCAGACATATTACAGTGTTGGTTCGGCGATGATAGGCAGAAATGAGTATTCCGCCGCCGTTGATCTTTACAGAAAGGCGCGTGACCTCTCCGGTAACCAAGAACTCTTTATGAACGAAATTGCCAACTCCCTGATGCAAGCCGGGCAATTTTCGGATGCAATGAAAGAATATTTCAAGCTCATTACCAACTCGCCCGATCAGATGACGTATGTTCAGCAGCGCCTTTTGCGAATGCGGGACGAAACGATTTATTCTACAGCCGCTATTGAACTTGAAGACTACCTGCTCGACCTCGAAACAGATCACCGGGCCTATTCACAGCTCCATCAGCTGCTGGTCTGGATGCTCCTTGAAACAAAAGAGTTCAAACGTGCACTTGTTGTTTCACGCCAATACGAAACCAGGAGTTCAGGGTTTAACTACTCCCTCTACTCGGTTGCAAGTCAGCTCAATTCACTCCGCGAGTATGAATTGGCTGCGGAAGGATACAAGTACTACATCGAAAACGGCACAAATTCCATCCGGTTTCGATCAAAACAACAGCTTGCTGATGTTTACTATGACTGGGCTGACTATACACAGGATTACAGTATAGAAACCTATCAAAAGCGAATGGATCTCTATACAAAAGCTTACGATCTGAATGCAGAGCTCATCAGTGAGGCGCCGCGATACGACAGGCTGAACGATGTACTCATCAAACAAATTGAATTGTCGCTTGATGTCTTTTATAGTACCGAAAAAGCCGGAAACTGGATTCAGCTGCTGGAACGTGTGAACACTTCGGAAGAGATTGCCCCTGAACTCTATGCAAAAGGAAAGCTTGCACTTTTCAGGAAAGATTACACAACTGCGAGGCAGCTTCTCACCCGCGCAAACCGCTCGACGGAAGATTCAGGGCTTACAGAAAAAATCCGGTACTTTTTAAGTGAATCCGATTTCTTTTCGAAAGATTTCGATTTTGCTAAAATTCAGCTGCGATCGCTTGAACGCAGAGAGACCTCTTATTTTGCAAATGACGCACTCAAACTTCGAATATGGATACAGGAAGGATTACAGGCCGATTCAACAGGATCTCTGCTGCAGCCGTTTTCAGATTTTATCTATGACCTGAGAACCGGGAACTACGTTTCTGCACTTGAAACAGCTAAAGTAATCCTGGAAGATCCGGGCCATCCGCTCCGCGACCATGCGATAGTTGAATTTACTTCGAGAGCACCTGTTTCAAACTTGTTAACACTCTATCCCGTATTGACTATCCAGGTCAAATCCAGCTTTTCATCACCACTGCGTGAACGAATAATGTGGGAAAGGGCACGAATTGCTACAATTATTTTCAATTCGGATCTGTCAGACGAACAGCAGGCAATAAACAGTCCGGACATCGTTACCCGTGACACAAACGTTGATTTTAATATCTCAGAATCAGATCTGGCGGACTTTTATGAACAGCTGATCCTTGAGTTTCCGGATGGTTTTTATGCACCGTTTGCACGCAATCAACTTCAAAATCTTACCGAACAAAATATCTGATATGGCACGATCCGGATTCTTAGCAATTTCAGCTTTAATTCTTCTTTTTTCTGCAGGTACTATGCAGGCACAGGAGCGTGTTCTGATTCACATGGATGCCTCGCAGACCAATCACCTGAAGGCGTATGGTATCATTTTTAACCACCTGATTGACGGCAATTCGGGAATCTGGCTTCTCAACTACAGAGGCGGAAGTTTCCTTACACAGAACACCAATGATATTGTGAGAAAAAGCAGGGTCCGAAATGTCCAGGTTCAGGTGATCAGTGAATCGGAGGCGGTAAGAATACTCAATGAGGTTGAAAATCCCGGATCGAATACAACTCCCATTAACCTTGAGAAAGCACCGAAAATTGCTGTCTATTCACCGCCGCAGGCGATGCCCTGGGATGATGCGGTTACCCTTGCCCTCGATTACGCCGAAGTACCTTACGACTTGTTATATGATGAAGAGATACTTTCGGGTGATCTGAGTGAGTACGACTGGCTTCACCTGCACCATGAAGACTTTACCGGTCAGTACGGAAAATTCTGGGCCATGTACCGGAACCATCCCTGGTATATCTCAAGAGTCAATTTCCTGGAAGGGGTAGCAGGCAACCTGGGATTTGAAAAAGTGAGCGAACTAAAACTGGCTGTCACCAAAACCATTAAATCGTATGTAGCTGAAGGCGGATTTCTGTTTGCAATGTGCTCCGGAACCGATACGTTTGATATCTCACTTGCTGCAGAAGGTACGGATATTGTACCTGATCAATTTGATGGAGACCCTGTTGATCCCGGCGCGGGAGATCGCCTTGATTACTCCAAGACCCTTGCTTTTGAAAACTTTTCACCCATTTTGAGCCCGAGAGAGTATGAGCACTCCGATATTGATGTTGAGGTTGATATCAATCGTATCAGCGAAAGCCTTGATTACTTTACTCTCTTCGATTTTTCTGCCAAATGGGATCCTGTTCCCACAATGTTAACTCAAAATCACGTGAGCAGTATTCGCGGATTTTTTGGTCAGGCAACGGCATTTCAAAAGGATAAAGTAAAAAACAACGTTGTGATTTTGGCCGAATCACCGGGACTTGATAAGGTTAAATACATTCACGGCAACCACGGACTCGGTACTTTCACTTTTTATGGCGGGCACGATCCTGAGGATTACACCCACCGCGTTCATGACCCGCCAACCGATTTAAGTCTGCATCCCAACAGCCCCGGCTACCGGCTGATCCTGAACAATATCCTCTTCCCGGCCGCCGAAAAGAAAAAGAAAGAAACGTAAATTTTCCTCCGCGAACTCTGCTCCTCCGCGCACTTCGCGTGAAACCCAATCGGCTATCTCTGCCAGGGGAGTTTCACGCAAAGACCGGTAAGAAAATACACATGCGAAGATCGCGATGCGATTTTACCAAGGGCATTACCCTGCAATCTTTTTTAGATTTCTTTGCGGGCTCCGCGAGCCGTTCCACTCCGCGCACTTCGCGTGAAACCCCAAACAGAAGTCCCACCAATAGCTCCAAAAAAAAGGATCCCACCTAATCAAAGGTGAGATCCTTGCGTCATTTATCGGAATCTAAGTTTTCACTACACCGGGGCTTCGTCTCTGAAGTGCTTCAGAAACGAGCAGATGAATCCGCCTAACCCCGGATTTGTTACCCGCCTTGCGGCGGATATTTTTTAACCCCCTGGAACGTCATCCAAGATTTGTAAGAAATAATCTTACGCCCATCAATTTCAAAGACCTCAGTAATAGAATCCCACCCTTTCACAAGTGGAATTCAACTTTTAAATAAGTACCGGGTACCCCCATACCCGGTAACCCATCTTCAACATATACCTCTCGGACCGCTGAACGGTCCGGCAGGTCCCCTCTTCTCTTTTTCAACCGGTGACAACTGCAGGAGCATTTGCCCCGGCGTTATCACACGTTCTTTCTTAATGGTTCTCTCTGTCAACCTTACAAGTACCCCTATCCTTTCTAAAATTTTGTTATACACTCTTTCAATCTTCATTATCGACCCATTCTATTTTTTCTTTAGTAAAAACTGCAACTAAATCTTCATCAATACCCCTCGCTGTGGCAGTGATAGTGAAGGATTCTTTGCTTCGTTCGGTAATTTCATAAATCGCATTCTCATTTCTTTCGGGAAGTGCGATCACTTTGAGAGTAACTTCTTTAAACGACTCCCCGCCGCCGCCGATTATACCTGGTTTTGCATAGTATCCGCGGGCCATTGCATGCGCCTGGAGCAGATCCTGTCGTATCGCGTCCCTGTTCTGTTCATCATGTGTAACCCGCAGTGTATTCACGGCAACAATGGTGGCAATCCCCACAAGAATTGTAATCAGTATAATGAGCAGTAGCTGTTGTTGGCCCATGATGTTTCAGGTTATAAATTATCTGTATGTTTTTATTAACTGCCGTAGTTTCTTCGTTCTGAAATCAAGAAAAGGAATCCTGATGAATAAAATGAAATCTGTTAGAGAAACTTAAGTATGATTAACCAACCCTAATGATTGGG
>CAYVBJ010000055.1:0-15280 GCA_964449075.1 uncultured Balneolaceae bacterium
TGCATACTGCATACTGCATACTGCATACTGCATACTGCATACTGCATACTGCCACTACTTCTTCCCCTCCTCCCTTTTCCTGGAAACCACCCAGTTCACAAACAGAAATTCAATCGCCGAAGCTTCATATCCTTTCCAGTTTGCGATCATCTCCTGAAATTCTTCTTCTGTAGTTTTTTCCGGGTCGCCGCCATAGCTGAGAATAATCCACCGGCGAAGCCCTCTCTCTTCTCCTTTTTGAATGTTGGAAGGAAAAACGGCATCAGTTGATTCGCGGAAAAGCATGAGATCCTGGGCAGTGGTGGGACCAATTCCTTTCACTTTAGAGATTGTGTTGTAAAACGTTACCGGGTCTGCTTTTTTGTCGAGCCAGGTCAGGTCAACTTCACCCGCCAGCATATCTTGTGCAAGACCTGAAATGAATTCGCCTTTCCGGAGGGTTGGTCCGAGCTTTCGAATCTGTGCAGGATCGGCCTTGCCAAGCTGAAACGGGCGAGGCCAGGCCGGCAGGGTTTTGCTGTTGTGAACCAGGTGCGTGCCGTAGGCCTCCCGCACCTTGTAGACCATCTTTTTGGCTGTCGGTTTGTGTGATAATCTCATCTGGATGATCCGGTTTACAATATCTTCAAAAAGAGTAGCGCGGGCCATTCGCTTCAGTCCGTAGAACTCAGACATTTTTGGACCTAATACGGGATCACCGGCTGCCTGATCGTAAAAAGGTCGTAAATCAATGTTTGTGCCAAATATCCTTGCGAGCCGTTCATTTGCCTGGCGGATCTCATCTTTGGTCAGGTCTTCCGGTGAGGTTATCTGAAACTCCGGTTTTTCCGGGTCTCCGTTGAAAAAAGTTGTTACCACGATATCCCGTTCGTCTAATGGCAACGGACGTGTAAATCCCTCTTCAAAGATTTTTTCGGGATTGTGTTCATGATCAAAATAGGAATCCACATCCAGGCAGATAAACCAATCGTGCGGGGGAACGGATTTTAGGGTCCAGGATGACATTTGGGTTGTACTAAATTTTAAATTACAGGTACTTCTGAATATACAGAACATGATGGTTCATTCAACGGCATTTAAATACTTTGCGTTTCCAGGCTTCCTCTACCGGTAATACAATACTCTATGGAGCGATAACCTCCTGCGGTTTTGAGTATGCTATGGGATAAACCACAGATTTCCACAGAGTAAGCCACAGATTCACACAGATGAATACAGAGTATAGCTTCAGAACTCACTCTGTGAAAATCTATGTCCATCTGCGGCAAAAACCTCTGGGAGCCATACATCACCTGCCGGTTTTGAGTTTGTCTAAGTGGTTTTAGATCTTCTGCGAAGCTGGATCTAGCAGGGAATTAACCGCAGAGAGAACGCGGAGGGGATGTGGGTGGTGGCTCAAACGATGCAAGGAACCCGGGAAACCGCCGGGCACACTCGAAGGATTTATGTGTTAGACAATCAAAGCATGTTCGAGGTCATTCACAGACCGGTTGATAAGAATGAAGAGATTTCTTGATACTGTTTTGATCTGTTATTGATTCGAGATAATAGTAAATATATTTATCGTCGCTGAAACGAATTTTGGGATCAGGAGTACCGTCAATTTCTCTGATGAGAGTTGTATGGCATTTTAGATTAAAATCATGATCGTATAAGAGAAGGTCCCGTCTATAATTATCATGCATATGCATCACTTCAAGAATAAAAGAGGTGTCAATTTTATGAAAACCGGTAATAAGACTATTTTCTTCAATAAAAGCATTCAATTTACGGGGGTCGTTAAAATAAGAGTTTCTGCTTCCGGTGGCTTTTTCCATTTGAAAGTCGGGAATTTCGAGTTCAATCGATTTATCCGGCTCAAGTGTTGGTGATTTGTAGACCTCAAGATGTTTTCCGAAAGGGGGGATGACATACAAAGATTCATCAATTGCTTTTAGAGTGCCTCCATTCTTGAATACAGATAAAAGTACATTTTCAAAAACATGTTCAGGACCGAAGGCATGAGGAGTCTTATCCTCACTGCTATTTGGAACCTGGAAGAGATGATGGTTCAACTCCATGCCTTCATGTGAAATAACCAGGGCGCCTTTTGCTGCAGTTAAGTCTTTAGCGCGAACAATACCTGTTTCTTTCTCGAATAGTGGCTCACCTTTCACAGTCCAGGCACTAATTTTTCCTGTATATCCTAAAAGATGAATTGTATCGTTTGATACAGCAAGGTTGTATATGTTTTCATGTTCAAAGGGACCTGCCCCCTGAATATTTTTATAGAACTGCTGGATACCGTCATCAAGTGAATAGATACTTAAAGTAGCCGGTGAATCAGTGATATAAAATAATTGCCCGTCACTGTATTCAAACTCTGAATAATGCTCTTGAAAGCTGCTTTGAATCGTATCTTTTAACTCTGTTTCTTCTATTTTATTTAATACGAGCTCTTTTTCATTGAGCTGTACAAAAAGGAATTGGAAAGAGATAAAAATTCCAAGAACGAGAGTAAGTATTTTCATATAAATTTAATCTATTATTAGATTAATAAAGTTGCAATCATTTTTCCAAAGTACATTTAAACTAAGATTTTTTGGTCAAAGGTCGTCAATTGAAATACTTTGTGTTTCCCGGTTCTCTCTGCGATTAATTCCCTGTAAGATTTAATTTCGCAGAGCATGTAACCGCAGGGGGCGCGGAGAAGCGCAGAGGAATTAACCGCAGAGAGAACGCGGAGGGGATGAGGGTGGCAGTCCAAACGCTGCGGGGAACCCGGGAAAGCACCCTGCAGGCGTGCAGGGTGCAGTAATCATGCCGTGTTGCGTAAGCAAAAAAATGAAAGTAACATGTCTGACTTCGAACGTTTATATTCAGAAAATTAACTTTATAACTTAAAAAAAATACAATGGAGAAAATCAGGTATACAACTATTTTACTGGGAATTATTTTATTATTTCAAACCGGGTCAGCGACAGGGCAGGCTGTCCAGGAATTTGAAGAGTGGCATCCTGATCAGATGATTCAGTTGCCTGGAGTTTTCTCAGCAACTATTTCACCAGACGGCTCAACGGTTGCCTACGTTGTTAGAGAAACACTTATGGAAGGAGAACAGTCAGAATTTTTAAGTCACATCTGGGTGGCTAAAACAGACGGAAGTATGAATCGTCAGTACACACGCGGCGATAAGTCGGCATCTAACCCCTCATTTACTCCGAATGGGGAGTACCTGTCCTTTACTTCGTCACGTAATGAAAAAACGCAGGTTTATCGAATGCATCTGGATGGTGGTGAAGCTGAGCAGGTTACATTTGCAGAAAATGGTGTGGGAAATTATAAATGGTCGCCCGATGGAAACAGCATTGCTTATACAATGACTGATCCGAAATCGGAAGAGGAGAAAAAAAGAGAGAAAGAGAAACGGGATGTAATTCTGGTTGACGAAGATCATAAATTCTCCCGGCTCTATGTTCAATCAGTTGCAGATTTGCATGAAGAACCCAAAGCTGTTCAGATATTTTCTGATGATCTGCATGTAACATCATTTGATTGGTCGCCCGACAGCAAAACCATTGTTTTTTCACACTGGCCAACACCAAAAATTAATGACCGGTACTATTCTGATATATCCACAGCTCTGGCCGACAGCGGTAATATTTCAACCATTGTTGACTGGGAAGGTGATGACAGTTCACCTCATTTTAGTGCCGACGGTTCGTTTATTGTTTTCACTTCAAGCGGAGGTACAAAAGAACCGGTTGGTCTTTCGGATGTGTATCGTGTGGATGTAACCGGTGGAACACCTCAATCGCTTGCGAAAACATTTGATCGCAATGCTTCCATCGTCGGCTGGTCCTCGGATAACAGAAATCTTTTAGTTTCCGAATCCAGGAAAACGGTGTCTGCCTTATACAGTCTTCCCGTGAACGGCAATGATCCTGTACTTATTACTCCTGAAGATGGAATTTACAGGGGGTTTGAGGTTAACAGTGAAGGGAACAGGGTGGTATTTACGTTTGAAACCCCGTCCCGCCCTGCCGAAGTTTATGTTTCAGAGTTAGGAGGATTTTCCAAAAACAAAGTTTCTGCCGTGTATGATGATTATTCATTTCCCGAATTTGGGAAAACGGAACTTTTAAGCTGGACATCGCCGGATGGCACACCGGTAGAAGGTCTGCTTACCTACCCCGTAGGCTATGAGGAAGGAGATCGTGTTCCTCTTATTTTGAATGTTCACGGTGGTCCTGCCGGTGTATATTCACAGACATTTACCGGCAGTGGCAGTATCTACTCCATTCAGTATTTTGCAGAAAATGGCTATGCTCTGCTGAGGCCGAATCCAAGGGGCAGTACCGGTTATGGAAAAGAATTTCGATATGCAAATGTTCAGGACTGGGGATTCGGAGATTATGAGGATCTGATGAGTGGTGTGGATCATGTTATTGATATGGGTATAGCTGACCCCGACAGCCTGGTTGAAATGGGCTGGAGTTATGGCGGTTATATGACTTCATTTATTGTGACACGTACACAGAGGTTTAAAGCTGTGAGTATGGGAGCCGGACTTCCGAACCTGATCAGTATGGTTGGAACCACCGATATCCCGGATTACCTGACAGCACACATGGACGGACTCTACTGGGAAGATGGATTAATGGAAATATATGAGCGACACTCTGCCCAGTATCATATCGATCAGATTGAGACACCGGTACAAATTATACACGGACAGCAGGATTTTCGTGTACCGCTTTCACAAGGCCAGGAGTTCTATTGGGCACTAAGTGAAAAAGGAGTTCCAACCGAAATGATTATCTATCCCAGAACACCGCACGGTCCGCGTGAGCCAAAATTCATTGCGGATGTTTCAGTGCGTATTATGGAGTGGTTTGATCATCATTTGAACAGGTGATTTATAAGCAACCTCGCAGCGTCCGGAGGACCTGTGAGCGTTGCGTGCTGGTGGCGTAGACACGGAATTTAAGATATACCGATGGAAAAAAAACTCCCTCTGAAGAACTTAGCGTTTCATGGCGCTCTTAGCGGTTAATTCACTGTAAGATTTAACCCGCATTTCTCACAGAGATTTTATTGAATATTTCATAATCTATTGTAAGATAATAAGTTGGGTCAATATTTGAGTCCTTTAAAAAATAACAGGTTGTTTTCGGCGAACTTTATTCCTCAGCTGCGTTGAAGGTAAAAATTTCTTAGTGAGAAATGCGGGTTAATTTCGCAGAGCATGTAACCGCAGGGTGGACGCTGAGAAGCGCAGAGGATTGGTGGCAGGATATTTTAAACTTCTGAAACCTGGTTTACTTTTTGCCTGTCTTTTTTCTAAGACGTTTCACCTGCTTGTGATACTCTTTTTCTTTGTTGGGATGAAGTGCGATCAGTTTTTCATAAGTTAGTATAGCGGCTTCATAATTTTTTTGTTTTTCATGAATAACCGCAAGTGTTTCAGTAACAATATCATCTGTTTGGAGTGAAGAACTGCCAAGATCGGTGTCATCATCAGTCAGGTCATCTTTGCTCAGTCGCCGTGTTTCAACAGATGAGAGTTTACTGATCAGGCTGTCCAGATCAAAAATAGGATGTGATTTATCGTCGTACCTGAAATCGGGCCGGGTTTTTTCAGAAGTTGATTCAGGCTTCCAGGCCTTAAATTTTTTTGGATGCTGCAGGAAGTAGTGAAACTGTTCAAGAAACGGGCTGCCGGGCGCAAATATTTTTGCCTTCCAGGCATTTGAAACAGCTCTTGAATTATCACCCTTTTTATAATACATCCATGCCAGAAGACAGTGCCCGATTGCATCCTGTCCGCGCTTTTTCACGAATTTTTCAAACCTGTTTATTGCAGCATCCGGTTCTTTAGCAAACTGTTCAATATAAGCCTGAAATGATTCCGGAAAGTGTTCAATAAATTGATCCATAATGTTTGAATTAATAAGAAGTTCAGATTCTACCAGTTGCCAACAGCGTCATTGAACATATTATTTGCAATCTGCTGAAGAGCTTCTTCAGCCGCTTCAATCTCTGCATCCAGCGGATTTGTCCGGACATCATAGGTAGAGTTGCCGGAAAAGGATTTTGACCAGAGTGGTTTCTCATCTTTTGCAAATTGAAATGTTGCACGTACGGATATCTGAACCTGGTTCAAATTGGCCTGTTCATCGCCGCCAACACTAAAAGGCTGATTTCTGTATGACTGAATTGAGCCTTCAATAAAAGAGTCGGCATTCTCCTTATCGTTTGCAAGCGAAAGCCGGCTTTGATTTATAAATCTGTTAATCAGAGCCTGGTTCAACCTGTCACTCAGATCGCCAATTCCACTATCTGTTCTGTCGGGTAAAAAAGGAATATAAACTGTTCTTACATCCTGCGGTATGGAGGTGCCTGTAAAACTGTATGTCAGACATCCTGTTGCAATAAATATTAGCAGCAGTAAATAAATAAGTAGATAATGCCTACTGTAGGTCATACTGATCCAGTTTTCTGTAAAGTGTTCGTTCGCTTACACCGAGAGCTTCAGATGCTTTTCGTCTGTTGCCCTCATATTTTTGTAACGCTTTTTGGATAAGAAACTTTTCCGCTTTTTCTATCGATGGTATTTCATCGTTACTGAAAAATTCCTCAGTTGCACCCGTTGGTTCATCTTCATCAATATCGTCTATTGAGCTGATTCCCAGATTATCATCCATTTTTTTTTGCAGATGGCTGGAAATATCATTTGGGTCAAATTCACGCGGCAGACTGTCGGGCAGTGCTTTTACGTCCTTGGAAGTAAAAGTGTTATAAAGAAAATTTGCCAGCATTTTTTTCAGATCTGAGATATCAGTTCTAATTTCAATCAAAGCCCTGTAAACCATTTCATTATCTCTGCTGCCATCTGATGATTCTCTCTCTTGCTCCTGTTTTTTTTGAGATGCGAGAACAGGAAGATTATCTGCTGATCCCTGGTGCTGGCGTCCCTTCAGGTACTTTTGAAGTCGTTCTTTATCAATAAACTGAGACTTCTCAAGTACAACAAGCTGCTCAGCGATATTTTTAAGCTCACGGATATTGCCTGGCCACCGGTAAGACACCAATAAGTCTCTTGCTTCGTCCGAAAAACCTTTGAATACAGAGTCATACCTGGAAGAGAATTCGTTTACAAAGTCTCTGAATATTGGCACGATATCTTCCGGTCTCTCTCTGAGCGGGGGTAATTTTATTTTTACAGTATCAAGTCTGTAGTAAAGATCCTCACGAAATGCGCCATCCTGAACGAGCTTCCAAAGATCCTGATTTGTTGCCGCAACAACACGAACATCACATTTTTTTAGTTTGCTTGAACCCACCCGGAAATATTCACCCGATTCAAGAACTCTGAGCAATTTCACCTGAACATTTTTTGGCGTATCCCCTATCTCATCAAGAAAGATTGTGCCTCCGTCCGCTTTTTCAAAGTAACCTTGCCTTGCTTCATGAGCTCCGGTGTAGGCTCCTTTTTCATGGCCAAACAATTCACTTTCAATAATTCCTTCCGGTATGGCTCCGCAGTTTACAATCACAAGATTATTGTGTTTTCTTTTGCTGAGCGAATGAATGGCTCTTGCTGTTAAATCTTTCCCTACACCGGTCTCGCCCTGTAATAAAACTGTAATATCGGTTCCGGAAACCTGCATAATTTTATCAATTACCTGCCTGATTGCGGGTGATTTGCCAGTGATTCCGAAACGCTCCTGAAATGCTTGTCTGTCCATATGTTATTTACTCAAAAAAATCTTAACAAATTAAATTTAACAAAGTTCTGCATTATGGCATAATGGTCATTTTATTACTACTCTTACAGATCAGCTATATTCTGCTAATGACAACTCTGTGCGGTATCCGATGGTTAATAAAGGATGTATTTATTTCTTTACTTTTATTAGAATTCACCGTTGTTTTATGAGCTGAACAATATAACAAGTTTATAATGAAATACGATCGAATAACCACTGAAATTGAAGCAGACTTACAGGATCATCTCTCATTTATCTATGATTCTGAAACAGCAGATCATTTTCTTGGTAAGATAGAAACTCTGTTGCAAAAATATGGTTTTAAGCCTGCTGATGCTACAGATGACCGGGATGTCTGGTCACACGAAGACAGCATTTTAATAACATATGGCGATATGGTGCAGCCTGAGCCGGGTGAACCGGTTTCAAAATTGAACAAGCTGCACTACTTTCTGAAAAAACATGTGCATGGCCTGATTACATCTGTGCATCTGCTTCCTTTTTTTCCAAGTACGTCAGATGATGGTTTTTCAGTTGTTGACTATAAAAGGGTTGATGACAGGCTGGGGGGCTGGAATGATATTGAAAATATGAGCAGTGATTTCAGATTAATGGCTGATCTTGTCATTAATCATACCTCCAGGCATTCGGACTGGTTCCAGGCGTTTTTAAACCGCACGTCACCTTACCATGACTACTTTATTGAGGTCAAAGCAGGTTCTGATCTTCAACATGTTACAAGGCCCCGAAGTTCTCCACTATTAACACCCGTACATACAAAAAAGGGGGAAAAATTTGTGTGGACAACATTTAGTGATGATCAGATCGACCTGGATTTTTCCAATCCCCGGGTTCTGTATGAATTTCTGGATATATTTTTCTTTTATATCTCAAAAGGAATTAAAATTATCCGCCTTGATGCAGTAGCCTACATCTGGAAGGAGAAAAACACCTCTTGTATTCATCTTCCCGAAACACATGAAATCGTAAAGCTATTCAGAACACTTGTTGATTACTACGCTCCCGATGTTACATTGATTACGGAAACCAACGTTCCTCATAAAGAAAATATCAGTTATTTTGGTGATGGAGATGAGGCTCACATGGTATATCAGTTTAGTCTGCCGCCTTTACTTCTGCATGCGATTCTAAATGAAGATGCCAGTCATCTGACGAAATGGGCATCTTCTATGACATCACTGCCTGAGAAATGCACATTTTTTAATTTCACTTCTTCACATGACGGAATCGGGGTCCGCCCGCTTGAGGGACTGATTCCGGATGAGGAATTTGAAGAGCTGATTGAAGGTATTAAAAAAAGGGGAGGCTTTGTATCCTATAAACAAAATCCGGATGGAACAAACAGCCCGTATGAATTGAATATAACTTACTTTGATGCCTTTTCGAGCCTTGAAGGATCAAACGCTCTCCAGGAGCGGCGCTTTATGTGCTCACAAATTATTGCGATGAGTCTTTTGGGAGTACCGGGCATCTATTTTCATAATCTTACAGCTACCAGGAATAACCTGAAAGGAGTTTCCATAACAGGTCGATACCGGTCGATCAATCGTAAGAAATGGATTTATGAAGATTTAGTAGATGGGCTGAGTGATCCGGATACAACCACTCATATGATTTTTAACCGCTATCGTCAGATTATTAATTTGAGGAAAAAACACCCGGCATTTCACCCGATGGGCAGCCAAAAAATATATAATATCGGGCCAGATTATTTCTGCCTGCTGAGGCAGGATCCGGATAATACAGAACGGATCCTGGTGATTTGTAATGTAACCAATAAGCCTGTTCAGCTGAACCTCAATCAGACGGATCTGCCTGTGAATCCGGATAAAAATTACAGTGATATCATAAGTGCGCAGGAACGAATCCGGAAGGGCAAAGCCACTCTGTTGCCATTTGATGTTTTATGGATTGTTCTCGAGTAATTCTATTCGGATGTTTTATTTTGTGAATCCGGAACGAGATGAAGTTTCTCCCCGAGAGCACGGTCGAAAGATGGTGGAATAATTTTAGCAAAACCATTTCCCGGGTAATTTGTCAGTTCACCGACATACACCTCTTCACCAGGCAGGTATAAATCGACCCGCAAAAAAGAAACTCCGGCTGAAAGTTTCTCTGAAATTTCAATAGCTTTATCGAGATTATCGGGACGTGAAACGTTGCCTGAATAGTTATCGTAAATAATTCTGGCAGGCAGCAGATTGAAATCCCGGTCATAAAGATTTCTTTTCTGATCGGAAAACCTGCCAAAATCTACCTGGATAACTTCGACAATTCCGTTAAAACAGAAAAACTTGTAATCCTGGGGTATCTCACCATTTTCATTCAGGAGAAGCTTTTCAGCGACCAGCGATCTTGGAAGATTTTTATAAACCCACTCCCTTCCAATTTTGTAGTAGTCGGTCCTTTGCCATTTTTTTACTGTTTGATGAATATATTCAAAGTCGTGTTCACTTTTATTTTGTATGATCTTTACCATTCCGCATCCGTGATTGGCTTTTAGAACAAACCTGGAAGGGAGATTAGCCCAATCTTTTTCTGTCAATTCATCGTAAATGCCAATGACCGGTATCAGGTACTTTTCATCTGTTTCAGAGGCAATATGTGAACGGGATTCTATTCGGCTGGCGAACATTTTGCGTATGTTGCTGCGCTCAAATAGCTTTATATACTGGATTTTCTCATTAAATGTTTTTGGATTTTCAAGATTTGGCAGCCGGTCGAACTCCAGCCAGAACCGGATCTGTGCATATTTTTTGTCCGTTACGATATGTCGTAAAAAACCCCAGAAAAATTTGCGGACGAATTTTTTAATCATATCCCGCGACATCTAAAAACCTGTAACTGTGATGGTCAAAAAACATTCTTTTTCCGGACAAATAATAGGATGCCGAATAGTCCTGCTCCGAATAAGAGTACTGTGCCGCCTGCAGACATCAAATTACCGGCTTCATACCAAGAGGGTTCAAGTGTCACAACCAGTTCATGATCACCCGGGGGAATTTCAAATCCGCGCAATACGTAATTTGTGCGAATGATATCAATTTCCGACCCGTTCAGAGTTGAACTCCATCCCGGCGGGTACCAGATTTCACTAAGTACGAGAAATCCGGGTTCAGATCGCGAGATATCAAGTGATATTTTATTTGCATTATACTCGGTGACCCGGACAGAAGCGAGACTGTCTTTCTGAACAGGTTCTGAAAGCCTGCCGGTAATGTAAGCAGTGGAGCGGGCATTAAAATTCTCTTTTAACTCCTGCAGAACAGAAGTATGATCAGGCAATGATTCTACCGAATCTACAAACCAGGCTTTTGGAAGTACCTCTGTGTTTTCCAAAACCGCACCCTGTCCTGTCTGAAATACAGTTTCAAATCCGGACAGGTTCAGAGAGCCCTGGGCAGTAAGGTATTTAATATTGAGCATATTGAATACACCCTGATTCAATCCGGCCGGCCCGGCAAAAAAGGCTTCATCGATCAGATCCTGGTAATAGCCAAGCTTGGCACCTGAATACCCGCCGGCTGATGGGTAGAAATAGGATGGAATAGCATTATTGAATGGATTACTTAACAGTGGAAGAGCCCTGTATTCCCACAACCCGCCATCCACATTATTTGCACTGATAAAATTATCTAACTCGCTTTCCTGACGTTCAATATGTTGTTCCCTGCTCATTGAGGCATCGGTGAGTGAATTTTCACTTAAGTATCGTTTATCGACCCGAATCATATCAAATGCAATAATAAGGGCGATAAGCCCGAGTGAGACAGAGGGTGAAACTTTACTGACGCCGGTTAACCAAAGTAGAATTATACCGGCAGCAAACATAAAAGCGAAACGAATTGTATCACTTTGTGCAAGTTCTTTACGGGTGGGTATCAGCTCATTATTTATATATCGCTGTACGGTTTGTGTTACGCGAGGGTCATCAGGTGATACCTGGTTTTGCTGGGCAATTTGCTGAGCTAACTGTGTGCGTTCACCCGGTTTTTCAAATGAAAGCATCTGGAACCCGATAAATACAAATACTAATCCGATTCCACCTGCAATTGCAGCCGCCTTTTTCCACTCAGACGATTTTTGATTTAGCTGTTGAAACGACCATTCCAGGCCCATAACAGCAACAACAGCAAAACAAAAAACGGAGGCCATCAGCCACATTTCCGGTGCACGGAATTTATTAAATAGCGGGAAATAGCTGAACATGGCATTATTCAGCAGGTAGAAATTCTCACCCAGTGAAAAAAGGAGTGTGGCAACCCCGGGGGCAAAAAACACCCATTTTAAATGATGCCGCGATTTGATCAGCCCGATAATAAAAAATAAGAAAGTAAGTGCTCCCATATAGTGGGGGCCGCTGGTGAAAGATTTTGGTCCCCAGTAAGCATCCGAGGATGCTCCGCCATAAGATCCGGGTATAGCCAGTGTAAGGAGTTCACCAACCCCCTGAGACCAGGCAAAAGCGTAGTCCTGCGATAGTCCTTCCGTATTCTCAACTTCAGAACCTCCCCGCATACTGTATGGTGAATACTCTGCTGTACTCCAGTAAAGCTGAAACGTGATGGCCAGAGCCAGAACCATTGCCCCGATAAGTAATCCTGTTTGTTTCAGGAAAACAGATGTTGTTTCATTTTTCTTTGATTTCCATAAGTCATACAAAAACAGTGTTGCGAGAGGGAATAGAAAAAAATAGGTGACCTGCGGATGATAAGATCTCAGATGCAATGTCAGGGCAAGAGCAAACAGGAAAAAAGCAAGCCAGCGATTTAAATCGGATCTTGTAATAAGAAAATAACCGACGTATAACCAGGGAATGTAGATATAGGCAATAAATTTTGCATTGTGGCCGGCACCGATAATAATTGGAATATAGGTACTGAATCCGATAACTATGGCGCCGAATACGGATGCGAGGGGGCGGAATCCCATCAAAATAAACATCAGGTATGCACCACCGAGGAGAATCCAGTACTCAAGAGCGGGATAGATAAAGGAGAGTGATTTCAGAATTGTATCCAGGTTCCAGACCTGCGGAGGATGAGAAATGGTAATAGCAGGCATTCCGGAAAACATGTTGGTTGCCCAGTGTGCAGGTTCTCCAAATTCTTCGCGATGCTCAATAAGCGACTCAGCTCCCGCACGCCACTGAATGGCATCGTGACCCATGTACTGCTTGCCTCCAAGTGTTGAAGAGAAATAGAGAATAAATGGAAGCAGAAACAGAAAACCAAGGCAGGCAATATGCTTTTTATTGGCAGGCAGTGCTTCCCAGAAATCTTTTTTTACCGGGGCATTTTTTCCTTTTTTGGCGGCCATTAAATTTTTTATTCTAAAATTATTTGTTAGACAGAAAGGGATTTCAAAATTTTAGCAGCAGTTATTTCTCTGCTGCTTCTTTTCTTATCTCTTAACGTGTAATCAATATGCCACTATTCAATAACACGGGGCACCCGAAAGTAATCGGTATCCGCATCGGGGGCATTTTTTAAAGCATCTTCATGAGAGAGTGGCTTTTTAGCTTCGTCTTTTCGGAATTCAGCGGTGAATTCAGTTACGTGTTCAAGCGGCTCTACGTTACTGGTATCTACTTCCGCAAGTAAATCCATATACTCAAGAATCCGGTTCATATCACCGGCAAGTTTACTGATCTCTTCATCGGCGAGTTTAAGCCGTGCAAGATCAGCTACATATTTAACATCTTCTTTGGTTACAGACATGATAATATTATTTTTTAGTTAAGCAGGAATTTAACAAACATTTCACAAAAGGATAAGCCCGATTATGATTAATGAGATTTTGGTAATGGGTGCTGGTGCAGTTGGGGGATATTTTGGCGGCCGGATATTTGAGAAAACAGATGCTAATGTATTTCTGATTGCACGAGGCGGGCACCTGGAACAGATTCGTGAAAACGGGCTGCAGATAAAGAGTACGGATGGCGATGCAAATCTTTTGATCCCTGCTTCAGATGATCCAGAAGATGCGCCGGATCCTGAACTAATTCTTTTCACGGTAAAATCGTATGATACGGATTCTGCCATCAGGCAAATAACTCCCGCAGTTAACAAAAACAGTACGATACTGACTCTGCAAAACGGGATAGAGAACTATGAAAAATTGGAAAAAAGTTTTGGAGACCGGGTTCTTCAGGGATTGTGCCAGATCGGCGCGGGTGTTGAAAAATCCGGCGTGATTCGCCATAAGGCATTTGGCCATATCGTCTTCGGGGAACAGGACGGATCACCCAGCAGACGAACCCGGGAAATAGCTGATTTACTGATTCAGGCAGGTATCTCTTGTGAAATATCTGAAGAAATTAAACGAGATGTTTGGCTTAAATTTGGCTGGAACATTGTTTTTAACGGTCTGACGGCTGCTCTTAACGTAACCACCGACCGTCTGTTCGAAAGCAGTGAGTCGGAGATGTTCCTGGTGAAATTGTTCGAAGAGTTTCAGGAAGTGGCAAAAGCTGAAGGTGTTGATATTACTTCCGGTGATATCGAAAGGATTTTGGAAAAAAGCCGGGATCTCGGATCATTTATCACCTCCACGCTGAGAGACAGAAGGCAGGGAAAACCCCTCGAATATGACGGGCTCACCGGTGCCTTGCTCAGGAAAGCGGATGAAAACAGTTTTGAGCTACCGGTTTTTCAAACCCTGCACGAAATGCTCAGAATCGCAGATACACATTCATCTGACAATTGAGGTTCGTTTTTTTTACAAAAGAATTTCTTGGTAAGAAATGCGGGCTAACCTGCTGCAGGCCTTCAGCCTGCCCGTTTGGTGTCCGGCTGTAAACCCCGACACCGCCGTGTCGGGGCTGAGTTACAAAAGGCCTTCAGCCTCTGAGGGCGAATGCGCAACGATCTCCTCGTCTGACGACTTTGAAAAAAAAATAAGCGAAGGGTAGCCAACTTTCAGTACCTGACGAGCATGGATGGCAACGTCCCACTATTGGAATCCAGAAGATCAAGTCCCTGGGGAACTTGTCAGTCGGGGATAGCCAATTATGAGCAAAAGACAGGCTGAAAGCCTGATAAACACAGCCCGGGGCAGCGCTCCGGGAACACATGAGCCACAGAAATACCCAGGCTGAAAGCCTGAAGCAGGACGAGTAGCATACAAGCGCAGTCATTCAATACCGACCGGTTGCCATAGCATAAAATCCTGCCCGGCCATCATAATTGTCACCCGAATTGAAACTAACCTGCTGCAGGTCTTCAGCCTGCCCTTTTGTTGCCCGGCTGTAAACCCCGACACCGCCGTGTCGGGGCTGAGTTACAGCAGGCCTTCAACCTGTGAGGGCTAATGCGCATCGATCTCCTCGTCTGATGAATTAAAATCTTGGCGTTTCAAGGCGTTTTCGACGTTTTAAATACCAATAAGTTCAAAACTACCAGAAGATAAACCGCCAAGGCTGCCGGGAATCGTAAAGAAGATTATTCATTAGTGATTCAGCTATTCTTCTCTTTGAGTAATTTTAGCCATAGCCTGTGCACGCGACA
>CAYVBJ010000055.1:15380-19136 GCA_964449075.1 uncultured Balneolaceae bacterium
TGATTCAGCTATTCTTCTCTTTGAGTAATTTTAGCCATAGCCTGTGCACGCGACAGATCGCCATTTTGATACTGCCTGATATCCTCTTTTTTGATAGCCAGGTGCACAGCGTCCGGAACATCCCTGTCGCGAACTGAGATATTCAGCGACACCATAATCATTTCATCAGGTTTTACTGAGGAGAGTGTTCCGCCATAATTTATCATGATTTCTTTAACCAGGTCCAGGCTTTTTCCGAGTTCCTTTTTATAATCAATCGTATCACTGTCTGCCATTGTAAAAGTAAAATTACCGGAAAAATCGTTATCTGAATACATTGCTCTGATCTGCTTTTCAGCATCACTGTACTGTTTCCGGGCTTCCTGTAATGCTGTTTCTATCTCTTTTGAGTAAGCAGAGTCCCATTGTTGAGTTACTTTTCGGATGCTATCCATCATGACGCGAATATCATTCTGTTCAATTCGGATACTGTCAATATGAAAGCGGATAGAATCCATCTCAAACCTGTCGGTATCAATTCTTGTACGAAGTGAATCGATGTGAACGCGAACCTCAGGAAGGTTTCCGGTTCGCAGTTTCGCTATAAAGGTATTTGCCCTCCGAAGGTCTGCTCCATACATCACACCAAGCCCGGGCAGATAAACCGGTTCCGGCTTCCGGGTTATTTTTAAAACAGGAGATTCATTCTCTTCAAAGGCAGAAGTCAAAATATTGGAGAAAATAACCAGGTCTGTACGTTTATCATCGGTATCAAAAATAGCCTCTTTGTCGATCCGCCTGTCAAATTCCTGTTCATCAATGCGCTTTTGGTGAAACTCTTTCAAATCACCTATCCCGACAGAAATGGCCACATCTGGAGATTTATCATTGATGATCAGAGATGCATCTCCGGTAATGGAAAAAGATCTTGCAGCTGCAGATCTGAATATAGATTTTCCATATATCAGCATGAGACGTTCCTCATCCGGAACATTTGTTATAGCAGATGTGTAATTTTTTAAAAAATCACGCAACCTGTTTTCAACTGTTTGCTCATTTACTTCACGGGTTCCTTCGTCAAGCGCCGATTCATATTCAAAAAATAGTTCTGCTTTCTCTTCATCGTCTGATCTGACAACCATAAAGCGATTCGATTTCACATCCGGAACAGAAAAAATAATCCCATACCCGGGCTGGTAGATGGCAGAAATATCTTTTTCAGTTACAGCGCCGCTGTTAATTTGGAACCGTACTTCTGAGCTGCTTTCTACTTTAAAGAGTTCAGCCAGGATCGTTTTCATAATTTTTAAATCGCGGTCCATAGTTTCAGTCTGGGCGTACAATAGATTTTTTGGGACCAGAAAAATCAAGGCAAATAAAATAATAGTAATCGTTTTAAACTTCATATTATGACTCCGTTTCGTTTATAAATAAAATTTTTTGCTAAACTGTTACAGTTAATCCTGTTGCAGATTAATTGCATAAATCAAATCAACCAGTGCTTCATCCGTCTGTCTGAACCGGTTGTAGGTCTCCTCTTCAAGCCGGGAAATTCCGTTATCTACGAGCTGAAGATCTTTCATTCGCTGCTCTTCAAAGTAGCTGACAACATTCCGCATAACGTCTTCAAATTGCTCTGCCTGTCTTGTCTGAGCCTGTTCAATTAACTGTGTTGCGAGAATGGCATTTTCTCTCTGCACCTGTTCAATCAGCAGAGCCACTTCTTCATCACTAAAACCTGATTGCTCTGCCTGCGGGATTGAACCAAAGGAAATTGTCAGTCCGTTACCAGTTGTTGATACAGTGAGGTTTACAATTGATGCAAGCAGAAATGAAATAAGCAGAACTGCAGCAGCTGCAAGAAATACACGGCCGGAACTTGAACCGGGGAGGAATGTCTTGCGGATACTATTCCACCGGTTATTGGGCCGGGCGGAGCGATCTTCAAAAAGCGAGGATTGCTCTTCCGTATCTGCTGACGTTAGCTGCCCCAGCAGATTTCTTGTATCCTGCATCTCTTTCAATTCCTTTTGGAGATCCGGGCTCTCGCGCAGAATCTGTTCAAAATTTTCTTTATCTGTTTGATTCATCTCATCGTAGAGATATTCCATGATGAGTGATCTTGCTTCATTTTTATTCATAATTCATCATTTCACTGTTAATATTCCAGGCATTAAAAATTTTACGCAATGCCTTTAAGCCGTAATACATTCTTGATTTCACTGTATTCTCCGGTTCTTCTAAAACCTCAGAAATTTCGCGAAAGGTTAATTTTTCAAACTCCTTTAAGATGATCACCGTACGCTGTTCTTTTGGGATTGCCTGCAGCGCTTTTTGCAGAATATGCTGCATCTCTTTTCTTTCCAGTTTTGAATGGGGTGTATGTAATTCAGTAAATTCCTTTGTTTCAATCCATTCATCAAGTTTTACTGACCTTCGCCTGCCGGCACGTTTCAATTCGTCTAGGCATAAATTTGTAGCTATCCTATAGATCCAGGATGAAAATTTATGTTCATCATCAAGTGTATCAATCCGGTGATACACTTTTATAAATGTTTTCTGAGTAATTTCCCTTGCCTCATCACTGTCTGCAAAGTAACGGTATACAAATCGGTGAATCCTGTTCTGCCACCTCGAAACAAGTTTGTTGAAAGCGACAGCATCGCCATTCCGGAAATCCCGAACCAGTTGTACATCCTGCATATTACCTGAGTTATTTTTCAAATCTCCGGAGAGTTAATCATTTGCCTGCAGTGTTTAGACGATACAATGTTTCAAATAGTTTTAAAAGAGTTGTAATGATTGCATAATATCCCGGGGCGGGTTTTAAAATAAGTGAAAATGATATACTTTTTATATATTCCGGTTAGTTATTTAAGTATTAAACTATTTCTGTTATTTTGAAAATACTACTGTCAACCATTCTGATTTTCACCTTCAGTTCCCTGTTTGCAACAATGAATTCTCAGCATGTTTCCGCAATGACATACAATCTCCGTTTTGACAATCCGGGGGATGTTGAAAACCGCTGGGACAATCGAAAGGATCATGCAGCCGGTCTTTTAAGGTTTTACGAACCAGGAATCATAGGCACGCAGGAAGCTCTCAAACATCAGCTCGACTATCTGAATAATCATCTTGAAGAATATACATATGTGGGTGTTGCGCGGGAAGACGGGGCCCGGGAAGGTGAATATTCTGCCATATTTATTGACACCACACGATTTAAAATTGACAAAGAACAAACATTCTGGCTGTCAGAAACACCAGAAATTCCATCAACCGGCTGGGATGCAAACATAAAGCGTGTCTGCACATTCGCTCTTTTGGAGAACCGTGAAAGCGGTAACAAATTTTATGTTTTTAATGCTCATCTGGATCATCGGGGGGAAAAATCCCGGATGCAGTCAGTAAAACTGATATGGAAAAAGGTTGAAGAGAGAACAGGGTCAAGCAAGTACCCGGTTATTGTAATGGGTGATTTGAATGCAGAGCCCGGTGATGATCCGATTGCTTTTCTGAACCAACATTTAAATGATGCTTATAAAATATCGGAAGAACCGCCCTATGGACCTGTGGGCACATTTAACTCTTTTGATGTAGAAAAACCTGCTGAAAGGCGTATTGATTATATTTTTGTAAGTGACGAGTTCAGTGTTAAAAAATATGCATCTATTTCAGATTCCAAAAATTCACGGTACCCGTCAGATCATTTTCCGGTATATGCGGAATTGGATCTGGAATAATTTTTTATCTGGCTGATTTGTGCCGGTCATT
>CAYVBJ010000056.1:0-18857 GCA_964449075.1 uncultured Balneolaceae bacterium
GGCACAAATTTCTCTAACTCTTCCATCCATCTGCTGAAAGCTATTTGATACTGTTCTCTTTTTCCGGCATCCGGCTGAACTGTTTTCACTATTTTTAACCCTTCAAACGCTTCCCCCGGGCTATTGAATATTTCTGCTCCGATTCCGGCTCCGCGTGCAGCACCCCGGGCGCCGTCTGTATTACAGAGCTCAAGATTCGTATTTGTAGCATTGACAAACGCCTCCTGAAACAGAGGGCTTAAAAACATATTGGCATGGCCGGCTCTCACTGTTTCCATTTTCATTCCCATATTTTGCATGATATTAAATCCGTATGCCAGGGCAAAGACGATTCCCTCCTGCCCTGCCCTGTAAATATGCCTCTTATCGTGACGGTTAAAATTCAATCCCACAACCCGGGCACCGGTATCTCTGTTTTCAAGAATCCTTTCGGCACCATTTCCAAAGGGGAAAACAGAAAGGCCGCCGGATCCGATGGGAATTTCACCGGCCATTGAATTCATTTGATCATAATCCGGCAAATTCCCGATACCTGTATTCTTTCTCAGCCAGCTGTTCAGAATACCGGTGCCGTTCACACACAGCAAAACGCCATAGCGCGGCTTCTCCTTTTTATGATTAACATGAACAAAAGTATTCACCCGTGATTTATCATCGGTTCCGGGTTGATCTTTGATTCCATAAACCACTCCTGATGTGCCCGCAGTGGCAGCAACTTCTCCCGGATCCAAAACACGAAGAGAAAATGCATTATTTGGCTGATCACCCGCCCTGTACGAAACTGCTGTTCCTTTTGTCAGCCCAAGCTCGCCGGCTGATTCTGCCGTCAGACGCCCGTGAACTTCAAAACTTGATACAGCCTCGGGAATCAGCTCTTCAGATATTTTATAATACTCCAGAAGTGATTTGGCAACTCCTTCATTCTGATAGTCCCACAGGATGCCTTCCGACAAGCCGGTAACTGTTGTACAAATACGGCCGGTCATCTTCATACCGATGTAATCACCGGGCAGCATGATCTTGTAAATTCTGTCATAAATTTCAGGTTCATTCTCCTGCACCCATTTTAATTTGGAAGCAGTAAAATTACCTGGCGAATTCAAAAACCGGTTCAGGCAAACTTCCTTACCAATCTCCTCAAAAGCTCTCTTTCCGATATCTGTTGCCCGGCTGTCGCACCAGATAATTGACGGCCTGACTGGTTTTCTCTGTGTATCAACAGCAACAAGGCCATGCATTTGATAGGAGATTCCAATCGCCGCAATGTTTTCACGGTCTGCAGAAGTTTTTTGGAGCAATAGTCCGGTTGCCCTAACTACATGCGTCCACCAGACATCCGGATGTTGTTCTGCCCATCCCGGCTGATGAGAGATCATTCCGAGCTCTTCTTCGGGAGAAACAGCAGTTGAAACCGGTTCTCCGTTCTCTGCCCGAATAAGTGAGGCTTTTACCGAAGAGCTTCCAACGTCGTAACCAAGCAGATATCTTTCCATATCATTTAATTTAAACGAAATTAGATGATTTAGAAATATCGATTTCGATCAGTCTCCGAATAGCCGAACGATCTCACCAGATTTTTTTAAGAATTTTCATTTTTTTCTGTAAGGAATTCCCGGATTTTTGTTCTTACCAGAAAGAAGCGTGGCCTGTCAGAACTGTAACAGATAAAACTATTCATACACGAGCCTGGCAATTAAAGCATGTATACTTGTGAAATTTCAGGAATACAGTCAGTAACAGTAAAACGGAATTCTGAAACAATACAATTGTACCTGTTCAGAACACCGCTTTTTTCAATTCATCAATAACTATTCATAAAGGAGAACCTATCATGAAAAATAATAACTATTTATCAAGGATCTTTCACACGATCATTCTCATTTTAGCAACCGGTTTGACTGCGATTGTAAGCTCACAACCGGCAATCAATACAAATGTTACACCTGAAGCTGTAAATCCGGGAGAGACCTTAACTATCACACTTGACGTCAGTGAACCGGTTGATGCATTTTTCTTTGCAACCAGGGTCACCTATAACCCGGAATATCTTGAATTCATCTCACTTGAAGCTGCCGGTATATTGGATGATCCCGGTACGCTTACTTTTCATAACGACTACCCATCAAGTGAAATCGGGATTTCCGTAACAAGGACAGCATCACTGCCGGCAGCGGAGCAGGGTGAACTGGCCGCACTTACTTTTCGAGTGAAAAACCTGGCTGCCGCGGGTTTAAATTCAATCGGTTTATCTGACCTACAGCTTTCTGATTCAGCCGGTGATGATATCGATATCATTGCGCCCGAAGAAGCAGAATTTACCGTCAATACAGCAATCGGTGAAGCTGCGCTGGATATGCCGGCTGAAGTTACAATACAGAGCGGGGAGAGCTTTGAAACTGCCGGGCGTATATTCGCAAGCACAATCACCGATGGTGATGATGACGTTTCAGGTCTCACCGTCTGGGTTGGACTTAATACCGAGGATTCCGATCCATCGTCATGGAGTGAAGATGTTTGGGAAGAGATGTCATTTGAATCGAAAGAGAGTGACGGTTTCGCAGTATTTACAGGTGAAATCGGCTTTATGCGAGAAAGAGAAAGCTTTTACGTGGCCATCCGGGCTCAGCTTGGAAGCGATGAGTTTGTATATGGCGGACGAAGTGACACCGGCGGCGGTATATGGAATGGCACGGAAAACGTGTCGGCTCTTTTTACTGTAACGGAACCCGATGCTTTTCGCTACATTCTCGCAAACTGGGATTTTGATGATGACCTCGATGCACCTTCTGTTGCCTTGCCGGTAAATGAAACTTCCGAAATTCAGATAGCGGGAGCAAGCCGAAGCGGAAGCGGGTTTAGCAGCGGTGCTGCAAATGCAAACGGCTGGGATGCAGAAGCCGGGACAGACAAATTCTGGCTGGTAAAAGTCTCTACGGAACGATTTGAAAATCTTCAGTTTTCATCAAAACAGGCCGGATCGGGAACCGGTCCAAAAGATTTTCAGATCCAAATCAGTACCGATAGCACAAATTGGCAGGATCTGCCCGGTGGCACACTTGATTTGTCTGAAAGCTCGTCAGCCGGAAATGTTGAAAACCTGGAACTACCCGCGGAAGTCAATAACCGCGAATCACTATATATTCGCTGGTTAAATACAAGCTCTCTCGCAATTGGTGTTGACGATTCAACCGGAATACACAATGAAACCGGCACTACCGGAACAAACCGGATTGATGATATTGTAATAACCGGCACCAGCCAAAACCGTCAGGAAATTGCAGTATGGCCGGGTGATACGGATGACAGCGGCGTAGTTACCGAAACCGACGTTTTGCCACTCGGCATAAACTGGCAGCGCAGGGGACCAATACCTCTCTTCCCGACAATAGAATGGGTTTCGCGAATCGTTGAAAAATGGGCAACCGACACACCGGATAATTCTGTAACTGCCTCTGATGCCAATGGAGACGGAATCGTGAATGAGCGTGATCTCCAGGTAATCGGGTTAAATTTCGGTCAAGAACAGGACAACCCTCCCGCTGCAGGCGGTATTGCAGCTAAGATAGATGATAATTACAGCCTCAGAATCGATCAGCTGGAGGCAGATGAAACCATCCGTTTAATCGTTGCTGCTGATCAAAGATTAGATTTGATCGGCACATCCTTCCGGCTTAACATACAGGGAATTGATGATAATTTATGGGATATCAGCAAAATAGAACCTCTTGGGTGGGCTGAAAACTGGCTTAATTACGATAAGATTCTATCATTCGAAATGATTAATAAAGAGACCGGAGTTGTGGCAGGATCTTACGTTCACAAAGGCAGGACAGAAAACAGCTCAGGACTGGAATTGGTAGCTTTCGAAATCAAAGCCCTGGCAGACTGGCCTGAAGAGATGAAAATGAAACTGGCTGACGTCTCCGTTATTGACAGTTCCGGAAAGGTTCAGACCGTTGAAAATGCAATCGTAAAAACGTTGAACAGCGTATCTGTTGAAGATCCGATTTCTGAACTTCCGCAAAAGACACAGCTGATAGGTAACTATCCCAACCCATTCAATCCTTCAACAATTATCAGGTATGAGCTTGCAAACAGATCCAATGTAACATTAGCCGTGTATGATGTAATTGGCAGAAAAGTGGCTGTTTTGATAAATAATCAACAGCTGGCTGCGGGAAACCATGAAGTCAGATTTGATGCTGCCGGACTTGCCAGCGGTCTCTATTTATACCGGTTACAGGCTGACCAATTCGTTCAGTCGCGACAGATGATGTTAATCAAGTAAATCTAAATCTTTGCAATAAGAAACATACAAACTGAGTGCGGTTCAGTAACCTGCACTCAGTTTGATTATGAGCTGCAAGAGATAATATCAGGTTATCTCCAGCCGGCCCTGTCCATAACCCTGATAGCTTCCGGGTTGTTTCTGCCGTATGATTCAACATTTACAGCGTCACTTTCAAAAGTTCCGAACTCTTGCAGGATTTCAGGCAATTCAATTGATTCTACAACCGGGTATTCAAGGTTGCCCAGAGAATAGAGACGCTGAGACTCTTCTTCTGTCAAATATTCAAGAAACCTGATTGCGTTAGATCTGTTTGGTGAATTTTGCACAACACCGGCTCCGCTGACATTTACGTGCGTACCTCCATACTCCTCTCCGGGAAAATAGATATCCACAGCTTCAGTGACCCGGCGGTCATCTTCATCAGAGGATGTTGCCAGGCGTGCCAGGTAGTAATGGTTTGCAACAGCGATATCACATTGACCGGCTGCAACTGCTTTTATCTGGTCTGTGTCTCCGCCCTGGGGAGATCGTGCAAAATTTGAAACAAAATCCTCTACCCACTCTTCTGTCTCTTCTGTTCCGTAAGACTGAATCATAGACGCTATCAATGACTGATTGTAGATGTTATTGGATGAACGTATACAAATTCTGCCTGACCATTTTTCATCCGCAAGCTGCCTGTATCCTTCCAGTTCATCCCGGCTGACTTCATCCTTATTGTAAATAATGCCTCTGACTCTTTTTGAAAAAGCATACCATTCGCCTTCCGGATCTCTTAATTCTGCCGGTATTAAACTATTTAATACATCAGAATCTATAGATTGAAATATATCTGCCTCTTCAGCTCTCCATAATCTCCCGGCATCTACTGTAATTAATATATCTGCAGGGCTGTTAATACCTTCGCTTTTAATTCTTTCAATCAGCTCATCACTTCCTCCTTCGATCAGGTTTACCTGAATACCTGTTTCTTCTGTAAAGGAATCATACAACTGAATATCTGTATCATAGTGTCGGGCTGAGTAGATGTTAATCACTTCCGGCTCAGAACATGAAGCCAGTATAAAAAGTGCTATGATTGAAATTGTGGTTTTTATAAAATAGTCCATGGTCAATGTATGTGTTGAATTTTATTTAGATCAATTCTAAATAGATTTGTCGTTAAATGCAATTTAATTTACAATTGGTTAGCTGTTAACAGTCAGTTTTCCTCATCGGGGTCCATCTCTCTGAGTAAATCCCACCTATACATTCCGCTGCTATGCCCGTCGCTCCACATTATTTTTAGTGCATGGTTCCCAACCGGTTCAAGTTCTTCTATTTCAAAATGCTGAACAGGATCAACATGAAATAACTGTGAGTCAAATCGCCCCATTTGGTCATGCCCTCCCCTGCACATTACGCAGGGACAGTTTTTTCGCAAGCCGAACAAAGGGTAAACCGATTTGTGTCCGTCTGCCCATTCGATTTCTAAAACCTGTTCACTGTTTGACACTTCGATAGATTCCGGTTTAACAGATTTTTCACTCATATTATCCGATCGAATTTAACATCATCGATTTTTGATTGCTTTTTCAATTGCATACAAAATAACCTTTATCGCTAAATTAATCATACTATAGTTGTGAGTTTTATATTTTCAATAGTGTCATTGTTCATTATTTTACCCTGTATCAACAGAAAAAAGAACCTGACTAAATCCGATTGCGGAGATCATTAAAATGCTCTTTATATACCTTTATATCATATATCTTATTTCAGTTTTTGCCGGAGGTTTTACGGGTTTTTACCCCTGGATTCGCATCGACAGGTTAAACAAGAAAACCCTGCTGAATACGATTCTGATTGCACTGTTCATATTTACTTTTTTAATGGCAGCTTATCTGGCAGGATTTTTTCCCCAGCCGGTAGCGGCGCCAACCATGGCTGCCTTTTACAGCTTCCTGTCAGGTTTTTTTACCGGCTATGCAGTTCGGTTGATTTCACTTCGAGCAAACACCGGAACTATTCTGTATACTCATCAATCTTTCTGGATTGACCATGCCCCGAACCTGCTGTCATTGATTATTATCTTATTCGGATTATACAGATCGGCTCTTCTCACCTCAGAACCGGTTACGGATATACGTTTAACCTCCGGGATTTCACTCATGTGTTTTGGATTTTTTGGATGGACCGTTAAACTTGTACCCGATTTCAGGTCCGGGGGAATCCTTTTATTTGATAAAAAGATTTCCTGGCACCAGGTAATCTCCTGGCACTGGTATAGCGAAAATGTACTCCAGATCGAGTATATGTCAGATATCGGAAAAAAAAGCGAAGGTGTTAAAGAGTTTTTAACCTCAATTCCTGAAGATGAACGCCTCCGGATTGAAACCATTTTGGAATCAAAAATGGATGAACACACAAATCAGCGAAAAGAACTTCTATTGAAGGATAATGATTGATTACTGAGCCACAAGATTTTTGTGATCCACATAAATACAGCGGTTCTCGATATACTCAAAGTCATTTTCTTCTGCCACTCTTTTTGCTTCGTCGCTGCTTACATCAAGCTGGGTCCATATCAGCGGTTTCGTTTCATTATCTTTAAATCTGTTCACAATCTCACGAACCATATCTGCCGTATATTTTTTATTCCTGAAAATATCGACAATATCCACACTCACGCTTTCCGGAATATCTTCTATCGAATCATAGACATGCTCTCCAAGTATTGACTCTTCATTGGGGTTTACGGGAATAATTTTATAGTCGTTTTTTTTCAGATATCCTGCAATCCTGCGGCTTGTTCGTCCGGGATTTGCCGAGCATCCGATAATGGCAATAGTTTTAGCTGATGACAACTGATCTGCAATAAATCTCCTTATGTCAGTTTCCTTCTGGTTCAATTCCGAATTTTGCATGAAAAACCTTATCTTATATTAAATTAAAGCATTAAATAAAATAAAGGAACATTTTGTCTAAAATAAAAGACGGAGATACCGTCAAAGTACACTACACAGGAAAATTAGAAGATGGTACCGTTTTCGATTCATCTAAAGACAGAGAGCCACTTGAGTTTACTCTCGGAGAAGGCCAGCTGATTCCGGGATTTGAAAAAGCGGTAACTGAATTAGAAGAAGGCGAATCAAAAGAAGTTACAATTCCTGCCGATAAAGCATATGGAGAACCCAGGGAAGATCTGATTATTACGGTTCCGAAAGACCAGCTGCCGGAAGATGTGGATCCGCAGGTAGGAATGCAGCTCCAGGTAAATCAGCCAAATGGTGAGCCGGTTCCGGTTCGTATAACAGAAGTCGGAGATGAGAATTTAACACTCGATGCCAATCATCCGCTGGCCGGCAGAGAACTGACTTTTGATATTGAAGTTGTGGAAGTGAAATAACGTTGGCTTTCGATTTAATTTGTAAATAATGAATCCGGCATTTTATGGATGCCGGATTTTTTTTAGCCTTTCTAAAACAAGAACATATGCCAGATTTTTCTAAAAAAGGTACGGTTACCCTAACATGTCCGCTTGGGATGACTCCTTGGTTAACAAAGGAGGTCGAAACACTTGGCTTTACTCCCAAAAAGAGCAGGGAAACCGGCATCGAGATTGAAGCCTCACTGAATGACTGCATTACCTTAAATTTTTGGCTTCGAACGGCACACAGAATTCATTTTTTAATTGATGAAAAAAAGATAAACTCAGTCGAGCAGTTGTATGATTGGATTTACTCCTGCAGCTGGGAAAACTGGATAGATTCACAGGGATACATTTCTGTAACATCCAGGGTTGATCACCCCAAAATTGAAAATACACAATTTGCAAATCTCACCGTTAAAGATGCGGTTGCAGATAATATGCGGCATGAAACCGGCAACCGTCCCGACAGCGGTTCAAACCTCAATAAAACCGTTCTCTTTCTCTATTGGGACAGAGAGATTGCCAGGATATTCGTAGATACATCAGGAGAATCTCTCTCACGCAGGGGTTATCGGAGTGAATCGGTTTCAGCGCCCATGCAGGAATCGCTTGCGTCTGCACTCATCTATGCATCAAAGTGGAAACCTGGAGATCACTTTATAAACCCAATGGCAGGCGGCGGCACAATTGCCATTGAAGCAGCCCTGATGGCGCAAAACCGCCCGCCGGCTTCACTTCGGAACAATTTTGGATTTATGCATATCCTTGGATTTGATGACAGCTACTACCAGGAAGTTAGACGACAGGCTAAATTGAATACTGTCAAAAATTTTGAAGGAGAAATTATTGCTAGCGAAATTGATAAAAATGCATTGGCTTCAGCAATGAAAAATGCAAAAAATGCCGGAGTGGATCATCTCATTCATTTTGAAAATTGCAGTTTCGAAAAAACATCCGTACCCAACGGAGACGGGGTAGTGATGTTTAACCCGCCCTATGGCATACGCCTTGATGAAGACAAAAACCTTGCGCCTTTGTACAGACAAATCGGTGACTTCATGAAGACAAAGTGTCCCGGTAAAACAGGCTATGTATTGACAGGAAATTTCGTCCTGGCTAAAAAGATAGGTCTTAGATCTTCGCAGCGAATTCCATTCTTTAACTCAACAATCGAATGTCGTCTGCTGGAATTTGAGCTTTACAGGGGAAGCAGATGAGAATTTAAAAGCTCAGATCTTAAAATGCCTGCATTAAACCTTTTAAAAAAAGCCGCTAATAACACCGCATTGCGTCTATAGATTGCAAATAAGTGCCCTGTATTAATATCATATCCGGATACAGAGAAAATGACAATGGATACAGTTTACTTTACAAACGGGTCATTAACGGCAATTTATCACACGTGGCCAACAAATCTAACTTACGTTTGTTGTCACATCTTCTGTTACTGAACCTGTATCCCCGAAAAAGTCTTTTTCGTGTTCAATTAATCTCTTTTTCCGATCGATTCCGCCATTATAGCCAACCAGTGAACCATCTCTACCCAAAAGCCTGTGGCAGGGTATTAGAATCACAATGTGGTTGATACCGGCTGCAGTAGCGATATCTTCTGACGTATAATAGTCTCCCAGGTATGATGCAACATCGCCATAACTGACAGTTTGCCCGGCCGGAATTTTTAATAAAAGATTCCATACACGATTCTGAAATTCAGTACCCACCGTTCGCATGGGTAGATCAAACTCAGACCTCTCCCCTTTGAAGAACTCTTCCATCTGTTGTTGAAGCTCATTGTGCAGTTTTTTTCTGCTCATCTGTATAACGATATCTATTTTTTGATGCAGCTGTTCCAGTTTGCGTTCTACGCGGCTTCCTTTCTGGAACTCAAGCATAAGAACAGCATCTTCTGTGACACCGGTAACCATGGAACCAATTTCCGTTTCAATTCTGGACAAATAGAGTGTTTTGCTCATAGAATTCAGATCATGTATTGCTAAAATTTTAAAATTCCTGATCAGCCCTGTTTTCCAAAATGGCCTGTCAGAACTTTCATTTAACTCTATTACAAGAGCCCTGAAAGATGTGAATGTTACATGGTCATGTACGGGGATTCTAAAATTCGGATTTTAGGCCAGCTCTTTGTAAATCTTGCAAATCAGGTACATTTAATTCATCTGAAACTCTCATGAAAAACCATTTCTTAAAGAAAAAAAATTGTTAAAATTCCAGCCAAACCACTGCCGGCCATAACAAATAGTAATTTCAGGGAGACTTTAATGTCTGTCAGAAATGCAAACATGATTCCTTTTACAAGGGTATTAGAAGTTGTGGCAAGTACAATTCCTGCAACGGCAGTTTTTTCATTTAAGTCGTCGATTGCCATTTTGGACAGCGAAAGCGTGATTGCATCTACATCCATCAGACCGGAAACGATAGACAAAATATAGATACCTTCATCTCCAAACCACTCTTTCATCGCTTCGGCCAATAGTAAAACCACACCCAACAATATGCCAAATTTTAAGGCTGTGCTTATTTGAAAAGGGTTATCAAGCTTCAGCGGGGGCTTCTCTTTCCCTTCATCGTCACTCTTCGGCTGCCATAGCCAAAACATACCAATTAGAGTAACAACAAACATAACCAGCATCGGAATCCATAAGGTATATAGCAGTTCCGGATTTACCACAGCCACCTCAATCACTACCCTGATAAACATAATTGCTGAAGCTATCAAAACTCCCGCCATAAAAATATTGGACACCCGTGTTCGCTTCGCCATGTGAGCCAGGCTTAATGTTACGGCTGTGGATGATGCAAGGCCTCCCGTTAATGCTGTCAGAAGAACACCGATACGGTCGCCGAAATGTGATATGGCTACGTACCCGACAAATGAAAGCCCCGTAATCAGCACTACCATCCACCAGAGCCAATATGGGTTCAATGCCTCAAATGGACCGTATCCCTGGTTTGGAAGAAGCGGAAGCAGAATCACCGAAATGACAAGAAGTTTGATACCCGCGTAAATTTCCTCCGTTTCAATGTTTCCTATCCACTTGTGCAGTTCAGGCTTATAACCCAAAAGAGCCACAACAAGTACTGCCACACTGAATATGTAGACATGGCTGCCGAAAACAGCCCATATTCCCAGGCTGAACGTTATCAGCAGTGCAACCGATGTTGTAAACCCAATATCTTCGCTTTCTCTCGCTCCAACGAAGTGAGCAATGGCTACCACAGCTGCAAACGACAAAAAAGCGGCTGCCACCAGCCAGTCTCCCATCAGCATCGATAACCTTCCTACGATCCCGCCTAAAATCCCGGTCAGGGCAAATGTCCGGATTCCGGCCACCCGGTCTCCTTCTTCTTTTATACGCCCCTTCCAACCACGCTCAATTCCGATAAGCAATCCAACGCCGAAAGCCGTTAGCAGATCCCATAAGATTTTAAGTTCATTCTCCATAGTTCAGTACCTGTTCTTTATAATATTACAAATAATTGATCTTATAAACTTTTCTCCCCTGCCCGATTCTGTTTAGCAGAACAGAATTCCGGATCCCCGAATTTATATGTGCGATATATGTGTAAAATATGTAGTTTTAAAATATGTCTTTTACAAAACCCAAAAACTACGATCTTGAGCAGGATGTACATCGCATCACACTGTACAGCAGTGTGGCAAAAGATCATCAGCATACCAGCCTTCGTCCGCGGCTATACCTGCATCTCGATATGAACTGTTTTTATGCACAGGTAGAGCAGCTGGCATACAATCTTTACGGTCTTCCGGTAGCCATGGGAGGATGGCGCAAGCCCGACGGAACACCGCGGGGCATCGTAGCCACAGCCAGTTATGAAGCGCGCCGGCTCGGTATAAAAACGGCAATGAGCGCTTTTGAAGCACACCAGATCTGCCCCTATCTCGTTTTTATGCAAATCGATTACGATAAGTATAAAGGTATCAGTGCAAGCCTGAGGGAAATTATGGAAGATTTTGCCCCTGATGTTGAAAAGTATTCGATGGATGAGTATTTCATGGATGTCACATTCCTGAAAGGGCGTTCACGAAAATCGATTACGCAATTTGTAAGCCGCCTGAAACAACAAATTTATGAAAACCTGGGGCTTGTCTGCTCAGTCGGGGTGGCTTTTTCCAAAACCTACTCCAAGCTGGCATCCGATTTAAAAAAACCAAACGGTGAGATATTTATCCTGAATCAGGACGATGCAGCACAGCATCTTTACAAGCTTCCTCTGGATGAAATATGGGGGATCGGACGGCGCAGATTCGCGCGCTTGCAGCATTACGGTGTTATCACCATTGCTGATGCCATGAAACAGGGACCCGGTGTTTTTCAAAAAATTTTCGGAGAAATGCAGGGACGCCTTTTCTATGAAATGGCTGCAGGCCAGGATAAAGCCCGGGTTCTCGACAATACCGGCCATGTACCCGATGAAGTAAGCTATATGCATACCTTCTCTGACTGGACAACAGACACAGACCAGGTACGCGGAGAAATTGTAAAGGCCGTACGGCAGGTCTGCTACCGGCTTCGCGGTTATAACCGGAAAGCACGCAAGTGGGCCTGTCACATCCGGTACCAGGATGTAAGCTGGGACGGTGTTACGTTTGCCTTTAACACTCCCGGATATACAAACCTGGACGACTATGTGTTAGACAACTGCCAGCCCCCGGCACTCAATATTTTGCAGCGGGCTCTTCGCAACGGACAAAAAATACGCGGAGTCGGGCTTCATACCATTGAGATGCAGCAGATAGAACAACTTGAACTTTTTTTTACAGAAGATGAAAAAATGCAAAAACTCTATTATGCCACCGATGCCATCAATAATCATTATGGCAAACAGGCTGTGGTAAAAGGAGCCGTAAAGAACAGTGTTCCCGGAAAAACCCACTTCGTGAACCGGAGCTGATAGTCAAATGCGCAAATAATCCAAACATTTGCGCAAAAAGTACAAGATAACGAAAGCAAAACCAGCTACATTCGTCTCAGGGATTTATGGAGTTATGTATTATAACAGATAAAAAAAATGGGCCTGAAAATTATAGGGGCAGGATTCGGACGTACCGGAACACTGTCTACATACACCGCACTCAATGAACTCGGATATCCGTGTTACCACATGATGGAAGTGATCAATAATGTGAAGAATAAAGCTCATATCGATTTCTGGAACCGGGTGGCAAATTCAGAAGCAGGGATTCAGCATAACTGGAATGAAGTATTTGAAAATTATACGGCCACTGTCGATAATCCGGGCTGCTGTGTGTGGCGTGAACTCTTTGAAGCATATCCGGATGCAAAAGTTCTGGTAACGCTACACCCGCGCGGGCCGGAAGCCTGGTATAACAGTACCATCAACACAATCTATTTTACAGAAAACCTCTGGCAGTTTAAAGTTCTTAAAATGACAGTCCCTTTTATGCGGAAATTCGGCAACATGGCATCCAAATTAATCTGGCAACGATCACATAAGGGGACAATGCATAACGAAACAGATGCCATTCAGCGTTATCACGATCATATTGAAGAGATCAAAGGTGTTGTTCCTCCAAATCAGCTGTTGATTTTTACAGTTAACCAGGGATGGGAACCGCTTTGTGAATTCCTTGGAGAAGAAGTACCTGATAAACCCTTCCCGAATGTAAATGATCGCAAAGAAATACTCAAAACGATCTCTGATTTTACCAAAGGAGCCTATTTTGTAATTGGAATTGCAGTTCTGCTCGTTATTGCTGCAATGTACGGTCTTTTTTTATTATTATAGACATTAAAAGTGATTTAAATTAGTGAACATGACCAATATGACAAACGATTATCTGGATTATTCAAACCGTGACGATAAACTAAGCGGCGGTGTAAAATTAATCCCTATCTCAACTCCTGCCGGGGATTTTAAGGTATGGACTAAAAGAGTTGGCAATAATCCGAAAGTAAAAGTTCTGCTTCTTCACGGCGGACCCGGTGCCACACATGAATATTTTGAATGCTTCGACTCCTATCTGCCCCATGCCGGTATTGAATACTATTATTATGATCAGCTGGAATCCTTTTACAGCGACCAGCCTTCTGACAGCAGGCTGTGGGATGTCGACCGGTTTGTAGATGAAGTTGAACAGGTTCGAATAGCTCTCGGACTGAACAGTGCAAATTTTTATCTGTACGGACAGTCATGGGGAGGTATACTGGCAATGGAATATGCCCTTGCACACCAGGAAAATCTGAAGGGGCTGATTATCTCCAATATGATGTCCTCTATTCCTGATTACATTCAATATGCAGATGAGGTGCTGGGATCAAAACTCGACCCTGATGTTTTATCCGAAATCAAAAACCTGGAAGCCAACCGGGAGTTTTCGAATCCCAGGTACAGCGAATTAATCCACACAAATTTTTATCCGCGCCATGTTTTGCGAATGCCGCCGGAGAACTGGCCCGATCCTGTCAACCGTGCTTTTGCCAATATCAACGAGGAACTATACGTAACCATGCAGGGCCCCAGTGAGTTTGGAGTGGCAGGAGATGCAAAATTGAAAAACTGGGAGAGAAAAGCGGATCTCTACAAAGTTCACGTGCCTGCACTAACCATCGGGGGTGCACACGACACCATGGATCCGGATCATATGAAATGGATGGCTTCTGAAGTTAAGAATGGCAGATACCTGCATTGCCCCGGGGGAAGTCACCTGGCCATGTATGATGATCAGGATACGTATATGGAGGGAATGATACAATTCATCAAAGATGTAGACAGTGGAAATCTTTGAACTGTATGTAACCTGCTTTAAATCAACTGCGCAATAATTTTTTATCGGCCGCCATTCATTTCACGGCGACGCATCGGCATCTGATCTATTATTCCAAAAAGCTCATCAGGAGTTAGTACCTTCTCTCTTTGCAACTTAACTGTACCGTCTTTTCCAATTAGCACGATTCTGAATGGTTTATTTCCGGCTTTCAATCGCTGACGTAAAGAATCGGCGGATTTATCAGAAATTTCCTGACCGTTAATTTTTGAACAGCCCTCCTCAAAGACCGATACAAATAGTAAATCCCTGTCTTTGATTCCTGATTCGCGAGTTGCAAATTTTTTCATTTGTGATTGGTAAAGATCGCTTTCTGCGTCTCTTGCAAAAAGAACCAAAATACGGTTCTTCCATTTATATTCATTCAGTGAGATTTCCGTTTCTGAGCTGCAACTATTTTGGTCTCTGTTCATAAGATCAGGGATATTGTTTTCATTCAAAGTTATTGCAAGAATAAAGAGTACGATTATTTTCATCTGATAATTATCAAGAACGTTTGCAAAGATTAAAAACATATTACGGTTCTATATTGTTTCCTTTTCGTTTTATTCTATCCTTTTTGTAAATGTTACAGGTAAAAAATTCCGCTTCTTTAGGTCAGATAAAATATGGTCATGTATAACAGACTCTGATACTCTAGATATGAAAATGTACTTTAAAATCAAATATGCGCAAAAAATCCAAACATTTGCGCGAATAGTGCAAGATTCCGGAACTGTTTGCTGGTATTATATAGTTAGATAATTCTGTAAATCATAAGGGGAAAAAGTTTTCAAAAAGATAAAATTCACGTATTTGTTTTTAATAGTTCCGGTTGATTTAAAACCATTTATGAATATCAGATATGACAGGCAAACAGGTTAAGCATTATAAAATTCTCGGTAAACTCGGCGAGGGTGGAATGGGTGTGGTGTACAAAGCCTATGATACCAAACTGAACAGGAATGTAGCCCTGAAGTTTCTGCCTCCAAACACAGAATCGGCAAATGAATCTAACCGGCGCTTCTTACAGGAAGCAAGGGCTGCGGCCCGGATCAATCATCCGAATATTTGCCAGATCTTCAATATTGAAGAGCAAGATGATGAAAGTCAATTCATAGCGATTGAGTACATCGAAGGAGAAACAATTCGGGAAAAATTCAGCAATCGTGCTATTGCAAATAAAGAAACCACTCAAAGTTCAATTGGTCAAGTAAATCAAAATAGTCGTAAAGCAGAGAAAGCAATTTCAGAAACCGTGCTTGACTACGCTATACAAATCGCATCGGGATTGAAGGCTGCTCATGAAAAAGGAATTATACATCGCGATATAAAATCCGGGAACATCATGGTAACGGAAACCGGTGAAATAAAAATACTGGATTTTGGACTTGCCAAGATAGCCGGCGATCAGCTTATCACAAAAACCGGTTCAACATTAGGCACTACGGCATACATGTCGCCCGAGCAAATTCGCGGTGATGAACTCTATGCAAGTTCAGATATCTGGTCTTTCGGTGTTGTATTATATGAAATGATTTCAGGTAAATTGCCTTTTGGCGGTGATTACGATCATTCAATAATCTACTCCATTATTAATACGGATCCACCGCCCCTATCCGATTTCGATAAAAATATTCCGTATGAAATTGAACAAATAATTATCCGCTGCTTATCAAAAGATACAGCCGGCAGGTACCAAACAGCTGCTGATCTGCTCGAAGATCTTCAAATGACTCAGGAATCATATCGGTCAGGCGCCACAACTACAAAAAAAATACCAGGAACCGGTTTAGCAGATTTTAAGAGCCATAAGAAGCGTAAAGTTTTTATGACCGGCGGTTTGATTTTGAGTATCTTTTTATTTGCATATCTGTTTATACATCAGCAGCAAAATATTTCAGGATGGTTTTTTACCGGACCTGAATCTGAATTTGTCCATCTCGCAGTACTTCCATTTACCAATATTGGTGCTGATGCATCAAGGCAGGTTTTCAGTGACGGACTTGTTGAAACAATTACCAGTAATTTAACCCAGCTGGAACAGTTTCAAAATGCACTTTGGGTTGTGCCAGCTGGAGAAATCAGAACCAACAGCATTACAAGTGCCGGACAAGCTCATAAAACATTTGGAGTCAATTATGCAATTGCGGGAAGTCTGCAGCCAATTGAAGACAGGCTCAGGCTGACGATAAACCTGATTGATTCAGAAAATCTTCGCCAGATAAGTTCTGCTGTCATTGACGTTGACGCATCAGATGTTTTAGAACTTCACAACAGCTCCGTTGAACGTTTAATGGCTATGCTTAATCTTGAACTCAATCCTGAATCTCGCGAGGTAATACAGGAGGGGAAAACATCAAATGCTACCGCTTTTGAACAGTATCTTGAGGGGCTTGGTTATTTGCAGCGCTATGAAAGACTTGAAAATATCAACAGTTCCATAGAATCTTTTAACAAAGCAATAGAACTCGATCCTCAGTTTGCACTTGCACATGCTGGTCTGGCACAAGCTTTTTGGCGTAAATTTGAATTTAATGATGTTTCTGAATGGGCAGAGCTTGCTAAAAATCAGGTTCAAAATGCAATTGCGCTGAATAACAAACACGTACAGGTTCATATTGTGCTGGGCATGATCAACACTGGTACCGGTAATTACGATCTGGCTGTTCAAAACTTTAATGACGCACTCAAAGCTGATCCTGTTAGCGCAGAAGCATACATGGGTCTTGCAAGAGCTTATGAAAGCAGTGGGAATAATCAGCAGGCCGAGGATACCTACCTCAGATCAATCAGCCTGAAACCGGATTACTGGGCAGGATATAATAGTTTGGGTGCATTTTATCTGCGAACCAACAAATTTAAAGAGGCTGAAGACCAGTTTAAGCGTGTAATTGAGCTGACTCCCGATAACTATCGGGGGTATATGAACCTTGGCTCTGTCTACTATTTTACAGGAGAGCTTGAGGATGCCAGGAAAATGTATGAACTGTCACTTAATATTGAAAAATCTTTCGGGACATCTTCAAATCTTGGAACCCTGTACTATATTGAAGGAAGGTTTAAAGAATCTGCAAGAATGTACGAAACAGCTCTTGAAATTAATAGCAGCTATTATCTCCTTTGGGGAAATCTTGCCTCTGCTTACTATTGGATTCCGGATGAACGGGATAAAGCACAAGATGCCTATAAACGTGCAATAGAGCTTGCCCTGGATCGGATGACAGTGAATCCCAGCAACGCTGAAATCCTGAGCCATATAGCCGGCTATTATGCCATGACTGGTGATGACATGATTGCCAGGAATTATCTTCAGCAGGCACTTGAAATATCACCTGACGATACATATGTCATGTACTCGGCAGGCACAACATTTGAACAACTTGGACAGCGGGATGAGGCTATCAAATGGCTGATTAAAGCAATTGAGAACGGCTACTCCAAATCGGAGATATTAAGACAGCCAGAATTGAAAGAACTCGTTTCTGATTCCCGCTTTGAAAAAATTTTACAGGAAACAGACCAGGTTAACAATTAACCGGGTTTAACTTAAACAATGGAAAAGGCGATGCAAGAAAAGATGATCTCTGCCGGCATAGTACTGGCATTAATGTTTTTACTAATGGTGAATGTAAACAAAGTTTACTCACAACCACAGACCACCGAATACAATCTTGTTGTTAAAGTAATTGCCAATGAATGGCGGATTGTTATGGCTGATGATACAAGCAAAAGCGATGTAACCGTAAAAAGAGGTGACCGGATCCGGTGGATTGTGGAAGGATCTGATGCATCTTTTCAATTTCCGGATTCCAGGATAACAGGTTTGAGCACAAGAACAGTCAGAGACGGAAACCCGTTGGTGCTGGCCATATCAAGCGAAGCTCCCAGTGGTATTCACCCCTATTCTGTTTTCATTCACAAAGATTTTGAATATGCCCGCGGCCAGTCACCACCAAGAATTATTATTGAGTAAGAATTGCAAAAAAACCGGCTTCTTCCCGCTCTTTGCGCAAATAATCCAAACATTTGCGCAAATAGTGCAAGATATCCTGTGAGAATACTGCTATTCTTACCCAGGGATTTTAACCGACCGCTTTTTTACATCTTTTGATCCAGGCAATTCACTGGTGAAAATAGGTGTAGCTAAAGCCGGTTATGGAGCACAAGTATTAACAGGTTACACATGTAAGATCCCTAAAAACTTAATCTACAACTAACTAAATAATACCAGATGAAAAACAAAATAATGAAAACCGTTTTACTTGCGATTCTTCCATTTCTGACAATGAACGCTTTTGCCCAGGAAACAGATGAAAACGTTCGCATGGAATATATAATCTGTAATT
>CAYVBJ010000057.1:0-14651 GCA_964449075.1 uncultured Balneolaceae bacterium
CTCAGAAATTGTTGGTCCAATGAAGGGCGAACCCGGAACCGGCGGCTGGTGAAAAGTGTGAATTAAAACGCCGTCAATCCGACAGGTAGTACTCAATTGTTGAGACCACTCTCACATTTTTAATATGCGGGTTATTGCGGTCGCGGTCGCTGATACTGAACAGTCCCTGGGAGGCCGTTTTAATTTTTCCCAGCTCGCTGTTTGAGTCTTCTGCAAATTTTTCGGCTACTTTCCTGGCCTCTTTGGTTGCTGCTTCAATCATTTCGGGCTTGATCTCGTTCAGACGTGTAAAGAGGTATTCAGTTCTGAGAGAGTAATCACCTCCGGATATAATAACACCCTTTTTCCCAAGTTCACCTGCATTACGCATCACTTCCCGTACATCTTCAACGCGTTCTGAGTATACCGTAACTGCCTGCGACGCCACATACCTGAATTGTCCTCCGTTCTCACCACCCCATCTCTGAGCGGAACGGTCTGTAACAACCGGCAGATCCACTGAAATTTCTTCTTCAATGATGCCTCTCTCTTTTAAAAAGAGCGTTACTCTCTCCACATTATCTTCCAGCATTTTGTAAATCTCCTGCTGATTATTACTCGCCACTGTAAATTGAACAGGCCAGATTATCAAGTTTGCAAGATGTTCCTGCTCAGCAAGTCCCCTGACAGTTACAGTCCTGTCATATCCTTTAAATGTTTTCACAGATTGATTCATATAAAACCCAAGAAGAAAAAGACCTGCTATAATCGATACACCGATAAGTATGAGTCCGGATTGTTTTTTTTCATTCATAACAGTTATTCATGGTTTTACAAGTGTATACTCTTTATGCAGCCTATTTGTTTCTGAGTGATGTTGAACTTTTTACTGCAAATCAATTCTGCTGGTCATTTTCGGTTTTATCTATCCATTTATACGGCCAAAAACTGAATTCGCCATCTCTGTACTCCGCCAACCAGACCGGGCTTACGTTGTTCCATGTTACTTTTCAGTGTTGTGTGCCCGAGTGAATTGTAGCCAAACCACCATGAATGGCTATAAAAAAGGTTTGTTTGTCCGTTCTTTTGAGTTGTTTAATAACCGCTAGATTCATTGAGGGTAAACCTTTAATCAAACTAAAAGATAATCAACTACAAGATATTATTTTAGTTAACGTCTTTAATGTATTGAACTCAATTGACCCAATTTGCGATATCAACTTATCGATGTCGATTTTAGTTTTTGCTTCTTTTAATATAGTTCTTTATTAAATAATTTTTGCTCTTCAAATTTATGGTATATCATTTTAATAATTTTTCTATTATTCTTTTTGTATAAATTTTGTTGCCAATAATGTAATTAATCCTGTTTGATCAAAGTTTGAAAATGCTCACTCTCATCATTCGCATATTAATTTTCCTGCCACTGATTTATTCAGCCATATTTTCAAATGGATATGCTTTACAGATTGAACAGCCCGATAGTATATTTGCTGATACAACCAATGAAAAATATGGATATGTTAGGTTTGAAGTTGAGCCTGATACCGCTTACCTGTATATAGATACCAATTTTGATGATCCTCTTCTAATCACCAACGGAACAGAAATAAAACTTACTGTCGGGTTTCATCGACTGTTGATTTTTGGAAAAACAATCCCGGACAGACGGTTTAGGATAGAGGTAAAAGAAGATCGCTTCCAAAATGTAATTGTTAATTTTCCAGTTAGAAGATTGGATGATAGTTATTACTCTACATATGCGGCATTAAAGTGGCAGGCAAATTTAATGGTGTTTAGTGATGAAGATACGTTTATATCAATATCAGAAACTGAATATAGATCTCAGGGTTTTCTAAAAGTGAAACTTCCGGGCGGCGTTTATCGAATTCGATTTGAAAGTATATCCGGCAGTCTCAGGGAATTATTTGTTGAAATTAATACCCATCAATTAACAACAGTAGAAGAGCATCTTAAACCATTAAAGGGCAATTCAATTGCAGGTGGAGTTATTCCGGGAATAAGTCAACTCTATAAAAAACAAAGAATAAAAGCTTTATCGATAATTTCAATAATCGGATTATCCGCAGGATTGGCCATTCACTACAATCAGAGAATAGGGACGGGGTCAAATGAGTTTGACAGAATTTTAACAAATTACCGGCAAGCAAATAGCGAACAGGAAGTCGTTGAGCTGGGAAATCGGTTAGACCGGCTTTCAGATGAAATAAAGAGCCTGGAAACAAAAAGAAATGTCGCCTTGACATCAGCTATCCTGTTTTATGTCGTAAACATTGTTGATGCTTTCCGACCCCCTGAAGCTGGTTTTGCCAATAAAAATACATTTAATCCCTACCGTGCTTTTTCCTTTGACATCCAGAAAAACTATGCCGTGGCAAAAATTAACCTTCGTTTTTAATAGTATGGAGAGACTAAACAGTTACAGACTACTTCAATTACTGTTTCTGACTGTTGCAGCAGTATTGCTACTATACGGATGCAATTCATTCGATCCGGATTTTGAAAGGGATCATCCATTAGATCCCAGGAATCCCAATTTTGTTCACTCGAAGCCGGAAATGTTTAAGATTTCAATTGAAAATGAGGCAATTGAAATTAGCTGGGAAGATAGAACTGAATTTAATGACGGTTATCTCATTGAAAAGGCAATTAATGATTCCACCCAATTTGGAAGAGTTGCGACACTGCCCAAAAATGCTGAACAATATACAGATGCAAGCCGCGAGATTGGGCTTACTGTATTTTACCGGATTTCAACGTTTGAAAAAGAGAATGATGTGGAAAAAATTGTCCATTCTGAAACCCTTTCCCTTTCAGTAAATGTATTGATGAATATTAACATTATCTCTAATATAAACGAGAATAAAATAAATTTAAGCTGGCAAGAAGCTGATGGATTTATTGATGGGATTCGAATTGAGGAGAAAATAAAACCGGATTCAACTTTCCAAAAAGTTAAAGAGTTCGATTTTGTAAACGAAACTTCTCAAATCAATTCATACAATTACAGTACATCTTTAAAATCGTTTAAATCGGATATCAGGCTTGCAGCGTTTCAGTATCAGGGAGATCAAAAAGTTGACATCGAACATATCGAGAAAGAATTATTTATAAACCAAATTGGATTTTTAAATATAGAGCATGTGAATGAAAGAGAAACACGTGCAGAGTGGGAAAGCCATGATTTTGCTGATTATTATATTTATAGAGTAAGTTATGATCAAAATGTAAGAGAGTTAGAAATAGATCCGGAAGATGCAGGCGTATTCATAGACACAGCCGCGCTAAACTCTGGACAAAGAGAATATTCGGCTACGGGTGTTCATAGAGGAGTAGAAAGCAACACTATTTCCGTGTTAGAATTTACATCTAATGATGCTCCTAAGTTAAGTCATTACAGCAAAGATCTCGAATCAGTAGATCTAATCTGGGAATCATCAGTTTTCAACATAACGCCTTCAGAATTTGTACTTGAAAAAAAGGTGAATAATGGTGCTTTTGAAAAATTGATTACACTTCCTCCAGAGCAGCAGAGCTATACCGATTTCGATTTGAATCCATCTGACAGATATGCATACAGGGTGCAGACGTTAATTTCAAACCCATCAAATGAACTTCAGGTATCGAACCAAAATCTGTACACTGTTATTGATGAATCCGAAATACTTTATCAAAGGAATTTCTTTTTCAATTTCAGTATTAAGTCATTAGAGGGAGGGCTTATAGCTGTTAATGAGACTCGTGGAAATATTTATCCTCTGTTGATATTTGACAGGCAAAATCTTGAACCAAAGAAAGTATTAGATTTTAACAGTCATCCTAAAAGTATCGACGTTTCGTTTGATGGAGAGAAATTAGTTGAGTTTGTGGAAGGAGAACAACTTGGAAGCTTCGACCTCAAAATAAGGAATATAAATAGCGGTGTTATTGATAAAACTATTGAAACCGCACATGCGAATAACTCTCAATCTAATGTGAAAGGATTAAATCGGTTTAGTAAGGACGGAAATCTCGTTATAAGTGCCATTCTACATTCAGATACTGATATAAAAATTTGGGATGCCAATTCAGGAGAATTTATTGACGACATAATTCTGACTGGTAAGCAATTAGTATACTTTAAAATTAACCCTGCCAATAATGAGCTGATTGTGATAACAGATCATGAAATTTTCCTGTATGATTTGAGTACCTTTGAAATGAAATCTCAAGTTGTCGGTTCTTTTGCAAACACCGGATTTATACATACAGTGTCAAATTCCGGAGATATTTTATATTCCGCTACTGATAGTAATTATCTCTCTGTTATTGATTTAAACTCCGGTGATTTAATAAATGAGCTGGAATTTGGAGGAAATATTAGAAATATCTCTTTAAATAGTGATGATTCTGAAATTTTGGTCAGCATTGCGAGTGAGTCGATATTGTTAGATGCCAACAATTTTAATATCAAGCAAAGGTATAAATGGGATTTTTTCCAGGGAGATAAAATTCATTGGTTCAGTAATGATCAGTTCACCAATGCATACTCACTGGAAAAGTTCAACAGAAATTCTGATGATGACCGTTGGCTGATCAAGGTGCGGTATAAAAGGCCCCACTGGTTTTATCAAATAGATGATGAATATTAAATCCTGAGTTTTTTATGAAAATAAACTTGCCATTTCTGTTCGTTCTGTTCCTGTTTTGTTTTGGAATTAACACACTCACTTTTTCTCAAAACAGTAATGAGGAAACTGAAAATGATTTCGGATATCTGAAAATAGAAATTTTAAATCAGGATTCAGTTCATGTTATAGTTAATGATGATTTTGAAACTCTCCAAAAAATAGTTTCCGGAGATACCCTGGCTTTAATACCGGGCAGAAATTCTATCAGAATCATTAGTCAGCATTATTTAGATATGGTACGAAATTATGATGTAGAAGAGGGACAGATGAAAGAGGTGCGGTTAAGAATGAAACCATTTCTGGACAACAAAGAATTGAGCCGAAGAAGCAGCTACCCAAGAATTTTCTGGGAGGCCAATAATTTTATCCTTACAGATCCGGATACCGATCTGTATATAGATGGGTTATATGTAGGCCGGCATTATGTAATAATAGATACCGCTGAAAGCTTTAAAGTTACAGGTATCAATGAATCAGGTGTAAAGCTCACAAAAACTCTGCAGCCAGACGACAAGAGTTTTTTTAATTTTCATAAATTATTTATGAAACCAAGCCGAAAAAAAGCCCGCCTCTTGAGTTTTGTTCCGGGTGGCAGCCAGTTGTATAAACGTCAAAAGTTCAAAGGCATCGCGTTCTCAATGGCAACTATTGGCGGTTTGTCCCTCGCATTCTATTATGAAAGCCAAATATGGGGCAAAAAGCGAGAATTTAAGCAGCTGAATTCTGAATACCAATCTGCGACTGACCCTGAAGAAGTTTTTACAATCGGAGTTGAAATCGAAAGAACTGTTAATGAATCGGTAAAATTTTCAAATCGAAGAGATAATATTCTGCTTGGTACAACTCTTGTCTACTTAGCAAATATTGTGGATGGATTTATTGCTCCGAAAATTGGATTCAGAAATGAAAGTTTAAAAATAGATCCCTATCTCGATTTTGACTCACAATATCGACAGGCGGTGGTTGGAATAAAATCTTCGTTTTAAATTAAAAGTATGAAACAGAATTACTTCCTATTTATAATATTTTCAGTTGGATTTGTTCTAATAAGTTTAAGTTGCAGCTCACCTATAGATGACTTTGAACGAACAAATCCCAATGACCCGCTTTCACCTTCATTTGAAGGAGAGCTGATAACAGGATTACAAGTATCTGCGGATACCACCGGAATTATCACACTGCGTTGGGAAAAAACAAATCAGTTTATAACTAAAATCGAGATTGAAAAATCACTGGTTGATACAATGAATTTCAACGTTATTGCTGAACTTTCAACTGATTTTCTTCAATTTTCTGATTCGTCCGGAGTTGTAAGAAAGAACACCTATTACAGAGTATCTTTTTTTTCTGAGATCGATGGTAAAGAGAATCAACTTTTTCGGAAAACCCAAATAAAGCTTGATTTCGGTAGAATATTAAATCACTCCTTTCAATTTATCAATGAAAGCAACCGGCTCAGGTTCTCCTGGAATACAGATGTACCCTTTTTCACCCACTTTATTATTTCATCAGATAAAGTTATTACTGAAAGTAATGGAAACAGCGTTACAATCACCTCCAATAATACTGAGAATGAATTTATTGATCCTCTTGTGAATATCGACTTTGAAACCCGAAATTACACTGTTACCGGGATTATAGAAAATGAAGAATTTGAGGAGGTGATTATGCAAAAGACAATTACATTTGATGGTGCCGAGTTTTTTCAGCCTAAAAATGTGGAAATTAATGTTTTGAATGAACAAGATTGGCGGATTTCATGGGAAAGTGATGCCTTCTTTGCAACTGCTGTTGAGGTAAGCCGGTTTAATAGTAACGGCAGCAGTCCTTATATACTACCCGCAGACACAACTTTTTTTATGGATTCCAAGCTCTTTGATGACAATGAGGAGAACACTTCTAATCAATATCGAGGATACAGTATCAGATTGTTAACCGAAACTTCATCAAGTAACTACGTTGAAAAGGATAGCCTTATTGATATTCTTCCGCTTAAGCTCAACGTTCCGTCATTTGACCAAACAGATCCAAATTCATTAAAAATTACATGGACAAAAGCCGGATTGAATTCTGATCTCATAAAAGAGATTATTGTCGAAAAACAGGATCAGTCGGGAAAATTTGGTGAAATTGCAAGAGTAGATGGCAACCTTTTGAGTTATAATGATACAAATATTAACGCCGGCGAAAATTCGACCTACAGAATTAAATCATTAACTTCAAGTTACAGTGAACCCCGGCTTTATCTGTTTTCACATGATTATAAATTGGACCTTTCACTCGACACTTCTATGCCATCAATTGCATTCGTGGAAACCTCGTCAGATATTAAATTCTTAGCTGCAATATCACGACCCTCTTTCAATGTATCGGAGATGTATCCCATAAATGTATGGAATTTAGAAACAGGACTGATTTCGCATACAATTGATGCCGGTACTGAATCTATAACAGATTTTAAAATCACTACGGATGATCGATTTATTTATTATAGCGTCCCGGGAGAATGCGCAATATACCGGGCAGATTTCCCTGCCGGTTCAACAAAAGAAAAAGTTATTGCAGATGGCTGTGTGAATTCCCAGGGAACACTTCATATTTCTCTGAGTAATGACGGTTCATTTATGGCAGGCACAGGTGGACAGGGGTTTGTGAAAAAATGGAATTTAAATACCTTTGAATTGGACTTCGTGTTTACTGAGTTCCAAACACCAACTGTTTTTCCACTTAAAAATATTGCTATATCTCCGGACGGTAGTTTAATTGGAGGAAATAACGGCGAATCGTATATAATGGATGCGAACACAGGGGCAATTCAAAGGATACTAACTCCGCATACTTCAGCCAATTTAGCAGACTTACAATTTAGTCCCGGTGGAGAGTATTATACATTTTCCGAATTTGAGTTTGGAACAACAAACATTTATTCTTCAAATAGCTGGAAGCTATTGCATACTATATCCGGACGGCGGTCTGATTTTCACCCGGAGAGATCAATCCTTGTTATATCTGATAATAGTGGAGCCTCTACTTATAACCCGTCAGATGATACATTCATTGATTTCATATCTGATGAACAAGGTAATGGCCCTCTCCCGGATCATTTGGACAAAATTACATTTATGGATGACAATACAATAGCTATAGTAACGGGTCCCACTAATAAAACCATTGAAATATGGAAGAAGTTAAACAGCCGTCGATGGAAGGTTTTGAAAACGTTAAATAATTAAGTTCCTTCTTATTTTATTTTGATTATACATTGAGAATAAAAGAGAGCTTACATAGTGGTTAAACAATATATCCGCTTTGGCTACGGATTGAATCTTTCGACTGAGAGTTCTCCTGGAGATTATCTGGACGATATGCATACTGTAAAGTTATGTTATTATGTCTTTACAGGTTTTTAATCCTTTTGAACATTTTCGGTTTTATCTATCCATTTATACGGCCAAAAACTGAATTCGCCATCTCTGTACTCCGCCAACCAGACCGGGCTTACGTTGTTCCATGAATCATCCAGTATGATATCCCCTGTTAAACCCTCAGTGCGTCGGATAGAAGTCAGTTCATCCCTGACTAAAGCCCTGTTCAGACCCGCCATCCTGATGGAGTTTATAAGAATTGTTGTCCCGTCGTATGCCTGTATGGCAAGTGTGTTGGGTTTTTCGCCAAATCGTTCTGTGTAGTTTTCAATAAAGGAACTCAATTTCTGATTCTCTGCGGTTGGGTTGAACGGATAGGCTCCTATTACACCATCTGCATGATCACCGGCGAGCTTGATAAAAGTGTCCGAAACAACTTTATGGGAGCTGAAAACCACCTGGTTCATCCCCGATTCACGCATTTGAGTAACAATACGGGCAACCTCATCTACCTCTCCCCAGACCAAAACAGCCTCTGCATCAGCGCGCCTTATATTTTCAAGGTACTCTTCAAAATTGGTCTCTCCCGGGAAATATACCTGCCGTATACTAACCGGGTATCCCAGTCTTTCCGCCCCGTCAACAAATTCTTTGGTGCCCATCCTGCCATACCTGCTGTTCGCACGTATAATCCCAACACGGGTATATTTCCTTTTGTTATAGATCTCATTTAAAAGAGCGTAGTTGTACTGCCTGTCATCCGGATTGGTTCTGATGAGCCACGGGATTCGTGTGTCGGTGAGTGACGGATCGGTACTCCCGGTATTTACCATCGGGATTTCAAGTTTCAGTGCCACCCTTATGGCAATATGTGAGTTATTTCCATCTATCGACCCGACTACAGCAATCACTCCTTCATCATGTAAAGCTACCAGCTCGTTTCCCGATGCTCCCCAAAGACCAATATCATTTCTGGCAATGAGATCAAATGGTTTGCCACTATAACCACCGGAACGATTCGCCTCTTCGATAGCAAGCAGAGTACCATTGAGCATTTGTATTCCATTTCGTGTGTAGTAAACCTGTTCGCCATCAAGCGGGCCGATGAACCCGATCTTCACCGTATCTGTATCAGAGAGATAATCATACTCCCTGGCTGCACCGAGATATGGCAGTCTCTCCTCAAAATGCCTGTAATGCGGATTTTGAAAATTGCTGAACGGGTAGATTTCAGGTGGTGTATTGGCATGTGGCGGATCTTGCGCAAAGAGTACCTGGCTTCCCGCAATAAGAATAATTGCAAACAGTCCCTGAAGAGTGCCGAAACAGAACTTCCCGTATCTTTTCATATGATTCTCTTTGTCTATGTTGATTTACATATTGCTATTGCTTCAATTTCTACCAGGAGTGTCTCCCAGCATAACCTGACCTGGATTCCTGTACTCGCAGGCAGCGGATCAAGTCCCAGCCAGGTGTAAAATTGAGTTCGTATTTCATTGAAATCTTTGTAATCGCGTTCTATATCGCGTAAATAGCAGGATGTTCTTACTACATCGTGCCACGACATATTTTCGGACTGCAGCAATTCGCTGATGTTACGAAATGTTCTCCAGCACTGAGCCCGGAAATCCCCGATATGCTCTGCTTTTCCTTCTTCATTCACACTCGCCGTGCCCGAAATCAGTAACACGGAGTAACCGCCCAAATCGAGCCGTATTGCACGTGAAAATGATGACGGTTTCTGATAATCGAATGCTTCATTTAAAACATTGGGAGCCTGAACTGCTTTTTTGTCCAGGGGCGGCCTTGATTTATGAATGGCCGGAAGATCGTATTCAGCATATTCATCGTTCTCGGTCAAAATACCGAGCTTGATCATTTCCGAACGTTCATTTTCAGTTAATTTTAAGATGTTATTTGTCAAATGTATTGCTTTATGCATAGCTGCTTGTTTTTAATATTTGATTTCTGAATCAGAGTATTGAATTATCTGCATACCCGACAATTTTTGCCCTGCTTAAACCGTAGGATGTAGCAACCCATATCACCTCCTCACCGATATCCATGTTCCAGACAAATCTGTGAGATATGGAGCTATCCGTAGTTAAATTTTTCTCTTTTTTACCATTCACAATCGTAGTTATTCCCTTACCGGAATCATCTTTCGTGTTGTATATAACCCAAGTGGTACCATCAAATGTATTCAGACCGTTGTCGGTGGCCATGTATGCAACCGAGTTTTTTGCTTTTATAGCATTAATGAAGCCGCTGGTTAAACCGGTATCATGATCAAGGTACCCTTTCCAGTTTTGTCCGTCATATCTGCTTAAACCAAAATAGGTGGATACCCATAAAATGCCGTTATCAAAAGCCACCCCGGTTGTTATGTCGTGGACAAGCCCGTCATCCGGAAACAGAGAGAGTTGAAAATGACCGTCAGGGTCCCTATAGACCCTGAACCTGCCCGTTTCATTGTTATACTCAACAACTCCTCCGCCCCAGGCAGCTATGTAGGCTTTATTATTTCCGGTCGTTATTCCATAGGTCCATGGTTCGTGTAAGGGAGAAGACTCCTCGTTAAATATTTTCCACTGCTTTTTATATGTATCGTACCTGTTAGCTCCCGCAGCCGTGGCAACCCATACATATCGATCGTTCACATGAACTTCGTAAACCACATCATTTGCAAGTCCGCTGTTGAACTGGTCAAAACGTTCAAACAACCCGGCCGACCATCTGTTTAATCCGCTCATTGTACCTATCCATACATCCCCGGTTAGCTCATCAACATCGATTGAGAGAACATTTCTATGTGCAAGGCCATCCTCTTCTGTATAAACCGTCCACACATCACCTTCTAAAACGGCAAGACCCCGGTCGGTGCCGACAAGAATACGATCATTGTCAATTTTGACGGTGTTGATTTTATTCGAAGGCAGGCCATCCTCGGTGGTAAATATTTCCCACTCTCCATATAAAGGCATCTGTGAGGTTTCAGAATCATCAACACTCTTTCCTGGTAGAACAGCAAACCCGGACAAACTCATACCGGGACCAGATTGAACTCCGGGTTCTTTGGCAAGTTTATTCCGGTCGTTTACGCCAATGATTCCGCTGCCAATAGTAACTATCGTAAGCAGAGCAATTCCCGATACCGGGATCACTCTGTTAGACAGGAACTCTAAGATTAATTGTTTCATTGTATTCTCATTTGTAATGTTTAGCGCTTTCAAGTGACAAAAGGTACTCAATCAGGTCATTAAGCTGGTCTTTGGTCATGTCGTTTGCTACTCCGTGTTCATCATCATCGTTGTAGAGGGTCCACAGCTCTTCCAGTGTGTTTGCTCGCCCATCATGCAGATAGGGAGCAGACTGGTAGATATTGTTCAGGTTTGGTGAATCAAACTCCTGGTGGCTATCCCTCTCTGTCGCTGTGCCCACATCGTGCATTCGCCTGTCCGTAAAATTCGGGCCGGGGTGACAGGTTATGCATCGGTCGCGTTCAGCAATCAGGCTGCCGTCATTTGTCCGGGTTCGTCCAAAAATTTCTTTGCCTCTTAATTGTGCCTCTGTCAGATCACCTGACTCATCCCGGTACATATTCGGAGGATGTTCAATTTTTCCGGTTATGTATCCTACCAGTGCTTTCAGGTCTTCAGGTGAAAAGACCTCCGTACGAGTTACAAATTTGGAGAATCTCATTCCACACTGCATATATACACTCACATTCTTCCCATTCCATTTGAAGGGCGATGTGTTTGAAAGCTCTCTGAGTGTCTGAACATTCGACAGATCCGTACCGGGATAATAGGCCATATCGTACGTCAATCCATCTTCATGATTATCCGGGTGGCAGGAGTAACAGCTGTACTGGCTTTGAAATGTATGAGAAGCATTGTTGAAAAGCTGCTCCCCTTTCCGTAAAAAGGCCGTTTGATCCTGATCTCCCAACTCAATATGCCTTTCGAGAATTAATGACTCTGTATTGATGATTCCGATGCGATCAGTCAAACGCTCCGCAACATACAGAAATCTGCCATCCGGCGACAGCGCCATACCCTTCGGATTCGACCCGGTTGCTATTCTTTTGATAACGTACGACCGGCTCAGAGTCAGATCGTTTTCCGGGTTAACAATATCACCAGCGTCAATCTGCTGAATCACATTTCGCACCTTTTCGATATCCAGCACACTGATATAATCGCCGCCGGAATGGGAGATGAAGGCCTGCCTGCCATCAGGTGTAATCCGAACATAATAGGGATCTGCATAAAAAGCATTGGGTTCATCAAGCGGAAGCTGGTACATTTTGCCTGATTTAAAAGACATTACTCCAAGGGCGTAGTTCATCATCCATCCGTTTTCAACCTGTACGGCAGGCACCAGGTTTTTGGGACGGACCAGGGTCGTGAATGCCAGGTCACCTTCCGGTGTGAAGTCGGCGCTCTCCATGATGTGTGCTTCTTCAAAGTACTTCCTTTCAGTCACCCTTTGCGGGTTAGTGTCAATCAGGGTTACTTCTGTTTTGGGAGGCTCCCTGTACTCTGTAAGCACAGAGCGCTGACTTACCGCAGCTACATGACGGCCATTTGGTGACAGAGAGATGCCAGTGGGATAGTTTCCGGCATGAAGCCTTTTTACCTCCCGCTGCTCTGATAAATCAATCACAGAGATATCGGAGGTAAACGTATTGGCAACGTAAAGGAATTTTTCATCTCTGTCCAGTACAATACCTGCAGGTCCGCCTCCTGTTTCAATGGTATCTGTCACTTTTAATTGATCAACATCTATCACTGAAATCGTATTTGACCACTGGTTACTCACGTAGGCTTTGCGTGTGTCCGAAGTGACGACAACTGAATGCGGGTATTCACCGGTTTTAAGCTTTACAATCTTTTCATTATCTGAAAAATCAACCATTAACAGTGCATCTGATTCCTGTCCGGTTATAAAGAGAAGGCGATTGTCTGAAGAGACTGTAAGGTTATAGGGTGACACATACTCTTTTGATGCGAGATCCATGAAAAATCCCTCATTTTGCATGTATGCATGACAAGAAAAACATTCAAAAGCTTCTGTATTCACTTTTTTCTGATCAGTTATCTCACCGGTAGTCATATATTCATAATGATCAAGAGACCAGTTATAGGCACGGTGGGTCATAAACCCAAATACCGCAAGTAAAATGAGCACTATGATCAGCCGGTTTTTAATCTTCATTGACTGCCTCGCTCTCATTATTTTCATATTCGCTTTTTTCAGCTATAGATGAACCCGGGACCAATATCTCCACCGGTTTTTGATTGATAGCATCCGGCACCCTGTTGACGGGCGTTATAAGCTGCTTTTCATCCCAGCCGGTGAAGCCTCTTCTCTCACCCGGCATCACCCAAAACCATGGAGATGGCCCCCTGATCGTGATGCCACTTCTATCAACAAGTCTGTAACGAATCGGTGTTTTTGCGACGAACTGTATGTAGAAAGAACCGTCATCCGCTGCCGGAAATTCTTTGATGAGTCCCTCAGTCCCCAAAATCTGAACCGTATTTGCACCTGTTTGATTGCTCTTTTTCAAAGACTCCTCTGCTTCCAAAAAAACAACTATTCCGGTATCCATATCAAAATTTAGCGCCGTTGGCAGTTGTTTGGGGATAAATGGCTTATCTCCGGCAAGCACTGGTTCCAAAAGATGAAATTCACCGTCTGTGTATACAGGTACCGGCTTATCAACACCATCCTCAAACCTGTAGATGCCAAACAGCTCACTGTTACTGCTGCGGTACGACACAACCAGGTCGCCTTCAGAATCCGGATAGACTGAGTGAAACGTGCCTGTGAGGGAGCTGTAAAGGGTATCCAGTGACTCAAACGGATCGTTGTAGGAGAATCGGAATACTACACTGTTTTCATCGTTCTGCGATTCTGAAGCAGTAAAAAAAACCTGCCTTGATGCGTTCTCCCGGGCCTTGCTTATGATCTGATATTTTTCAGGCAGTTCAAAAAACAGACCCGCATTCGTTCCATCGGGACGAAGTGCCAGCAGCTTTGCATTCTCTTTTCCCGGGTAAACCTGTTCACTGGCAAACATGATTCTGCCATCATGCAGAATTGATGACAGATAGTTTGCATGCGGATGGAATGTAACCGGACTGATATTTTTACCGGCCGGATCTGCTCTGTATAAAGCAATTATATCATCTCTTTCAGAATCACCTTCATAACAGCTAAAAATAATTCTCTGATCGGGCAGGAAAACAGGATCAAAACAACCCCGGTTACTTTCAGTAATTTTTGTGGTTTTTTGACTCTCAAAATCGAGCATCCATATTTGCCAGATATCTCCCTCATCTCTCTTTCCTGCAAATACCAGTTTCTGATTGTCATAAGAGAGTTCGGGGGAAACAGCAGAAATAAACTCTTCCGTAAGTACTCTAAGAGTGTTTTTGGGATCAGAAGGGTCTATACTGATAATTTGAGCATTTTGAAAATTTTCTTTATTTGTTATGCTGTCAAAAAGATCCATACTGTTTTCTGCCGGCAAGCGAGTTATGATAACACGCACGTTTGCAGGACTACCGGTTGTCATATAACTGGCTATGAATGCAGTAATCAAGAC
>CAYVBJ010000057.1:14751-17639 GCA_964449075.1 uncultured Balneolaceae bacterium
CGTTTGCAGGACTACCGGTTGTCATATAACTGGCTATGAATGCAGTAATCAAGACTATAATTAATATGACAGATCCTTTTTTTACCATTTTAAATCATTGCCGGCTCTCTTCAATGGTGATGATTTGATTTGCCCGGACATTTTCGAGGGTCTGACGGATACCAGACGGCCAGGTTATTTCAATCAGTTCTGCTGTTTTGTTGTCTCCCAATCCGAAATGAAGCCTGGGATCATTTTTTGACAAATATTGACCGCCGCCGGTTTTTTGGTCAAACTGTGTTACACCTCCCGCAGTCACACTCACGCGGGCACCCACTGCGTCTCGGTTACTTTTTGTTCCGATCAGCCGGATCAGCAGCCAGTTATTCGCTGAACCGATATCATTCCGGAGCAGCACAGGTTCTTCATTCAGGTTTACAATAAACATGTCAATATCTCCGTCGTTGTCATAATCTCCGAAGCATCCGCCTCTGCCAACCAAAGCTTCACTGAAATAGGGACCATGTTCGCCTGAACTGTCACGAAATTTACCATCACCAAGATTTTCAAAAATCTGGTCTTCCTGTCCGTGAAGATGTTTCAGCTCTCCGTTTATCACGTAGATATCTTTGCTCATGTTGTTATCAAAATCAAAAAACCCGGACGACCAACCCACATGCTGACCGCTGGCTACTGCAATACCGGCTGAAAAGGATACATCCGTGAAGAGCCCCCTTCCCCGGTTTTCGTAAAAAGAGTTGTACGAATCATCCGAAACAAATAGATCCATCAATCCATCACCGTTAAAATCAGCAAAATTGACTCCCATGCTGGCTGTAGCCTCTCCCCCCCTGTTAAAAGCGAGGCCTGAACGAATCGCTCCGTCCCTGAATCCTGTCCCTCCTTCGTTTTGATAGAAGAAATTTGCCATCGCATCATTGGCTACATAGATCTCAGGAAAGCCATCTTCATCAATATCAAGTGATCCCACACCCATGGCACGGCCGGCCGGGTTGTTAACGCCCATCTCTTTAGTGACATCCGTAAATGTACCATCGCCGTTGTTTCGATATAAAACATCGGGCTGACCCGAAAAATTTAACGGGCCGGGGTAGCCCTCCGGGGCATATACCAGGTTTAACTCAGGGTTGAACTCCACGTAATTGGCCACGTAGAGATCGAGCAGACCATCTCTGTTAAAATCAAGCCAAACGGCACCTGCACTGCTTTCATTGCCTGAAACACCGGCCCAGGAGGTCACATCAGAGAACGTTCCGTCACCGTTATTTTGATAGAGTGCATTCGGTCCGTGGTTATTTACATAGATATCCGGATAACCGTTATTATCAAAATCACCGATGCTCACACCCATTGTATATCCCATGTTTCCTGTCCCGGATAATTCAGTAACGTTTCGATATGTGCCGTTACCAAGATTTTCGTAGAGTACATTGCCATTTTTTACAGCCGGCGGTTCACCGGAACTCACCGTCTCGTGAAACGATCCGTTGCCAACATATAAATCGAGATATCCATTTTGGTTGAAATCCAGAAATGCACAGCCCGATCCCACCGACTCAATCACATTACTCAAATGATCATCACCCATGGTGTGAACAAAATCGATACCTGCTGCTTTTGTTATATCAACGAAATTGTAAATACCTTCTTCAGGCATCTGAGGACGATCTGCTGATGAGCTGCCCGTTTCACTTTTACCCGGTTTACTGCAATTTTGAAAAAGAAGAACAAAACCAATCCCGCATAAACAGAGAGTAAAAATTTTAAAGCCTGGAAACATATCCTGAAGTGATATATGGTTAAAGCGTTTTTCCGGGTAGATAATAAAAGATATTTGGACATTTTTGTCTCAAATAAAAGTAGTGAAATCCCTTCATGCAATCAACTTATTTGAAGGAAATTAAAGCAAAAAGATTTCTCTTATTTGTGCAACTTAAATGTCAGCCAAATTCACTATTAATCGAAGCTGTAAATGGAACATCAGCTGGTAAGACCTTCAGAGCTGCGGGTCGATACCACTTATTGACAAACGACAGTCATATTTTGAACGTCCCCGTTTTCCAGAAACGTGATGTCGCCCGTAACTGCACTTAATCCGGATATTCCGGTCAATTTTCCTGTTATCGATTCACTTTCAAAGGCTCCGGCTTTAAAACTTTCGAGCAGAACATTCGCACCATCATAGCTATACTTTGCTATATTTCCGGGCTTGTAACCGTAAACCTCTTCAAATTGGCTGTTGAAGTGTTCAGCCCTTTCATCGAATCTGCTATCGAGGCAGATATGCGTAACATGAGAGGATATATATTGACGAAGGCCGGGATCAGCGGTATCCAGAATGGAGAGCGGTGCAAACAGAGGCACCTGTATCCCGGAACTGTCCATCTTTTGCCGGAATTTCTTTACATGTTCCGGGTAGCCGTAAAAAGAGATACCATCCAGGCGATTTGTCCGGATTGATTGAATTATTTCGTCAAATTCAGGTTTTTTGTGTTCATAAGAGTAAAGCTCAGGTTCCGGATATCCGTTATCCCTGGATACTCTCAGAAAACTGCCTGATCCCATTTCATGATCATACATGTCTGATGATACTACTGCAAGAAGCTGCAGGTTTTTTGTTTTGTAGATATGTGTAACAAGCTGATTGGCCTGCTGCAGGTCATTGGGTATCACACGGAAAAACCATGGAATGTTGGCGCCTGAAAGTGTTGGATCTGTGGCACGGGTACTGATAAAAACAACCTGTGCTTTTGCAACAGCCATCTCCACAAGATGTGCATTCTGGCCGTTCAGTGACCCAATGATAGCCGCTACCTTGTCGTCATAAATAAGCTCAACGGATTTTTTTGCACCTGCACCCCAGTCAGCTTCACTCGACTTCGTGATCA
>CAYVBJ010000058.1:0-17419 GCA_964449075.1 uncultured Balneolaceae bacterium
AGTTCGGCTTCAATTGCCTGTTCAAAGGCCTGCGGAATACCTGTGCGGCTCATGCGGCTTACCTGTTCGTAACTTACCACCTCGCCAGTCTCACGAATGATCAGCTCAAACTCAATATCTCCCTTCATCACCACGCCGTCGGTCCAGCGGGGATAAACAACCTTTGACAGAAAGGACTCCATTCCGCCATCAATTTCAGGTGTAATATTGAGGTCTGAACAGCTGGAGATCAGCTCTTCAGCCGGGAGAATGTCATTATCGGCATTAACTGAATCTGCTGCCGGGATATTAAGTGTATCAGGTTTTTTGGGATCGGGTGGCTGCAGGGATTGTTTTAATCGATTGACCATGGGTTTTACACTGCTTGCCGTGTAATTCGTATCAATAAAATTGAGTATTGTTCGTGTGCTGTCCCAATATCCGCCATCAAAAGGATAAACATCGGTAAAATCGGGTTCCTGCAATACAGAATCCGCTACACTTTGCCAGTAATTCAGCTCCCTTTCGCTGAGCGTGGTGTCAGGCAGAACAGCCCTGGCTGAGTCTTTCAAAACCTCCAGTTCATTTTTTTTGGCTTCCCAAAGATTTTTATCCAGGTACCACCGGTCAATTTTGCTTTTAGTCGATTCCTGCGACCTGGCTGCTTTCATATATTCGCGGGCAGCTTCATACAAAATCAGCGGAGCCTGGTCTTCAGATGCCTCATTCAATGCATATGAACGCAGGTAATTTGCACGGGAAGCAGAATCATCGAAATTTTTATCCAAAATGCCCTGCAGTCCTTCAGGCTGGCTATCCGGATTGCCGTTTCCGGGTAATTCGTTTTCCATCTGTCCCTGAATTCTGCGGGCAAATGCTGTTTCCGGGTATTTTTCGATCAATTCCTTTGCATATTCTGCGGCTTGTTCTTTTCTGCCGGCCTCCAATTCAATTTCTGCAAGGCTGTAAAGCGCCCCCGGTTTCACTTCCTGGTTATATTCATTTTCAGCAACCTTTCTGAAATAGAATGATGCACTATCAGGCATGTTTAATGAAAGGAAAAAGACATTGCCAAGCCGATAGTATTTTTCCTGTAACTCTTTTTTCATACTGTCCTGCTCTGCTTCTGTAACCGGAATCTCACTTACATCCAGTGTATATCGTCCTAAAACAGCCTTTGCCCCCTCCTCTTCTATCCCCTCTTCACTCAAAGAATCATCTTGTTGTGCAACTGACCTGCTGCCCGAAACCGCCTCCTGGCGCCTCCAGTTGTCAACCAGCGGACGTTCTCCCCATATCATTCTGAACTGGATACTGGCATCAGTCAGCAGCCGCTGATTCCTTACATTTAAAAACCCGTTATTCCGGATTGCATCCGGATCAGCTGATGTTGTTTCCGTCATTTCACTATCTACCAGGGTAAGCACATCCCGCTGGTTCCGCATTCTTCTTAGTTCTTCTTCACGTTCTTCCTCAAGTTTTTCCTGAAGATCATTCAGTACTGAGTCCAGTTCCGCAGGCTCCATTGTACCAAGCATCAAGAGACTGTCGATCCTTGAAATCTGTTGCTTTGTTTTAACATAATCACCAAATGAATTGGCCAGTTCTCGCGCATTGAAATCTTCCGGAAGACGTGAAGGATCTGCCCTCTGCGCAGCTGCTGAGTCGAAATAGGCAGCTGCAAGGGAAAAATCTGTTTTTTGGAACCGGTATATTTCTCCAAGGCCATAGTAGACCTGCGCTTCTATTACAGCATCCGGCGGGTTCAATTCATTGCCCAGAATTCGCTTATAGAGTTCAATAGCGCGATCTTCATCTCCCCGCAATTGATGAGTACGAGCAATTTCGTAATTTAAATCAGCCCTTCGGTCGCTGTTTTTATCATCACGAGCCATCTCTTCAAACAGCGAAAGTGCCGTTTCATACTCTTCCATTTTTCTGAATATCCCGGCTCTTTTTTTACGGGAATTAAAAATCAGTGTGTAGGGCGGGTGCAGTTCCGGAACTTCAGAAAACGCAGTGAGGGCCTGGTCTAATTTTCCAAGTTCTTCCAGCAACTGGCCGTAAAGAAAATATGCCCTGGCTTTGGTCCTGGAATCTTTCAAACCTTCAATCGCTCCGGCCAGGTATGAGATGGAAGTTTCCCATTCGCCTGTTTCCATATAGTGTTCTGAAAGAACAGACCTGGTTTCAGCTAAAAGATCATCTTCCCACTCTCTGTCTGCTCCCAGTTCACTTTCCAGGAAAGAAATACCCTCGTTAAAAGATTCCATCTGAAGCAGCACCAACCCTTCCCACAAAATTGCTTCCTGCTCATATACGCCGTCAGCAATTGAGTTTAATTCCTGGAATTTTTCAAGTGCAGAAAAATATTCATTCAGGTAGTAGTAACTTTTCCCGATAATGGCTAAAGCAGGTTCAACAAAACTTGATTCTTCATATTCCCGGAGTATTGTGGCACCACCTTCTATAGCTTTTTCAAACTCCTGTGAACCTGCCCTTCCCGGTGCTTCATGGATCCGGATCGGATACCGGGGGTTTATTTCATTAACCTGTTCCCGGTTTTTTTCAACTCCTTCCGAGAAAAACGTTTTTGTATTATAATGAGTGTTATAATAAGCTTTAAAATCATTCCAGTTCTCTTTCAGGGATGTGTTACATCCTACTGCCACGATTAAAAAGAGTGCTATATAAATAACCTTTTTCACAAATTACTAAACGCCCGGTTTTCTTAAAGCTTGCCCAAAAAAGTAATCATTCAATGGTGCTCACTTTTACCATATTTGTACGTCCCCTTTTCGCAACAGGCATACCCGTTGCAATGATGACCCGATCACCTTTGCTCACAAGATTGTTCTCTTTCAAATAGGTTTCCATCATTTTAACACTTTTATCTGTATTGAATATCTCATCAATTTTTACGGAGTCTACTCCCCAAACAAGGTTCAGTTGCCGCCGTACAATCTTACTCTCGGTAAATGCTATCACCGGAACCCTTGGACGAAATTTAGCGATTCTTCGTGCCGTATTCCCCGAATGTGTAATGGTGCTGATAATTTTAGCGTCAACGTGTTCCGCAATGGTTACACATGAATAGGCCAGAGATTCAATAATCTGTTTCTCCTTCCAGTCAGGTTTTCGATACTGCAGGTTGTAGTACATAGATCCCGCCGTTTTTTCTACAGAGCAGATAATATTATTCATAGCTTTCACGGCTTCAAACGGGTATTTGCCGGCAGCGGTTTCGCCTGAGAGCATAACGGCATCGGTACCGTCCAGAACGGCATTTGCAACATCCGAACTTTCTGCCCTTGTTGCCCTTGGATTATTAATCATGGAATCGAGCATTTGTGTAGCTGTAATTACAGGTTTCCCGGCCGTGCGGCATTTGTCAATGATCATTTTCTGAATCAGCGGAACCCGTTCACTGGCTATCTCAATTCCAAGATCACCTCTTGCCACCATTATTCCGTCTGTCTCTTCAATGATATCATCAATCACATCAACTGCTTCCGGTTTCTCTATTTTTGCGATTACAGCAGCATTGCTTCCCTTTGCCCTGATTCTTGAAATTACCTCCTGGATATCGCGGGCCGACCTTACAAATGACATGGCAACAAAATCAACCCCGGCTTCCAGTCCAAATTCAAGATCCTCAATATCTTTCTCCGTAAGTGACGACATAGAAATCTTTACACCCGGCAGGTTTACTCCCTTTCTCGATTTAAGCATCCCGCCGACAACCACTTTGGCTTTTAAATCCCCATCAGACTTTTTTACAATCCGGAGTTCCAGCAGTCCGTCATCAATCAGGATTTGATCACCGGTAACAGCATCTTTGGCAAGATGTTCATAATCTATTGGAATTACCTCCGGGCTGCCTTCCACATCATCCGTTGTTAAGGTAACAATTGAATTTTCTTCAACTACCTGTCCTCCCTCTTTCATTTTTCCAACCCTGATTTTAGGTCCCTGCAAATCCATCAAAACGGGTAGTGAATATTGATGCTTTGCAGCCACCTCCCTGATGAAGCGAATGGATCTTTCATGATCCTCATAACTGCCATGAGAAAAATTTATTCGTGCTACATTCATACCGGACAGGTACAGCTTTTCAATTTTTTCAAGAGTATTTGTACTTGGACCTAACGTGCATACAATTTTCGTTCTTCTGGATCCGGAAATCATAAAGTTATATCTGGCTTAAACGTTAATAATTTTTTTACGTGAGTTTTCGCTGATTTTATACAGCAGGGATAAGATTTACCATGTAAAGTACGGCGAAAAATACGTAGATACACTGTATCAAAGGATTTGAAGAATAAAGAAGCAAACAAATCACATCAAATTAAGCAATTTTTATGGCTTTATGCAGTTAAAACAATAAGCAATAAGAACTAAATTGAATATTGCATTTAGCAAAATATTTATAGTATTTGTAAATAACAGTTTTAATATGATATCAAACTTTTCCGGATGACCACAATAAAACGCAAATTTGAGATATGTGTGCTGTTTCTTTTCTGCACTGCATTTATATTGGGTGCTTGTGCCAGGTCATCAAATCCGGATGTAGAGAGAGGGTCCATGTTTAAATTCCAGGACGGCCATCCTGAAGTACGTCTTTCAGCAATCGGGCTGTTAAATGAAGAGGATGAAGCTGTTATTAACATTACAGCTGATGTTGTTTACGGGAGTTTGATTTTTAAATCTGAAGAAGAGGAGGAACGAAACTTTGCATCTGTCACAATTGAAGTCCGCGTTGCAGGCCAGGAGGGAACCGATTTTAATGACAGCTTCAGCCAGTCTTTTGAAATTGAATCAAACAATAATAATCTGAAAGACAGCCAGGATTTTTTCACATTTAACCGCAAAGTAGAGGTGATTCCCGGTGATTATAAAGTATTTGTAGCTGTTCTTGATAATACATCGGGAAAACAAACGGTTCGCGAATCAAGTACCTTTATCCCTGATCCGAACGAGCCGGTTGTTAACCTTACTTCCGTACGGATGCTTGGAAAAAATATCCAGGAAGAGAATGAATTTTTGCCGATTACAACCTATGATGTGCCCTCACGCATTGACAGCCTGCAATTTATTTTCCAGGTTACAAACAACACCCTTGAGGATCCGCTGACTATTCGCACAAGGATTATTAAATTCCGGTCCGACTCTACTATTTCCCGTCCAATGCATTTCAACAATTACAACGTTTCAAGTATTCAATACAAAGGTATTGATTACAACCGGTTTGATGAAATAGATTCTACAATTCGGCGTCTTGACCAGGCAGGCAGTGTGCTGATCGAATTTAACTTCGAACGATTTGATCGCGGCAACTATCGATTTGAAGTGGAAACAGAGCGTGAAGGTGAAGAGCCTGTGACCAAAGCGCGTGATTTTAGTATTAAAAGTGAAAACTATCCCACCGTCAAAAATGCGCGTGAACTTGCACGGCCTCTATTTTACCTGATGGAAGAAGATGAATATGAAGAGCTGGTGGCAATCCAGAATCCCGATTCCCTGAAAGAAGCAATCGACCGTTTCTGGCTCAGCAATGTAAAAAGCGTATCGGATGCCAAAAGTGTAATTGAGCTCTATTATGAAAGGGTTGAGGAGGCAAACAAACAATTTTCGAACTTTAAAGAAGGCTGGAAAACAGATACCGGGATGATCTATATCCTGTTTGGCCCACCCTGGTTTGTTGAAACAAGCGTAAACCAGATGTTATGGTCGTACTCATACGACAGAAGCGACCCGCGCTATAACTACTTCTTTGAACGGCCCAAGATGCCAAATGAGTTTTTCCCTTTCGACAACTATTTGCTGGAAAGAAATCAGCAATACTTTAACGTACAATACCAGCAAATTCAGCGCTGGCTGAGTGGTGATATTTTGAGAAGAGGGATCTGAACAAATTTTAATGACACTTTTTTAAATAAACTCTTTTGTAAAGAGTTTATAATATTCCAATCACGTAAAGTTATTATCATATGATCATGGTACTTAGATACTCTATTGTAATTTTCCTTTTTTCTCTTTTCTCAAACAGTGTATATGCATTTCAGGAAGGATTAGCTAACCTGCATTCACCTGAAAAAACTCCATACCAGGAAGGGCTTGAAAGAATAGAAACAGGCGACATCGAAACTGCACTCGATTACTGGTATCTCCTCAGCCGCAATAACCAGGATCCTGCTTTTATCGATCCAAGAATAGGTATTACATATCTTGAGACTGTAACAGAACATCAAATGTTCGACTATTATGAAAAAGCTAACGATACCTATTTTTGGTCAATTCAATCAAAACAATTGCAACAGTATAAAGATTTTTTAGAAGATGAAGTGGAGAGACTTCGCCCTCTCTTTGAACGAAAAGAATTCAGGGAACTAAAGCAATCACTAAATGACAACGATCCTGAGTCTTTCCAGAATAAGCTAAAAGGTTTTTGGGTTCTGAATGATCCCACACCAGATTCAAAATACAACGAAAGATTGCTTGAACACTGGGAACGTGTTGCTTATGTGAAAGATAATTTTACACGAGCTAAAAATACTGTTTACAATACAGATGATCGCGCCTTAACCTATATTAAATATGGTGAACCGGATCATATCAACAGCGGAGTAATTTCGTTCCAGTTTAATGCCATTGCAGGTTTCATTCGTGAAATTGAAGATTTTAGAAGTGCCAGAAATGATAACGTAGCAGAAAGAGCCGCCTCCAATCAGATAGACGTTCAAACTGACGTAAATGATATTGCACAAAATGTAGTATCTCATTTTCCCAATCCTGATTATGAAATCTGGCACTATTATGGGATTGATGCAAACAACGCAGACGATAAATTAATGTTTATCTTTGGCCAGGACGGTAATTCGAGACAGTTCGGCTTACGAAAATCACTGGAGGAATTTTTGCCAAACAGTACATTCAGGACTCAAAATTACACTAATGAATCTGCCATACCCCCTTCTATTTACTTACAGCTATTTATGTACGACAGGCTGTCAATTGTAGATAAATATTTTGACGAAGCCTATATGGATCTTCAAAGAAATATTTTTTCTCTCAATTACAATCTGACCAAACGATCATCAACACTATTTAAAACTAAAAATGAGTCAAAACTTGCCAGTCTGAACTATACGGATATTGAGCATGAATCATCCATCATTGATGAAATGGCTGATCTTGGAGTTAACTATCATCACTACCTCTTTTATGACACCGAAAAAGAGGTACCGTACTATAAAACCGTTATCCATGCAAGACCAAAAGACCAGATTGCCTACTATTTAATGAATCCTGAATATGATTATCCTGCAAAAAGCATCGACCTGTTCTTTGAGGTAAATTCATATGATAGTCAATGGAATGAAACCTTCAGAAATAGTACGTTTTATCACTTTAACTCCGAGAATCTGTTCAATCTGCCTGACAGGGTTATTACCTACCTGGATCATTATCCGGAGTCCGGAGCCGGTACTACAGTAATTAATTCCAAACTGGAGAATACGAATCCTGATATTATGAGATTTGGTCCAATGCAAAGAGAAATATTTGCCGTTAATAAACAAGTTCTGGAGTTGGAACCGGATTTCTCCAGAGATTTTTCTGATTTCTCTGTTAGTGATCTGATATTGGGATACAGCTTAAATGATATGTCTTTGAATTATAATACTGTTGGCTTTGGATATCAGCCTGATTATAATTTCCCTTTTGGCAGCAATTTAGTTATCAATTTTGAAGTCTATAATTTGGCAAAAGCCGGTAGTATGTATCCGTTTACTATTGAATACGATATTGCTTCCAAAAACGGGCTTCTGAGTTCATTGACAGGGAACAGTTCCACTGACCAGGCTTCCAATATAATTGAGTTTGTATCCGGTGAACCGCATTTTTCCGAGATACTGGAATTGGAATTGCCTCAGCTCGAACCTGGCAAATATGAAATTTATCTCAAATTCAGTGAAACGGAAACAGGTAAAACAATTGAGAAAAACCTGAAGTTTAGCATAGACCAGTAGATGTAACCTTTCATTAATTAGTCAGCAGATATGCTCTATTCCGCCTGAATGGCAAAATGTTTCAGTATATGTGAAGATCGGAACAACTCGGAAAGAGTAGTTTTAAAAATTCCTGCGAGCCGGCTGCTGCAAGTCACCCTGCGATCAACGTCACTATCTTGCCTAAAATTTAATATGGTGTAATCAGTTCATATTTTACATAATCGTGATATACTGTTTACCTGAATAGATTACATTCTAATAAATGAAATATAAAGTTAAATCGGTAAATGCAAATGACATTTTTCAGATCTCCAATACTGTTCATTTGTATATGTGTTCTGCCATTCAATATTTATGCTACTCAGATCAATTTAGCCGATCACTATGAAACCGGAAAAACGCCATATCAACAAGGACTTGAACGGATTAAAACCGGGGATATAGAAACTGCACTTGACTACTGGTTTCACTTAAGCCGTAACAATCAGGATACACATAACACTGACCCCAGGATAGGCGTTGCATACCTTGAGGTTGTTACAGAACATCAAATGTTTGATTATTATCAAAAAGCAAATGACGTTTATTTCTGGGCTTTTCAGACTAATCAGCTAACTAAATATGAAGATGTTTTAAAAGAGGAAGTGGAAAGACTGCGTCCGTTGTTGGAACACGAAGAATACCGGGATTTGAGAAAAGCTATAAATAACAACGACCATCAAACATGCCACAATAAATTAAAAAGATTTTGGATTTTAGCTGATCCAACTCCTGATTCCGAGTATAATGAAAGGCTTCTGGAGCACTGGGAACGAATCTTTTATGTAAAACATACTTTTACACGTGCAAAAAACACCGTATATAATGCAGATGACCGGGCCATCACTTACATATAATACGGAGAACCTGACCACATAGACAAAGGCGTAATCCCATTCCAGTTCAATGCTATTGCAGGCTTTATTCGTGAAATCCAGGATTTCAGAAATGCCAGCATTTCCGGGCAGAATAGTTCAGTGATTGATGAGAATGAAATCGCTAAAAACGTAGTCACATACTTTCCCAATCCCGATTATGAAATTTGGCACTATTACAGCATTGAGACAAACCATCCGGAAGATAAACTGATGTTTATCTTTGGACAGGATGGAGACTCAAGGCAGTTTGGTTTACGAAACTCAATGGAGGAATTTCTTCCAAACAAAGCTTTTCGTACGTTGGCATCTGATAATCAATCTGCCATACCTCCAGCAATTTTTTTACAACTGTTTATGTACGACCGGTTGTCAATTGTAGACAACTATTTTGATCAGGTCTATTCAGAGATCACCTCCAGAATTTTCTCATTAAATTTTAATCTGAATAAGAATACTGCCAAAATGTTCAAAACACAGAATGAAGTTAAACTCAAAAATACAAACTATACTGATGTTCAATACGAGTCTTCCTTCATTGATGAAATGGCTGAACTTGGAGTCAATTATAAACACTACCTCTTTTATGACACAGTAAAAAAAGCACCTTACTATAAAACTGTTATTCAGGCTGAGCCCAAAAATCAGATAGCCTATTACTTAATGAACCCTGATATTGATTATCCAGATAAATCTCTTGATTTATTCTTTGAAGTAAATTCATACGATAATCAATGGAATGAAAAATTTAGGAGTAGCAAGTTTTATCACTTTAACTCAGATAACCTCTTTAATCTGCCTGGAAAAGTCGTTACTTACCTAAACCACTATTCTGACCCTGTTTCAAGTACAACTGTAATAAATACCAAGCTTGAAAATACAGACCCTGAAGTAATTAAATTTGGTCCTCTTCAGAGAGAGATCTTTGCTGTAAATAAACAAAAGGCTGAGTTAAATCCGTTTGAAGAGTCACGATTTTCAAATTTTGCCGTCAGTGATATAATATTGGGATACAGTCTGCCTGATATGTCTGTAACTTACAATACGATAGGCTTCGGATATGAGTCCGATTATAATTTTCCATATGGCAGCAGCATTATTGTCAATTTTGAAGTATATAACATAGCAAAAGCAGGTTCAATGTATCCTTTCACACTTGAATATGATATTTCATCTAAGAACGGTTTTTTGAGTTCTTTAGTGGGCAACGGAACTACAGAAGAGTCTGCAAATGTCATAGAATTCGTTTCAGGTGAACCGCACTTTTCTGAAGTTCTTGAATTTGAAATTCCGCCTCTCGAACCGGGTAAGTACGAACTAATCTTAAACTTTAAGGAAACAGAAACCGGCAGAACAATCGATAAAATACTTGAATTTCGTATAGCTGAATGACCCCGTCCGACATCACTTAGATTTTCCCAGTTTCTACACTTTTTAAAATCACATTTTATCTATCAGTAAAAAACATCTAGCCTGTTATTTATAATTTTTTTGGCCGGGTGCCACAATCTGAAACCTACGAAAAACAGGCTGAAAGCTGACACAATACTGCCCCGACACGGTTGTGTCGGGAAATGATCATAATATTTCCCAATCAGACTGAAGGTCTGCTACAGGCAGATTTGTTTAAAGTCTTGTTATCAGAATGCAGCGTATATGAATATTTTGGTAAATTTCAATCATTAACTGTTAAGTTAAATGTAACAATGGCTCGTAATCGTGAGTCATTACAAAATTATTTTTTAATGACTCAACGAGAAAACTGTATCAGACCTACAGTCTGCGGGATCGCAGATAGTATGGGTCTATTTGAATTGCACAGGTATTGTTACTACCGGTTGCCTCAATGCAGAATACCAGAACAGCCCGGATAAGAACACTATTAACAATACGGAGCATGCCCCCGCTTTTGTCAGGAGTAGAAATCTGTGAAACAAATGAACCATCAATGGTGACATCATCGCCGGCATAGCGAAGACCGAATACAAAACCAATCCCATACCAAAAAATCAAACCGACTATAGTTAAGGGAAGCGTTTTGTGTGGGATTATCAAATATCCGTTACCTTCTGGTTCCTCCAGAACCAGAATTCTTACGGGTGGTGAAATGCCAAAATACAATTTACTCTCTGTGCTTATTTCTTGCCTCAAAAAATACTGGCAATAAAAAAAGCCGTTACAAAGAATTGTAACGGCTTTAAATTTAATGATTACCTCAAATGATAATCTCTATATCAAGACTTAGAGATTTTCGTTCTCATTTCTTTCGTTCTGGGTAATCGGGAACCATTGCCATGTTCCGGCACCTAAATGCCACCGGTCATATCTTCGCTGGTCAATTAGTCTGTTTGCAGTTAACCAGAGCTCTTTGTCACGCTCTTCCAAAAGAAGATCGATATCAACGGTTGCACCGGCATCCAATGGACTGATTTCATGGCTTACGCGAACTTCATCAATCAGCTCACGGGCAGTTGAACCGACGCCAACTCCCTGAAGGTCCAGTTCTGCAAGCAAGAGATTATTTTCCTGCCATGAGATAATATCGATATTATCCGGAGCTTCATACTTAAATTGACGCCACACGATCGCATCTTCAAATCCTGCAGCCAGCTCGCCTTCAGGCAGGGTTTCAATCTGGATTCTGTTCGCTTCTTCAGGATTTTCATCTATGAAATCAGCAAATCTCGGATCAACTGTAAACTGATTACGGCTGCGTCCCGCTTGTGCATTAAATGCATTTTGGGATTCCAGGCTATGTTCCGACTGAAAAGGCGCATCACCTGCAACCAATCCTGCTTCGAGGAAAGACTGTGCAGTTCCGAAATCACCCAAATATACATGAGTTCTGCCTATGAGTGAATTCGCTACACGTTCAAAATAAGCACTCGGTGCATTATTCAGCGCAGTTGTGAACTTTTGGATTGCAGTAGCATACAGTTCAGGTGCACTCTGGAAGGGTCCGCCGTCAACCGGAGATCCCTGCTGATCCGGAGTGAGTCCGTAGTAGCTTGCAAAATAGAAGTAAGATAAACCACTGTAGATATTTCCGGTAAATGTTACTTCACGTTCAAGATCAGCATCTTCGAAATCGATAGCAGCAGCAGTTGTTAACAGCTCTTCCGCTAAAAAGCGGGCTCGTCCAACTTGATTAAATGGACCATCTACACTGTTATTATCGGGCACAATATCACCCTCATCTATATCGCGGAATGTCGGAAATGTTGCATCACTTGCTCTTTGGTCAAAAACAAGTGCATCCGATAAGCCTTCCGCAATTACAACAGTCACATCATGTGTGATATGAAAACGTCCGCGCACACCGTCCATGAAGAACTGCATCTGATCTTCGGTCTGTACTGATGCCGGATTCGCCGTATCAATCGGGTCATCCACACCTTGTACAAAGTCCTCACATGCCGGCAGTAGAAGTAAGCCGGCAAGGAGTGTTGTCATAATTACTATTAATTTTAAATGTGTCATTGGAAAATATTTTTTAAGAGTGATTAATTAAAATCCAACATTAAGAGTTGCTGAAACGACTCTTGGTGTCTGAAGTGTCAGGAAGTCAGCTCCCTGAGTAGCACTTCGTGCACCGGTAAAGTTTACCTCAGGATCGATTCCGCTATACTTGGTAAATGTCAGCAGATTTCTGCCGGATATTCCAAGAGAAAGATTTCGAACTGAATTTGAGAGGAATGTGCGATTGATCGCATCTGTAAAGTTGTAACTTAAACTTAATTCTCTCAATTTTATGAAATCGGCATCTTCAATAAAATTGCCATCGAACCGCGCATCCAGGTTCGCAACTTCATCAGCAAGCCTGTCAAATTCTTCTGTTCCGGGCGTTGCCGCTGCAAAAGCTTCAGTAGCGTCAGTAAATCCTTGATCATTTCCAAACAGTATCTGGAAGATACGTGTATTGTTATAGACGCTCAGACCAAGCTGCCAATCCCATAACTGATAGAGAGAGAAGTTTCGGAGAAAGCGGAAATTAATTGAAAACGATCCATTGTGTTCCGGAAAAGGAACCCCAAGGAATTCTCTTTCTGCTGATACGTTTGGTGCTGGAAGTCCATTTGGACGAAGTACAACATCACCGTTGTCATCCCGTAGGGCACCATTTACTTCGTTCACGAAAAAAGCTGAACGAGGCAGACCCTCATCAATCACGTTCACATCGAATCCATCAAAAATTGCCTGGGCCCCGCCAAGATCTTGTACTTCATTCCACTGGTACGACCATAGCAGATTGAGATCCAGTTGCGTATTCCTGGTGACAATTGGTGAACCGCTTAATCCGGCTTCAAATCCCCAACCATTAATTCCACCAACATTTATGGGTGTATCATCAAATGTGAGTCCTGTTGAAGGAGCTTCCTGGAATTCAATGATTGACTGCTTGGCCCACTGGCGATAGTATGTAAACTCAAGACCATATTGCTCTAAGAAGTCAAGATCAAGACCAACTTCAAATTCTTTCACTCGTTCAGGCTCAATGTCCGGGTTTCCAACCTCTTCAATGGTCAAACCACGGCCAACAGCAAAAGCTGATGCACCAAACAGAAGGTTAACACCATCAAAAATTCCAGGCAATTGCCCTGTTTCACCATAGGCAGCACGGAATTTAAATAATTCAAATGTATTTGGAACGAAGTCGAACTGATCCAGCCGTACTGAAACACGGCCTGTCGGATAGAAAATTGCAGGAGCATCGGCACCGATTGCACTTGCAAAGTCAACCCGGCCACCAACAGAGAAGAAATAGGTGTCTTTAAAAGCAAAATCATGCTGCGAAAATACACCTGCCTCTCTTACATGAGTAAATCCTTCATCACCGTCAATAAATTCAGCTCCGGATCCTACGTTTTTAATTGCACTGGAAGGAAAGTCATTTTTTACGAAAAATGATGACCACAGTTTCCTGTTAAAAACCTGCGTTCCTACTACTGATGTGGCCTGAAAGTCAGGAGTAATGTTGTAGGTGTAGGAGGCATTCGCATCATAGGTGAACTGACGGTTAATTCTTTCAAAGATTGTTCTTTCACCGTTTATAATACCGGCAAAGCCGAAATTTGGACTGAAGAACTGCGTCTGCCGGAAATTACCACCGTCATATCCTATAGACCCGGAAATATTTAAGCCGGGAATAGGCGTAAAGGTAGCTGCTACAGATCCAACAAACCGGTTTACATTATTTTCATCCTCGATTCCTTCCCTGATGGCTTCTTCAGGGGTGAAGATAAAGGTACTTCCACCCGGAGCCAGAATCAGGTTACCAAGGTATCCAAATATGTTGTTATCATTTTGCGGCCTGGCAATTTCATTCAGTGTCAGGTTTGTATTGACACTCACTGTAAGCTTTTCATTCGGGAATGCTTCCAGGTTTCCACGGAAACTCTGACGGTCTAGCGTATTATCCGGCCCGAGACCTTCCTCATACCGCTGACTCAGGTTCGTGCTGTAACGAACGGTGCTTGTTCCGCCGCTTACACTAATCGTGTTGTCATAAAATGCATTACCATCAATCACTTCATCAGCTTCTTCAGCACTCAAAATACCAAGCCTGGAGAAACTGTGCTGCTTCATGTTCAAACCATAAATGGAGCGAACATTGACCTGAACCTGGTCACGGGCAACATTACGCCCTGATTTGGTTGTAATGAGCACAACTCCGTTGGAGCCACTGGTTCCGTAGAGAGCTGCAGCTGCAGGACCTTTCAGGAAGTCAACAGACTCAATATCGTTAGGGTTAAGATCGGAGAGAACACCAATTCCCTGGCCGCCAACGCCAAATCCGGTAACCTGCGCATTGTCAACACGGGTTCCGTCAATGTAGATAATTGGCTGACCGTCTCCGCCAAGACCACCACCTGATCGTACCCTGAAACGAATACCACCACCCGGGTTTCCGGATGCAGGACTTATGGATACTCCGGCAGCTTTACCTGTGAGCAACTGAGAAATATTTTGATACTGGTTTGACTCCTGGAGCCTTTCAGCATCTATTTTTGACACAGCAACCTGGGAAACGGCTCTTGAAGTTTGCGATGCAATACCTGATACCACAACTTCATCCAGATCTGTGAAATCCTGGCGCATTTCAAAATCGAATGTTTCCTCTGCTGAGTTAATTTCAACTGTTTGTGTAAGGGTTCTGTAACCAATAAAAGTGACTCTGAATGTATAAGTTCCAAATGGAACGTTACTGATTTCATATTCACCTTCAATATTCGTTGCTGAACCTCTATTCAATTCCACAACTAAAACATTGGCACCTGGCAACTCTTCACCTGTACGTGAATCGCTGATAGTACCAGTAATAGTCGCTGACTGTGCATATGCCATTGAGACTGTAAACAGTCCTACTAAGGCAAATGAAAGTAGCTTTCTAAACATAGATAACCTCATTTGTGTGTGTTTGCATTGGTTGGTTTAAGTTTACTGCCGGAAGTTCTTTTCACTGACAGAGTTTACAATAACATAATTTTAGGTAAAAAGAAATTGAATGAAATATATGTAAATTGCAAGTATACAGCCTAAATATGATATTTTGGAATAAATATAGGTTGCGCAGACAATCCATCTATATATGACATCATTATTTTCTTTTTATACCACTTCTATCACTTATTTGTATTTACAGAGTCTAAGACTATTAACAAAAAGAAACAAGACTCTTTTAATGCATTGGTAAAATTACATTATCAATATTCACAAATATCCCTTTAGAATCAATAAGTTAGATGAAACTCTTTAGTTAGTTTAAGCTACTCACTGTACGCATAATTATATATAAATTTCATTTTGGCACCTGTTAATTCTTCATAGGGTTGGGTAATTACACCACAATCCTCGGGATTTCATTCGGTAATCTTGTAAGAATCTCGTAGTTCAGATTGTTACTCATCTCCCCAAATGACGCCACCGATATATCCTGTCCGCCCTGTTTCCCGATGATTACGACTTCATCCCCTTTTTGTGCGCCGGGAATGTCTGTGATATCTACGGTTAGCATGTTCATATTAACCAGCCCGGCTACTTGTGCGCGCACTCCCCGTATCAGCACATAGCCTGTATTTGTCAGATTCCGGCCAAATCCATGAGTATAGCCGATGGGTACCGTGGCAATCCGGGTTTTGCGGTTTGTCAAGAAAACATTTCCGTACCCGATAAATTTACCGGCGTCCACCCATTTGGTACTCATCACCTCACTTTTCCAGCTGATTACCCGTTTCAGCGGATCTTCGGTTTTATTTTCTCTCTGCTTTAGCCGGTGCATGTAGGTTTCGCTGCTCGGCCAGAAGCCATACTGCGCAATACCAACCCGAACCATATCAAAACGCATTTGGGGGTAGGTAAGAAGAGCTGCAGAGCTCGAGGCGTGTGCATAGGGAATAAAACCAAACTGCTTTCGGCTGTTTTCAACCACTCTTTTAAAAATTTCGAACTGGTTGTGCACCCGCACATGATTGGCCACACTTTCAGCACCGGCAAAATGGGTGCATACACCGGTCAGTTCAAGATATTCCCTATTCTTACTGATAAAGCTGAGAATATCACTCACCTCCGACTCTTTAAATCCAAGCCTGTTCATACCGGTTTCTATCTGCAGGTGGATTTTTGCTCTGTTGCCTCTCTTTTTTGATGCCCTGACCGAAGCCTCAAGCCTGCCTTTTTCAAATACATAGAACTCAATATCATTTTCAACCGCCCACGCCAGTTCGCTGTCACGGATCATTCCCATGAGCATGATTCGTGTATCACTGTTTTTTTTTGCACTCAGCGCCATAAAGGCCTCATCAGCACTGAAAACTGAAAAGTGATTGATCCCGAACTTTTCAGCCAGGGGTAAAAACTTGTCAATGCCGTGGCCGTATGCATTTCCTTTTATTACGGATGATATTCTCACATCCGGACCTGCAATATGTCTTAAGTACATGATATTGCATTCAAGTGCCGATTTATCTAATAGAATGCAGGACGGCTGCAGGTGCGTCAGTAAATCTGGTTTCATGTTGTCTTTTATAAAATTGAGCATATGATTTTGATTCTTACTGCCCTGCATGAAATATATTATTAATGACAGGATCTCCTTTTTGTCTGAAAATAGTGAATTGAGAAGAGCCTCGCACATTGAAGATAGCAACAATATTTACTAATGTTGCCAATAAAGATTCGATAGCTATTCAAACCCTTTGCGCCTCCCCGCGTTCTCCGCGGTTAAAATCTTCTTTGAATTTCGATCTTGCAGGGAGTGAACCACCAAGACCGCCAGGAGGCGCAGATGGAAAAAGGTAACCCACTTGGCGGCGTAACGGAGATCCCGAGGCAGGAACCCGATCAACGCCCTGATCCATACCGAGGGATGGACGGGAAGTGTTCGCAAAAAAAAACCATTCCCATAACCATCGGATTCACTATCCAAATCCTGGCAAGTTAACGACCCGATGGCTTTAGATTGGCTGCCACCTAAAATCCCCCCGCTAAAGCGGCGGGCAATGGATGTTCTTA
>CAYVBJ010000059.1:0-16556 GCA_964449075.1 uncultured Balneolaceae bacterium
CCCGGGGCAACCATCTCGCGAATTGAAGCCGTGGTTGATATTTCAACACATTTGGCAAATTCTGCTTTTCCATCGGCAGCATCAAATATTTTGCGGTCTTCAGTACTCCACTCTTCCATTGTTTTGCCTTCATTTCTTGTCATTGCTTTTAATGCTTCAGAAAGTTCAGGGATGGTTTTAAACTGTCGTCTAACCTCTTCAATCATCTGCATTGCGGCGCGGCCGACCGCCTTCATGGAGAGAGCTGAAAAGAGGAAAGGAAGCATTGCACCGATAAAGAGGGATGCCATTACCGTTGGTGTTGTCACATCAATTGAAGTGATCATACTACCGGGATTGGTTGTATTATAAGCTGTGATAAAAGCAGCAAACAGGGCAAGTGCGGTTAAAGCTGCAGAGCCGATGGCAAATCCTTTGCCGATGGCTGCCGTTGTATTTCCAACAGCATCCAGCTTATCTGTACGTTCACGTACTTCAGGGGGTAACTCCGCCATTTCGGCAATACCACCTGCATTATCAGAAATGGGTCCGTATGCATCAACGGCGAGCTGAATACCGGTATTTGAAAGCATTCCAACTGCTGCAATGGCTATTCCATAGAGGCCTGCAAAGTGATGTGCTCCGAGGATGGCAGTGGCAATTATAACGATAGGTATGGCAGTGGATATCATTCCAACACCCACGCCTGCAATAATATTGGTTGCAGAACCTGTTACCGACTGTTCTACAATTCCCCGAACAGGTTTTGTATCGGTTCCGGTATAATATTCTGTTATCAACCCGATCAATAGCCCGGCAGCGAGTCCGAAAATGGTTGCCCAGAATACACCCATTGCAGTATATGTAATTTCATTAAATACCCATGTATCAGGCAACATCCAGTTGATAAGCAGATAGGATGCGACCAGCATTAGCAGAGCGGAAATAAATTCACCTGTATTCAATGCCTTTTGGGGATTGCCGCCTTCTTTTACCCTCACAAAAAATGTACCTATAATTGATGCTATAATTCCAACTCCTGCAAGAACCAGCGGAAGCAGCACTGCATTTAGTCCGCCGAAATCATTACCAATTTCATAGCCGCCGAGGCCCATAAATGCAGCACCGAGAACCATAGTACCAATGATAGATCCCACATAAGATTCAAAGAGATCGGCACCCATCCCGGCAACATCACCGACGTTGTCGCCCACGTTATCTGCTATTGTTGCGGGGTTAAGAGGATGATCTTCCGGAATTCCGGCCTCTACCTTACCCACAAGATCAGCACCTACGTCGGCAGCTTTTGTATAAATTCCGCCACCGACTCTTGCAAACAGTGCAATAGATGAAGCACCGAATGAAAAACTTGTTATTACTGTAAGAACTTGCTGAATATTCTGAACTTCAAGTCCAAACATGTTCGTATATAGCAAGAATAAGAGGCCAAGGCCGAGTACGCCAAGACCTACAACGCCCATTCCCATTACGGAACCACCGTTAAAGGCAACATTTAATCCTTTGGCAAGACTGGTTCTTGCTGCATTGGTAGTTCTGACGTTGGCTTTGGTTGCTACTTTCATTCCGATGAAGCCTGCAAGACCTGAACAGATGGCACCTACAACAAAAGAGAGTGCTACAAAGGGGGAGGAGGTTTCCGGATTCATTGATCCGTGAATTCCAAGCAGTACTGCAACAAAAATCACGAAAATGCTCAAAACACGGTACTCAGCCTTCAGAAAAGCCATTGCTCCTTCAGCAATGTTTGTGCTTATTCGAGCCATCTTTTCAGTTCCCACATCCTGTTTAGATACCCAGGCAGACTTTACATAAGTGAATAGCAGGGCAATGATTCCGGCTACCGGAATCAGGTATAAAATTGTAGTTACCATAATATTTGTAATTGTATTTTCAGTTAGCAGGTAGTGTTTGTTTGGTATTAGTTGTATTGGTTCATTGCTTTCACAATTCCTTCACGAATAAACAGAAGAACAGCCTCTTCTGCAAGCTCCAGAGATTCTTTTACCAACGGCTCTTCTTTTCGTTCAAAAGGTGAAAGTACAAATTCTGACTGTTTCCCTTTAGGAAATTCATTTCCAATTCCAATTCGCAGACGGGGAAAGTGGTCTGTCTTAATCTTTTCAATAATATCGGCAATCCCGTTGTGCCCGCCTGCGCTTCCTTTTTCCCGGAGCCGTATGGTTCCCACCGGTAAATTAAGGTCATCGTAACAGACAAGGCTCTCTTCAGGCTGTATGTTATACTCGGCAATGGCCTTTCGCAAGGCTGTCCCGCTTCTGTTAACAAAGGTGGTCGGTTTTAAAAGAATTACTTTTTTGCTTTTAAAACGACCTTCAGCAACCATATAAGCACCTTTTCCCGGCTTGAAATTAATTGACAGTATACCGGCAATGCGATCAGCAAGATCGAAACCGATGTTATGGCGTGTACCTGAATACTCTTTCCCCGGATTCCCCAATCCTGCAATTAAAGCCATAGTACCCGCTTTTCAGACGCCTTGTTTTTATTCTTTGCTTTCTTCTTCTGTCTCTTCAGCAGCAGCTTCTTCACCTTCAGGAACTTCTTCACCCTCAGCCAATTCTAATTCGCCTTCTTCAAGTTCTTCTTCCTCAGGTTCAATCGCAGTTTCAAAGAGTGCTTCAGATTTAGGCGGAGTAATTGTTACAATAGTTCGCGAAGGATCATCAAGGGGTACAATTCCTTCCATTTTCAATTCGCTGACATGAACGGAATCACCAATATCAAGATCGGAAATATCAACCTCGAACATGGCCGGAATTTTTTCCGGCAGAACTTTAATTCTGATGATTCTCAGGGCCTGATAAACACGTCCGCCTCCTTCCACAACTCCTTTGGCACTGCCGGTTATTCGAATCGGCACTTTCAGACTAACCATCGTTGATTCATCCAGCACATAAAAATCAGCGTGAAGTGCCCGATCGGATACAGGATCAAATTCAACATTCTTTAAAAGTGTATCGTAAGATTTTCCGTCAATTTTCAGATTCTGTAATTTTGTCTGGCTGACAGATAATATTTTGTCAATATCTGCTTCAGAAATTGAAAAATGGATATTCTCTTTTACTTTTGGGCCGTACAATACGGAAGGTATGCGCAACTCATCACGCAATTGCGATGACGTTTTTTTTCCTGTTTCCCTTTTTATTCCTTCAAGTTCGTAAATCTCTGGTTTCTTCATTGTATTACTATTATTGATTAATCATCAAAAAGTGCACTAATTGTATCATTGGTATGTATTCGCTGAATGGCTTCTGCAAATATACCTGCTACACTCAAGACCTTTATTTTTTGTGATGGTTTTCGTAATGGCACTGTATCAGTTACCAATAATTCATCTATGGGTGAATCTTCAATACGCTGGTATGCCGGACCGGACAGAATAGGGTGCGTGCATGTTGCTTTTATACTAAGAGCACCGCGTTTTTTTAAAACAACTGCAGCATTTGTAAGAGTGCCGGCTGTATCGACCAAATCATCAACTATCAATACGTGTTTTCCTTCTATTTCACCGATAATATTCATTACTTCGGCTACATTCTGTTTCGGGCGTCGTTTATCAATAAATGCAAGGCTGGCACCCAGTCTTTTTGAGTAGGAGCGTGCCATTTTTAAACTTCCAACATCAGGTGCTACAACAACCAGGTTATCTATTGAGTTTTCAGAAAAGTAATCAATAAATATTCTGCTTGCGTAGAGATGATCGAGGGGGATATCGAAAAATCCCTGAATCTGGGCTGCATGTAAATCCATGGTCAGAATTCTGTCGGCGCCCGCTTCCACAAGTATATTTGCCATTAATTTAGAGGCGATGGATACACGGGGCTGATCTTTCCGGTCTTGCCGGGCATATCCAAAGTAAGGCATTACTGCTGTAACACGTTTTACAGAAGCCCGCTTTGCTGCATCCAGCAAAAGAAGCAGCTCCATAATATTATCTCCGGGCGGTGGTGTTGACTGCACAATAAATATATCTTCACCGCGAATACTTTGCTCATATTTAACATAGAGTTCACCATCCGAAAAAGATTTAATTGTAGTATTTCCCAGGTGAGTTCCATAACTCTCAGCTATGGCTCTCGCTAATGCAACGTTACTGCGCCCGGCAAATATGGCAAGTGGTGTATCCAAGTGTATGGAAAATCAATTGGTTATAAAATAGAAAGAATGACCGCCCTGGCATCTTTTCGTATGAATGATGAGTTGCCCGGGGAGGATTCGAACCCCCACTGACTGGACCAAAACCAGCTGTCCTGCCATTAGACGACCGGGCAATTCGGTAATTTGACAGACTCCAAAGATAGAAAGTCATTTCTTATCAATCAAGAGTGAAAGGCTTTTTTAAATAGTTTACATTCTGTACACTTCTGTTCGAGACAGTATCTCTTATACTGATGAATCAATCCTGCATTTCCTTTGGTCTTATCTGTTTTGAAACCTGCTTTTTCAAACTCGTTTTTTATTGAAGAGGGTATCCTGATATTTCCCTGCTTCCAGGCATCAAAGGATGATTGAACCAGGGCATTTGAAAAGAAAAGTTTTCCAAGAACAAAAAGAGACGGATAAAAAACTGTGTACTTTAACAAATTGTCGGTTTGAGACCCGCACTTAAGCTGATGGATAAGAGTTTTTCTCCATTCTTGCCACAATGTAGTGCCCTCCCTGAGAATTTTATCTGTCGGGGTTTGTACGATCTGATGGTGCAGGGCAGCAGCCTGTCTGATGCGTTTCTCAGGGCGGCTCGAAGGCCGCATACCGGTGGAAATCCATATATGTTCGTACTGTTTGCTAAATGCAAGATTCTGAGCATATGAAATAAATTCAGTAGCCGTTACGGGGAGCTGAAAATTGGCATCATCTAAGATCATTTTTGCAAGTGCAACCATCGCTTTTCGATTCCGCGGAATTCCAAAATGATCATAGAGCGATATGATGAACATCTTTTTCCAGGCTTCAGATGGTACCAATTCCGGATCATAATACTCCATCAATTGGGCGGCCTTAAAACTGAAATACTCTCTTTTTGCTTTTTGAATCTGCTCATAAAATACTTCCTGGTTAATAAAGGAGATATTTCCGCCGCACTCAATACCCTGTTTCCTGCTATTTGTGAGTAATTGGTGAAGAGGTTTTTCAATTGCCGGAGCCAGGTGAAATGTTAATGGTTCTGTTCCGTCTTTGCGAACAGCTCTCCTGCCACTTTTTGACAGATTGAAAACAACATGAAGAATAACTGAATTGTAGTTTGAATCAAGGTTGTGAGAATGGCCAAACCAGTGCTCTTCATCTGTATGAATTTCAATGTTCCCATACAGTAAAAGATCATTGATTCTGAGTTTTGCAGAGGTGAAATCGGGACCGCTTCCGTGATTCAGAACACCGGTATCAATGATTTTTAAAGCAGAGCCATCGATAAGAGACAAGCCGGATTGCCGGAATTTTCGATTTTCCCAAATCCACTGTATCAGTTCTTCCCTGTATTTTGAATTGTGGCTGCTCATCGATTTTTTCTGTTACATTTCAAATAAAATAATCGATAGATTGAATAATAAACAGTATTATTAATAAATTCTTTTTCACATTTTTAAAACTGACAGATAAATTGCGGAAACATGGAAATTGAATTGATGAGCAAAAGCCGTTTAACAAGAACCATTGAAAGAATAGCTTATCAAATTCTTGAAATGTCTCATGGAAGCAATATTGTATTAATCGGTTTAAATCAAAGAGGATACTGCATTGCTTCACAAATTCAATCAATCATAGAGAAATCAGAGGGAAAGAGTTCCTGCTCTTTATTACAGTATCGTATTGATGAAGAACCCGAAGCTGTTCCCGGCATGCCCGAAACATATCAGGGGAACAATCTAGCCACTTTTCTGGTTGACGATGTGATTTTCTCCGGTAAAACGATGTTTAAAGCAATTAAAAATTTACACAATCTCGAAGAAAAAAGTGCTGTTTATACTGCTGTATTAATTGACCGCGGACACAGAAAAGTACCGGTTCATGCATCTGTTTCGGGAATTAAAGTACCAACAAAATTGAATGAACACGTGAAGCTTGAGTTTGAAGGAATGGAACCAGAAAAAGCAATTTTAATAACTAACTAACTAATTGAACTGAGGAGATAAATGAACCTGAAGAGACTATCACTTTTTACAGCTCTGTTTTTTACAGCTGCTTTTGCACGGGCACAGGAAACAATTGTTTTTGAAGATACACTCAGTGCCGGCTGGCATTTAAATTGGAATGCAGGCGCAAACGGATCCCAGGCCTCCTTTTCAAACTGGGCCAGGGGCGGTGTTAATACAGTCAGTGTTACAGGGAGATCAACTTTTGTAGCAAGGAAAAAGAATGATCGGTTTGGCTACGGTTTCTTGATGAATACAAGATACGGAAAAGCTAAAATTGAAGACGAAGGAACCCGGAAAACAGATGATCGTATAGATATCAGAAACAGGTTTATCTATGATTTGAGTGAAGATAATGGAGATTTTAAATTGTTTGGTAATATTAATTTAAAAACTCAATTTGACCAGGGGTTTGACTATGACGCGGGACCTGAAGGTGAAGATATTCTTCAATCCAAATTTTTTGCTCCCGCTTATCTGTCTCAGAATGCGGGTATTGCCTATGCTCCGACTGATTTTTACGGAGTTGAGATTGGTGCCGGCCTCAAACAGACAATTGTTACAGATACCAGTCTTGGTCCTCTTTATGGCCTGTCGCCTGGTGATAATATGCTATTTGAAGGTGGTTTAAATATAGGAATCTATTTCGAATACGGCCTGGCAGAAAATCTGACGTACTCTGCAAATGTTGAAAGTTTCACCAATGTAGAGCGAAAAGTGTCAAGTACGGATGTCTATTTTTCAAATGTTATTTTGGGTAAAATCAACAATTTTATGGATGCGTCACTACAGTTCGACCTTGTTTATGATGATGATTTCTCAAAAGAAGTGCAGCTGGCACAGGTGCTCTCAATTGGAATTGCATTCAGCCTTTTATAATCGCAGGATTTGAATAACTACAGTGTATATCTGAATCAATTAAAAAAAGCTCTCAGTGAGCTCGACAGCTGGAGAGAGTCGTTCGGTGAAGAGCAGGAAAACAGATATCCTGAGATTCCGGACAATCTCATTTCAGAATTTACTGAGAGGCTGAAAGGCAATTACCCCTTTCACCATCCCCGTTACGCCGGACAGATGCTGAAACCGCCGCATCCCGTTGCATGGCTCGCCTACACTCTTGCCATGACGATCAACCCGAATAATCACGCACTCGATGGCGGTCCGCCCACCTCCGAAATGGAAAAGGAAGTGACAGCTTCGCTAGCCGGAATGGTCGGTTACGGCAGTGACTTTCTCGGACATCTTACATCCGGAGGTACTATTGCCAACCTCGAAGCGCTCTACATCTCACGGGAAATTCATCCGGGTAAAGCAGTTGCCTCGAGTGCCAATGCACATTACACGCATAGCCGTGTGTGCCGGATACTGGGGATAGAACACATTACAGTGCCGGTTGATGAAAACGGAATACCTGATCACACGTTTATTCAAAAAAATTCGGATAAAATAGGAACTTTGGTTATTACCCCTGGTACCACAGGTCTGGGAATTGTAGAGCCGGTTCACTCCCTGGCAGACCTGGCTATATCAGAAGGAATCCGTATTCATCTGGATGCCGCTTACGGAGGTTTCTTTAAACTTTTGCAAGGCAGCGGGCTGATTGAAGATGAGGCATGGAAAAGATTCAGCGAAGCAGACAGTGTTGTAATAGACCCGCACAAGCACGGCTTGCAGCCATATGGTTGCGGATCGGTGTTATTCAAAGATCCTGCTGTAGGTAAGTATTACAAACATGACTCCCCCTATACCTACTTTACTTCAGATGATCTTCATCTTGGAGAGATCAGTCTTGAGTGCTCGCGGGCCGGTGCTTCAGCGGCGGCTCTCTGGGCAACACTTCAACTACTTCCCCTGAAACAGGATTCAGGGTTGGGTGAGATATTAAAATCCTGCAGAAGAGCTGCGATGTTTTTTTATAACAGAATCGAAAAAGGAAGCTCTTTTACGAACTTTCATAAACCGGATCTTGATATTGTTGCCTATTTCCCTGAACCTGTAAAAAAAAGCACCTCTTCAATTTCCGAAATGAGCAGAAAGATATTTCAATACGGGATGAATCAGGAAGAGATTGGTTTTTACCTGAGTCTTTACAAAGTACCGGCTGATACATTTCTGAGAAAGTTTCCCGGATACAAAAAAGATTCTGATGAAGTTACGATTCTCCGTAGTGTATTCATGAAGCCTGAGCATGAATCATTTATTCCGCTGCTTATTGACCTTCTTGAAGAAGCAGCCGGTGTGGTGAGCAGTTAGAGGACTGCTGATAAATCCTGGTTTATTTCATTTTCCTGGCAATCACCACAGTCTCTTTAAATGTGCGGCTTGATCCGTTTGCACTGTTAAAAGCTTCAAAAAGCACGATATAAATACCTACCCGGTTAAGCTGCCCGTTATCGCGATGGCCATCCCAAAGCAAGGTTCCTTCCAGTCCGGCAATCTCTGTATCGGCCAGTTTCCGGACCAGGCGGCCATATCGATCGTAAATCCGTACACGCATCATATAGTCGGGTTCATCCAGTTTGTAGCGTATAAAGAGATTGTCATTTTGCCCGTCACCATCGGGTGAAAAGGGATTGGGTTCAAATGTTAATCCCGGGTTAGAACTTTCCAGCACAGGATTTTGAAACAGGGAGTTTTGCTGTAAAGGTGTGCCACCCAATCTTGATGAACTTGAACCCCAGTTTGCGGGGTCGTTGCTCTCCGGTATGGGGTTAATTCTTTCAAGTGATATCCCCTTTGTGTCAATAATATTGGGATTGTGCCAATCGTCTGAATAGCGTACAACATCAATAGTAATTCCGGTACTGTCACTTAAAAAAACAGGCCGGCCCGAAAGGGGCAGACTCAATGTTGACCTGTCAAATCGCAATGCGAAAGGTGACTGGTCTCCATTCAATTCAAAAAATTTTGCTACACTGCTTTCCGAAAAACGATCATCATTATCATCAGCATAGAATAAAACGTATCCGCCGGGCGGAATGCTTCTGTTTACGCTCGAAACAGGCTTCATTTCTCTCACTTCTCCGTTCTCGTCAGGCTGGTCGTGAATTGTAATTCCCTCAAGTGAAATAGTATAGTCCGAGCGGTTCATAAGTTCTATATATTCCGGCTGGTCGGGAATATTGTCGAAATTATCACGAATCGGGTCAAACATGATTTCATTGATAATCACAGCTTCCGGTGTAAGGGGTTGTGAAATTATGAGATCGGCTTCCGAAGTGCTGTTTCCCTGGAAGTCAGACAGATTCTCAATTTTCAGAATATTCTCTTTGCCACTTTCAAAATTTGAAGTTTCGAGATGAACGACAGAAAAATCATTACCAGATTCGGCCCTAAGTTTTGATCCGTTTAAAAAAAACATGGTTTCATCCAACAGATTTACAAATTCTGAAAAACGCACTTCTGCCAGGTTCTCTGAAGGTAAATAGGTTGCAAATAGCGCCTCCGGTGGTGACGTATCTATTTCAAAAACCGAATTTTCTTCTCCGGGAGTTGACCCGGTGTCTGTTTTGCTGCTGCTCCAATTTGCCGGATCAGTGGATATGGCTCCCGGATCGCGTCGTTCAAGTGAGTTGCCCGGCACCTGGCCACCCCAGGCGGGACGGTAGAAAAGAGAGTCAATTACAGCACCCTCCGGACTTCTCAGTGTTACCGCATCTCCAGAAATACGAAAAGATGGAAAGCCGCTGATTTGAAAGAATCTGTTTCCCGTTTGAATTTCCGCACCGCTTTGCGAAAGCACCGCATAATCACCCGCCCTGATGTAAGCCTGCTCCCGGATAACGCTGTTTCTGTTTTCGCTGCTGATTTGCCAGCCTGTGAGATTAATTGTCTGATTCGACCGGTTAAATATCTCCACGAATTCTAACCCTCCTGAAGCCGGCCGGTAGAGTATCTCGTTTACCACAAGATCTCCCGGCGCAGCCATACCAAAATCAAAAAACCGGACCGATGCTGACAGAGGCCCGGTTTTGTTGCCAAAAAGATCTTCGAGATCCTCAACAGTTATCGTATAGGGTGTATCATCGGTTAGTTCCCGTTCAGGAACCAGTGTAACCCTGTTGATATCAACGATAACCAGACTGATTCCGGGAGATGGGATAATGGAATAGTTGTCTAGGTCTGCTGCAATTGCGGCAGCCAGACGTTCATTGAACTCGAGTATAAAACGGCCATCTTCCGCAACGTTCATATTTTCCAAAACAGGCGGAGTTTGATCAACCGGGGCCTCATTTTGAATGCCCGGTGTTCCAAGCAGCGGGTTTGGCGATTCTCTCCAGTTCTCTGCAAACCGGGCAGGAACATCCGGTGAAAGCCGCTCAAGAGCAACGCCGTCACCTCCCCAAAGCGCCGGATTGTACTCCAGGGAATCAGCAGGAATACCTGATTCAGTAAATATACGTATTTCGTCATTGGAGGCAACATTCAGGCGCGGAAAATTATCAGACTGAAACCAGTCCCTGTTACCGAAAATATCTCTTAATGAAGCTGTATCAGCAGATATCACCAAATAACTTTCAGGTTCCAAGAGAAACTCCTGATCCGTAATAATACGGATGGGTTCATTTGAAACCTGCCGTCTCTGCAGGCGCCAGTTTTGCAGGTTCAGATGTTTATTACTGCTGTTGAAAAGTTCGACATATGTCGGGATATCTTCCGGCGGTCTGTACATAAATTCATTGATAACCACATCACCGACTTCATATTCATCAAAATTAAAAAAAGTGATGATTGTGCCGCTGGTTATTTCCCAGCCTGAGTCAGCGGAGATGTTATCAACACTCAACAGGTTCTCACCACCGGGAAGTTCTTCAGCAAATTTAAGTAAGAGTGTATCAGGTGATGTAAACGAAACTGATTCAGGAAATTCACCGGTTTGCAGCCTGAAATTTACGTTACTGACGCTTACTGGGTTTACGCTGTCTGAAAATATCAATTTTACAATTCTGTCATCAGTGGCGGTGGCGCTTTTGATAAAAAAGGGATTGATTACGTCAAAAGAGAGCTCACTGTTCGGGCCGGACAAATTTCCGAACCGGTCAGTGATATTATGAACTGATAAGAGATGTGTCTCTTCACTGACCGGATCGGTGAAGATGAGTTCAGCCTGGTTCGGCTCAGACATTTGTACGGTATCCGGGTTTCTCAGGCCATCCAGGAGGAAATTATTTTTGTTCAGTGAAGAGGGATTAACCAGGTGGTTAAAGGTTACCAGCAGACGATTGCCCGTCACTACATCAATCGCAACAGGCTGAAAGGGAAGTAAATCAGCCTCCGCTCGTATATCATCAAAATAGAATCGATCAGTCCGTGTTGTTGTATAGGTGAGCCAAAGCCCGAAGTTTGAGGAGTAGTTGTGGGTACTGTCCAAAACTGTTTCGGAATCAGGCCCGGGTTCTGAGTTGAATCCTTCCGAAACAAAAAGTGTCCAATTGCCATTCATGTTTCGTTCAACTCTCAGGCGGTAATCGGTTTCAGTTATTTCAGTTCGGCCTGTAAGTATTTCCTGGGCATTTCCATCCGTAAAACGAAAAAGGCGAAATCTCTTGGGTGTACCGCTTTCTCCTGTTCTGATTGCATATCCATTTACGTTTCCATCCAAATCCGGGCGATCCGACATCAGAAAAACATAGGCAAAATTGCTGTTCGATGGCGTGAAATCCTGCCGGATAAAAAATTCCCATGTTCCGAAAGCGGCTTCTGAACTTGTGGTAATAACAGTGGATCCCGCTTGCCCGGCCTGTAGACGTAACAACTGGTTTTCAGATTCACTGAATATTTCAAAATCAGATGTATCTCCAAACCAGGGAGGACTTTCAGGAAAAGCTGATTCGCTGAAATCTTCATCTACGATGACGGTCTGCGCCGCCAAATGTGTAACAAACAGACGGAGAGTGAAAAGACAGATTATTGTTATTTTAATAATAAATCTCAAAATGAATAGTTTTTTAGCGATAATAAAAAAGGGGATTGGAAAAAATCATTTCCAATCCCCTGGAAGGACATTAAGAAATGCATCTCTCGGGCATTTCCCATGTATATTAAGCGGCGTCTCTTTTAATTTGTTTGCTCTGTATGTATGAACAAAAAATCACCGATTCCTTACAGTTCTTTTTTAAATTTTATTTTTCTATGGATTTTCCTGCATAACACTTTGAAATAATTAAACTTATTATGGATCTAACTGCTGTTCCATTTACTATTGTAACTGCTTTTTTCGGAATTAAAACTGTAAAAGGTGTAGTTCTTGTGCGTGACGGGAACTTGATTCTAAAATTTAATGCAACTGATAATGGCGATACCAGGGATTTTTATAAAAGAGATTTGCGCGAAAAAAAAATACCGGTTAGCGATCTGGAAAATATTGACTGGGAGAGGGGATGGCTCCGGGCTGTGATTATTCTGACAGTAGCAACTGATCAACTGACGTCTGGTATTCCAGGTTCTGAGAAAAGAAGGATCAAGTTAAACATTGCACGGCCGTACCGGGCAGACGCGGAACGGCTGATAGCACGATTGCGATTGATGAATTCCGATTTGAAGCTATCCGCGTCAAACCGTGATTACCAGCAAATTGAGTAATATTGAAAAAGTGGATGTAACTCTGTTCAATTCCCCGGCGGCATCTGATACGGAATCTGTTCCTCATATATGAAATTCGGAAAAGTTACTTATCAACGTTAATCCAGAAACCCCTGGGCAGCCAGTAATTCGGCATTGAGTATAGCACCACCTGCAGCACCACGGATGGTGTTGTGTGCCATCGTCACAAAGTTAAGATCCAGTACGTTCGATTTTCGAATCCGACCGATTGCTGTTTGCATTCCGCCGGCAGAATCGGCCTGCAATTTTGGTTGAGGAAAACGCTCTTCATCGTATACTTTCAAAGGAAATCCGGGCGCTGATGGGAGATCCAGATCGGCAATCGGACTCTTCCAGTTTCTGAAAAGTTCTGCAGCTTCTGTTTCTGATGATGGTTTCTTGTCAAGTCCGACTGTGATAGATAGCAGGTGTCCGTTTTGAACCGGAACACGTGTTGCCGTAGCCTGTATGGGTATATAAGCAAACTGAATACTCTTTTGGTTCAAAGTTCCGAGTAACTTCAGGGGTTCGGTATGAATTTTGGACTCCTCGCCGCCAATGAAAGGAATCACATTTCCCAGGATATCGAGACTGGCAACGCCGGGGTATCCCGCACCTGAAACAGCCTGCATGGAAGTGAGAACCAGGCTTTTTACACCGTATGCGTCATGCAGTGGCCTGAGAGCCATAACCAGCGGAATAACCACACAATTTGGATTTGTCACGATCCAGCCCGACTGGTCATTGGTAAAATTCTGATGCCGGATCAACTCCGTATGATCAGGATTTACCTCGGGTACCAAAAGCGGAACATCATCCTGCATCCGGTAGTTTTTTGCATTGCTGATGACAGGGATACCGGCACGTGCAAAACTTCCTTCAATTTCTTCGGCAACACCGGAATCAAGACCTGAGAATACAAAGTCAACACCTTTAAAGTTTTCAGGAAGGCATTCGGTAACCTGGATTGCACCGGCCTTTTCGGGAAGTTCAATATTTTCTATCCAGTGAGCGGCTTCGCGGTACTGCTTACCGGCAGACCGTGATGAAGCACCAAGCGCGGATATTGTAAAAAGAGGATGGTGATTGAGAAGTTTGATAAATTTTTGTCCAACGGCACCGGTCGCTCCCAGTAAGCCGACATTGTACTTTGGCATGAATTCAGCGTGCTTTTATTCTGTAATAATTTGAATGTATAATCTTCTGCATGATTTGCATCGATAACTCACTAAAATAAGTAATCATTTTGACAATAGATTCATCTATCGTGAGAAATTTGCTATCTTTGCAGATTCACGTTGAGATTGTTTAAAAAAGATTGCGCAATTTTTGAATAGCGTAATCATTCAAGTGTTTTCTTGGAATCTTTAATCTGCCAGCTGGCGGATTCGTGGCGGTAAACTACCGGATTATTTGCCACGAAGACTCAAGGACACCAAGCAACACGAAGAACTCGTACTACACCTGATTTAAATTAAACTAAATAATTTATGCGGTTAACGATACCATTTGGACAGTCTCACCGGGCAGAATTAAGACCCTGATAATTTTGAAAGAACTGACAACCGAAAAAGAATATTTTAATACATGTCTGTAACACATCTCGAAAGCCTCGATAAAATTGTTTCACTCTCCAAAGCCCGCGGGTTTATTTTCCAATCGTCAGAAATTTATGGAGGCTTGGGTGCGGTTTACGACTACGGTCCTCTGGGCGCAGAGCTGAAGCGAAATATTCGTGATAACTGGTGGAAGGAGATGACCCGAAAGCACGATAATATCGTAGGACTGGATGCCGCAATTTTTATGCATCCGAAAGTGTGGGAAGCCAGCGGACATGTAGAGGGGTTTAACGACCCGATGATTGATGACAAGCAGTCCAAAAAGAGATACCGGGCTGATATGATTGTTGAAGAGTATATCGCCAAATTGAGATCAAAAGACAAAGATGATGAAGCAGACCGGGTTCAGGAACAGCTTGATACAGCCGGGTCTCGAAAAGGATTGTGCGAAGATCTGCATGAAATAATTATTGAAAATGAGATCCGGGCACCCGAATCGGGTGCATTTGAGTGGACGGATGTACGGCAGTTTAACCTGATGTTTAAATCCAATTTCGGTGCGCTCTCTTCGGGTGATGACGATGATATCGTTTATCTCCGCCCCGAAACGGCCCAGGGGATATTTGTAAATTATAAAAATGTGATGGATACATCCCGTGTTCAGATTCCTTTTGGCATTGCCCAAACGGGGAAAGCATTCCGGAATGAAGTGGTGGCCCGCCAGTTTGTTTTCAGAATGCGTGAATTTGAACAGATGGAGATGCAATATTTTGTGGAGCCTGGAAGTGATGATAAAGAGTATGATCTCTGGCTGCAAAAACGCTTTGAATGGCACAAGCAGCTGGGAATCCGGGATGAGTATTTACGCGCTGAGCCACACCCGGAAGACAAACTTGCCCACTATGCACGTGCGGCAGCCGATATTCAGTATAAATTCCCGATCGGGTGGCAGGAAGTGGAAGGAGTTCACAACCGGACCGATTTTGATCTGACCCGCCACCAGGAGTACTCCGGAAAGAAGATGGAGTATTTTGATCAGAAAGAGCAGAAGAGATATGTGCCTTATGTGATAGAGACTTCAATCGGCCTGGACAGGTGTACGCTGATGGTTCTCTGTGATGCTTACCGCGAGGAAGAGGTGGAAGGTGAAAAGCGTACGGTTCTGAAAATCAAACCTGAGCTTGCCCCGATTACCGCCGGTATATTTCCCCTGATCAAAAAACCGGAATTGCAGGATCTGGCTCATAGAATCGAGAGTGATTTGCGCACGGAGTACAATGTGAATTATGACGAATCGGGATCAATCGGCAAGCGCTATCGCCGGCTCGATGAAGCAGGAACACCGTTTTGCATTACGGTTGATTTTGATGGCCTTGATGATAACACAGTTACCATTCGATACCGCGATGATATGAGCCAGGACCGCATTCCGGCCGGCAAGGTGGGGGACGTGATCCGGGATAAGATGAAGTAGGCTGCAGGACTCACTTCAATAACATCATTTTCTTTGTCTCGGTAAATTGTGGTGTGTCCAGGCGATAAAAATAAACGCCCGAAGCAAGGCCTGACCCGTCAAAAATCACCTGCTGATTGCCCGCTTCCATCTCACGATCAACCAGGGTCTGAATGTGCTGGCCAATTGCATTGTAAATGTCAATTTTCACCGGAGCGGATTGGGGTAAAGCGAACTGAATGGTGGTAACCGGGTTAAAAGGATTCGGGAAATTTTGAACCAGGTCAAATTCGTCCGGTATTTTTGAGTCAATAAAAATATTGTACGTGAGACCGGTGGATCTGCCGGAATTTACCACGGAAAGGGCAATCTGGTCAATATCCTCCCAATCCCAGGTAGTGTTCAGAACGTGCCGGCCGCCATTGGATGCGGACCGGGTAATCAAATCTGTGCTTCCGTTTTTGAAGTAAGCGACAGCTCCCACACCTATGTCCGAACGGTCAAACTCAAAAGCGATGCTGACCTGGCCATCGAGCTGCCCGAAAGGCTGTGAGCGGATATAGTTGGCGGCAAACGGCTGGATTACGCGGCGGGATTGGAGGCTGTCGGGCAGGAGATTTAATTCAGTAAAGAAAGAGGGACCCGGAAATTCAAATCGCTCCTCAAATCCAAAGGCAGGAGAAGAAAAAACCGGCCCCGAAGCCATGTGCCAAAGATGGTTAGAGAGGTGTTCCTTTTCGAGAGAGGACCCGCGAAGTAAAAGTTCATCATCAACTGCTGACAGAAATGGCTTCACAGGCTCTGTTTTAA
>CAYVBJ010000060.1:0-15904 GCA_964449075.1 uncultured Balneolaceae bacterium
TAAAACTTACCGAGCGCTATTGTGTTGTGTTTCAAACGCTGAATAATAAACCGGAAATCAGTGTGGGGTATCAGTAACTTGTGATATTTGGCTGGCGCTTTGAATCCGCCTGAAATCCACAACGTCAACGAAAATAATCAGACCTGCTGCAGGCCTTCAGTCTGCCCGGCTGGACCCCACGCCGAAAACCCCGACACAGCCGTGCCGGGGCTGAGTTGCAAAAGGCCTTCAGCCTGAGGCAATCTTCAGGATTGTGGCCTCGCCTGACGACTGAGAGTAAAATCTCTGCCAGAGACCGGGAGCCTTCAGGTCGTCCGGCGAGTGGATGGTGTTGAGATCTGCCCAGCGCCTTCACGTAGATCCAGGCCTTGCAACTCGACAGACGAGTGATCAGGCATGCCAAGGTTAATTGGTAATTCCACTCGTCAGTCGAGGGGATGGCAGCCTCGCCTGACGACTGAGGGCAAAATACCCACCAGGGACCGAAAACTTTCAGGTCGTCCGGCAAGTTGATGGTGCTGAAATCTGTCCAGCGCCTTCACTTGGATCCAGCCCGTGCAAACTCGACGGACGAGGGATCAGGGCATGCCGGGGTTAATTGGTAATTCCACTCGTCAGTCGAGAGCGACCAACCTGGGTCAAAAGACAGGCTGAAGGCCTGATGCAACACAGACCGGGGCAACGCCCCGGAAAATCATGAGCCACTGCCAATTATCAGGCTGAAGGCCTGGAACAGGATGGGTGCGGATTCACCGAGATATACAATTCTGGCTGTGTGCTATTACAACGAAACATGACTGAACCACACACAACCGACGAAATTAATCTGACCTGCTGCAGGCCTTCAGCCTGAGGCAATCACCGGGATGGCAGCCTCGCCTGACGACTGAGGGCATGATTACTGCCAAAGACCGAAAACTTTCAGACCGTCCGGCGAGTTGATGGTGCTAAGGTTTGCCCAGCGTCTTCACGTGGACCCAGCCCGTGCAAACTCGACAGACGAGTGATCAGCGCATGCCAAGGTTAATTGGTAATTCCACTCGTCAGTCGAGTGTCGATGGAAATTATTTATAACCTCTTAATCTCAATGTTTCGGTACTTTACCACGTTACCGTGATCCTGCAGGCCGATATGTCCGTCCCGGATGTTTCCGAATTCGTTGTGACATTCAAATTTACTGTTCCGGATCATCTCAAACCATTCGGGAGTCCATCGCTCGAACTCCACAACTTTTTCACCGTTTTGCCAGTGTTCAACATTCGCTCCGTCCACAATGATTTCCACCTGGTTCCACTCACCATGCGGTTTTGTATTTTGCGGATTCGCCGGGATCAGATCGTATAGCGAGCCCGCCTTTCGGTTTCCATCAACCCCCTGGTCGGAGTCGGGATGGTTGATGTTGTCCAATACCTGCATCTCAAGGCCGGACCAAAAAATTGCCTGCGCCGGCTGTTCCAGTACTCCGTAAAAAATACCGCTGTTCCCTCCTTCTGAAATCTGCCATTCCAGTTTCAGGTGAAAATTCTGATAGGTCTCTTTTGTAATGATGTCAAGCTCTGATGTCCACTCTTCGGTTTGTGGTGGTTCAAACACCAACAGGTCATCCTGGATCGACCACCCTTCATCAGGAAAAGAATCGCCGTTGTATACCCTCCATTGATCTGTTGAGGAACCGTCAAAAAGCACCTCCCATTCACCGCCGGAGTCCTGTTGTGCATTACTGTTACTGCATCCCATGATTATAAATGTTGAGATTAAAATTAGAAGTAAATATTTCATCATTATTACGATATCTGTTTAGGTGAAAAGTGAAAATGCAAAATTTTTATACCATGATAATCATATGGCTTTCGGCTGTCAGCTTTCAGCGTTATTATTTCTAACTTTAACTCATAAAGCTATAAAACCTCCATTCTTTCCGGATCCCAGTTAACCTGTCGTTTTTCAAAATGGCTGATATTTGAAGCCAGCGCCGGCCCTGCGGCCCTTAATCCAAATGTACCATCTTCTATGATATTTTTCCCGTGCCGGATTGCGTCAAAGAAATTCACAAAGTGATCATAACGGTCATTATATCCATCAGGTGCTTTGTAAACAAACTCACTTGGCTCAATAATCTCCGCCCTTTTTTCCGGATATTTCTCTTCGTAATACTCCTGGTACTCTTCACGTATTTTTTCATCAAAATCCCGTATCGACATTCCCGGTGCTTCCGGCAATTTGGATTTTCGCAAAATCACACTGTTACCGGCAATTTCAAGTTCACCTTCCGACCCGATCAATCTTATTTTGTGTCCGCCGCCGGAGCCATCGGCAAAATTTACCCTGAGTGCCAGGTTAAACGCAGGATGAAGTTCCGTTTCGGCATAATCATAAATACCAAGCATCACATCGGGAACATCGCGGCCGTCTTCCCAGTACCGGATTCCCCCGGTTGACATAACCCGGTTTGGACCGTTCGAACCGGTAATCAGGTGAAGTCCTGAAAACAGATGTACAAAGAGGTCACCAGCAACTCCGGTGCCAAAATCACGATAGTTTCTCCATCTGAAAAACTTCTTTGCATCGAATGGAATCTTTGGAAGATCTTTCAGGTAGGTCTCCCAGTCCACGTTTTCAGGTGATGCACTTGGCGGGATTGAATACTGCCATGCACCGATCGCCGATTGCCGGTCCCAGTACCCTTCCACAAAATTGAGTTCACCGATCTCTCCTGCCTGCAGAAGATCCCTGGTTTTTTCATAGATAATGGAACTCACCCGCTGGCTGCCAACTATCAGAGGCGTACCTGTCTCTTTTTCCACTTCAATAAGCCTGTGCCCTTCTTCTATATGCTGAACCATTGGTTTTTCGAGATAGACAGCTTTACCGGCCTTCAGTGCATCGGATGTAATTTGTTCGTGCCAGTGATCCGTTGTACCATTGATTACGGCATCCACATCATCGCGCGACAGAATCTCCCTGTAGTCGCTCGTTGTAAATGTATCTTCTCCAAATCTCTCTTTGCATCTGCGGAGGCGGCTGTCATAGAGATCACAGGCTGCGATTATTTTTACACCATCAACCTCCCGGGCCGTTTCAGCATCACCCTGACCCATATCACCGGCGCCGATCAGGGCAACATTGATATGGTCGTTTGCTGAATAAGATCTTTTTTCTATATGCCTTGGCGGTATATCAAATTCTTTCTGTTTTCCGCTGCCAATAAAAAAAGGCGCGCTAAAAAGTCCGGCAGCAGAAACCCCGGCTTTTTTAATAAATGTTTTGCGGGTGAGGTTGTTTTTATTTTTTCTATTCATTCAATTCGTAAGATTTGCATTTAGTCAGCTTTTACCGGCTGGTTAAGTTCTTTGCTCGAACTTCCAATATTTCTATTCGGGCCGCAGAAGTCAAATCCGGTTTTAGTTTTGGAACCGGTTCCAAAATTCTCGGATTCCAGTCAATTCGTTAAGCTCTATCAAAACGAGCGTATTTACGCAATTTTCAACTCTTCGTGAATTCTTTCAAGAAGTGTTTTGGTGGCACGAATTCCCTCTTCTTCGGAGAGCCTGTCTCCTTCATATTCAATCCCCACATAACCGTTATAACCGGCATCCACAACGATTTTCATCAGCCTGTAAAAATCCTTGGTTGACTCATTGCCTTCACTGTCGAAATCGTGGCTTTTGGCACTGACACTTTTTGCATATTCCATCAGCAAACGGGTGCCTTCGTAGCGGTCGTACTCTTCGGTATCCGAAATCCGGAAATTTCCAAAGTCAGGCAGTGTGCCGCAACGCGGATGATCTGCCATCTCCATCACACCGATTAACCATTCAGCATTACTTGACAGGCCGCCATGATTCTCAACCAGGATGTTGATATCGTGCTGATCTCCAAACTCTGCAAGGCTGTGAAGACCGTCGGCTGCAAATTTCATCTGCTCATCGTAAGAACCACTGCTCTGAGCATTTACGCGGATCGAATGGCATCCCAGGAATTTGGCTGCTTCTACCCATTTGTAGTGATTTTCCACTGCTTTTTCTCTTTCTTCACTGTCCGGATCACCCAATGCGCCTTCACGGTCGCACATAATCAGTACGTTTCTGACACCCTCTCCGTCGGACACCTCTTTCAGTTCATTCAGGTATGCCTGGTCGTTTGCTTTATCAAAATAGAAGGTATTCACGTACTCAACGGCTTCAATCCCGAATTTCTGCCGGGCCAGTCTTGGGAAATAGAGCGGATCTTCGGTTCCCTGCAGAAGTGCAGAAGGATTGGTATCGAGAGTTTCACCAAAGTACTCCCAGCCTGCCTGCATCGTCTCTTCTCCGAAATATGTTTTATGCAGTGACCACTGGGCGAGTGATATTTTAAAAAGAGGTGAATTTTCTTCTTCCTCCTGTCTTGCGCAGCCTGATACAAAGGGTAACACAGATAGAGTTGAGAGAGCTGCTGCCGAGATCCCGGCTTGTTTTAAAAATTCTTTTCTGTTGATGTCCATGAGCGATTATTTCTAAGGTTAATTTTAAATCATAATAATAAAATCAATTCATTGCTGCTAATGGAAAAAAAATTGCTCTCAGGTGATTGATGTGAGTTGATCGTTTTAGCAGTAATGATTCTGGCAGGCCGATGCTTGTAAAAAGGGTTTTTTCTTCGTAGCCCGGACACACCCCTCACCCTCCTGAACCGCCTTACGGCATTAAGGAGGGTATTTCCCCTCTCGGAGAGGGGATTTCCAAACTAAGAATCTTACAGGTTGCTAAGTAAATTTTTCACATCACTTCTTGTCCCGGTTCATCGCGGCTCTCCTGTATAAGCTTGATAAAGTAGGTAAGAGAGTAAAGCAGAAGAAAAACAGCAATCATATAGGCTATACTCCCCGGGTTTGCAAAAATTACAGCCGAGATAATAAGTGTGAGAATACCCAGCACGGTAAAACCAAAGCTGAATAAAAGGGTAAATCCCATAATGGCAAGAAAGATGCCGGCTGTGAGCGGAATGGATTCAGGAAAAAGGAATACAAAAATTCCGGCAAGAAAAGCAACCGCCGTTAAAAAAGAGCTGATTTGAAAATAGAGCAGCAGGAGTCCGAGTGCAATCATATACCCTCCAAATATGTAATAGAGAAAGTTTGGATATATTAATGCCAGGATTCCCGTAAGAAGTGCCAGAAGGGCATTCATCAATTTACGCTGTCCGGATTCACGAACAAATACTACCCGATAGTTATAGCTCATCAAACTATGATTTGATTGAAATTTATATAGGAAATCTTTCACTTAAACAGATTTATCTTATTCCAATATCAGCAGTCACAAAATCAAATTCAATTATATTCGCTCTGATGCTTATAAATCCATATTTTTAAACAATGAAAAACAACCATTTAAATTAACCCTGTAAGTTCTAAACCATTTATGAACACCGGCTCATCCAACGACGATCCAGGCACAGCAGATACCGGGGTATCCCATTCACCTGAGAAAATCAACTCATTCAAAGGCAGTGTGGTTCTGATTAAATATGGTGGTAATGCCATGACGGATGAGACAATCAAGCTTGGTGTTATTGAAGATGTTGTAAAGCTGAAGCAACTGGGAATCACACCGGTTCTTGTGCACGGCGGCGGGATTGTAATCAAAAAACTTTTGGACGATGTGGGGATCAAGTCTGAATTTATCGGTGGACACCGTAAAACGGATGAACATGCCATGAGCTATGTTGAAATGGCCCTGAGCGGTAATGTGAATTCCGAGATCGTGAAACTACTGAACAGCCGCGGAGCCCGGAGTGTGGGCATATCAGGCAAGGATGCGCAAACCGTAACCGCACGCAAGCGAATTCACAGGGTTATTGTTGACGGCGAAGAGCAGGAAGCTGACCTGGGCCAGGTGGGTGATGTTGACCGCATCGATACCGGACTGATTGAGACACTGGTTCAGAATGGATATATCCCGGTTATTTCACCGGTAGCAGTCGGTGATGATCTGAAAGATTACAACATCAATGCCGATATGTTTGCCGGGCATATGGCCGGTTCACTGCAAGCTAAAGCCTATGTAGCGATGACGAACGTGGATGGGATTTTAACCGATGTGGGTGATCCAGGTTCGCTGATACGTTCTATTCAATCTGATGAATTGAAAAGCAAAATTGGTTCTGAAATCCAGGGCGGAATGATCCCAAAAATAGAATCATGTGTCATCGCGCTTGAGAATGGAGTTCAGCAGGCCCATATTATTAATGGAACAAAAAAACATACGTTATTGCATCAGCTGCTCACAGATAATCCGCCCGGAACCGTCATTTACCGGCAGGAACAAATTTAAAATCTAAAATCACGATTCATAAAAAAATGAGTACCGACACAAAAAAGGATATGGCACAGGAGATTGCCTCCAAACACCATTTTGAGCTCTACAAACGGTATCCGCTTACGCTTGTCAGTGGCGACGGAGTGTATGCAGAAGATGCCGAAGGCAAAAGATACCTCGATGCACTTGCCGGAATTGCCGTCAACAGCCTGGGGCATTGCCATCCCGCAGTGACCGAAGCCATACGCGAACAGGCCGGCAAACTGGTACACATATCCAATTTTTATTACAATGAACCGCAAAGCAAACTGGCCGAACTCCTGACCCGCGTTTCGGGCCTCGACCGTGTATTCTTTTGCAACAGCGGAGCTGAAGCCATTGAAGGTGCGATTAAGCTTGCGCGAAAATATGCTTATAACCACGATAAAGATGGACATATTATCGCTATGGAGAACTGTTTCCACGGACGAACCCTGGGAGCCATCGCCATGGGAAAGGAAAAGTATCAAAAAGGATTTGCTCCCCTGCCCGCTGGATTTGACCGTGTCCCCTTCAATGATGTTGATACGCTTAAAAACAGAGTCAATGAGTCCACTGTTGCCGTAATACTGGAAACTGTTCAGGGAGAAGGCGGCATCCATCCTGTTTCAAGAGAATACCTGCATACAGCACGTGAACTTTGTGATCAGAACAATGCCCTTCTGATCCTGGACGAGATTCAGTGCGGAATTGCACGAACCGGCCGCATGTTTGCTTACCAGCACTACGATGTTCTTCCCGACATTGTCGCATCCGCAAAAGCCCTCGGAAACGGATTCCCCATCGGGGCTGTGATGGCCAATGAAAAGGTGGCATCCGCTTTCGACTACGGAGACCACGGTACCACTTACGGAGGCAATCCGCTTGCCTGCGCGGCATCTTACGCTACACTTCAGACAATCATTGAATCGGATCTTGCAAACCATGCTTTTGAAATGGGTGAGTATTTTAAGAACAGAGTTCTCTCCATTGCCCACAACTGGCCGGCCATCAAAGAGGTACGCGGAATGGGACTGATGATCGGGGTGGATTTGAATTTTAAAGGAGCGAGGGTTGTGGAGGAGATGATGAAACTGGGTGTGCTTTCAAATTGTGCATCCGATACCGTGATGCGCATTGTGCCACCGCTCATCATCACAAAAAAAGAGTTAGACCATCTGTTTGATGTGTTAATTGAATCGATAAAAATTGTAGAAAAAGAACATGAGTAAATACAAAATTGGTATTGTCGGCGCAACGGGTTACACAGGATCTGAACTGGTCCGCCTGCTGATCAATCATCCGGATGTGACGCTTGAAATTATTACATCCGAAACCCACGCCGGAAAAAAGTTTTCTGAAATTCATCCCCACTTCTACGGTCTGGCTGACATGGAGCTGCAGCCGATGGAAAACCTGAAGCACTATCAGCTTGACCTGCTTTTCCTGGCGCTGCCGCACGGTATTTCGATGGATTTTATCAAAGAGCACGGCATTGAAGATCAAAAGATCATCGACCTTTCCGGCGACTTCAGATTAACATCGGCCGGGGAATATGAAACCTGGTATCACAAAAAACATGCGGTTCCCGAATTGATTGAGAAGGCGGTTTTCGGTCTTCCGGAGCTTTTCAGGGATCAAATCCGAAATGCACAGCTGGTTGCCAATCCCGGATGTTACCCAACCTCCGCGATCCTGGCACTTGCCCCGCTTTTAAAAAATGACCTGGTCGATTTCAAAAACATTATAGTTGATTCCAAATCAGGCGTTACAGGTGCCGGTGCAAAAATCAAACCCATGACCCACTTCCCGGATGTATTCGGGAATTTTTCGGCATATGGCTTGCTGAATCACAGGCATACTCCTGAAATCCAGACAACCATTGAGAGGTACTGCGGATCAAAGCCTGAACTTCTTTTTACGCCACACCTGCTTCCTATCGACCGCGGCATTTTAACTACCGCTTACACTGTTCCGAAACGGTCGGTGAACAGGGAACTGGTAGAAGAGACATTTTTAAATTTCTATGAAAAAGAGCACTTTATCCGTGTAGTTGATGAACCGCCGATGGTAAAACATGTCAGGGGATCCAACTATTGTGATATTTATGTCACCTATGATGAACGAACAAATAAGATTGTGACAGTTTCGACCATCGATAACCTCGTGAAAGGTGCTGCCGGACAGGCCGTTCAAAATATGAACCTGATGTTTGGCCTGATTGAACTGACCGGATTGAGGATCACACCCCTGAATCCGTAGTTATTTAATGATTTGAATTTTATATCAATTACTGATTAACCAGATAACATTATGTTAAAAAACATTACACACGTTCGGGGTTTCAAGTGCTGGGGTGCCCACATGGGAATAAAATCGAAGCGAAGGGATCTGGCGCTTATCTATTCTGAAAAACCTGCATCCGCAGCTGCTGTATTTACCAAAAATGTAGTCTGTGCGGAGCCGATTAAATTGAGCCGCCAGCACATCAAAGACGGGATCGTCCAGGCGATTGTGATCAATTCAGGCAATGCAAATGCCTGTACAGGCAAAGCCGGGTGGAAGGGAGCCGTAGCAATGGCGGAAGAGACGGCTAAATGCCTGGATATCTCTAAAAACAGTGTTCTTGTTGCATCCACGGGGTTGATCGGTGAACCTTTCCCTACGGAAAAGGTGCTGGAAGGAATCCGCGAAAGTGCGAAAAAACTGTCAGACCGGGAAATTGCAGGCACCTTGACCGCCAATGCAATCCTGACTACAGACACGTTCGCCAAAGAAGGATTTACCTCTTTTACGATTGACGGTCACGAAATTAATATGGCGGGCATTGCAAAAGGCTCGGGCATGATTCATCCGAACATGGGAACCATGCTTTCTTTTATTGTTTGTGATATAGCCATTACACCCAAACTGCTTGATGAAGCACTCCGGGAGGTTGTGGATAAAACGTTTAACATGATCACGGTAGACGGTGATACATCCACCAACGATATGGTCTCCATTCTCTGTAACGGAATGGCGGGAAATAAAGAGATCTCTAAAAAAGATAAGAATTATCAAACCTTTGTATCGAATCTGCATGATCTCTGCAAACATCTGGCGAAACTGATCATCTCGGATGGCGAGGGTTCAACCAAACTGGTTGAGTATTCGGTTGCCGGTGCAAAAAATGATCAGGAAGCAAGAAAGATCGTGCGGACGGTATCCGATTCCAACTTGGTGAAAACGGCTGTTTTTGGGTCGGATCCCAACTGGGGACGGGTTCTCGCGGCAGCCGGCCGCGCCGGGGTTGATTTTGATCCTGAAAAAGTAGACCTGTATATCGGCTCGGATCCGAATAAAGGTGTTCAGATTTTGAAAAAGGGTCAGCCGCTGAATAAAGCGCGGGATGCCCTGAAATCGGTCATGAAATCGTCTACCATTTCCATACGGCTAAACCTTAATAACGGAAATGGTGAAGCTACCGGCTGGGGGTCGGATTTTTCATATGAATATGTGAGAATTAACGCGGAGTATACGACGTGATTTTTGGAAAAAAACATGGAGTGAGGGAGTCCGGACATTGAACCCACCGGATAGCGTTGATGAAAATATTGACCACTCCCATCGGATTCGGATTCATTCGCCTCTGCAAAATCACGGCCGATGGGCATTTTGGAATCACCCCACCTTCCCCCGGCTAAAGCCACGGGCAATGGATGCCTTTTTCATTAAATGACAATTATTTGCAAGGTTCACAAACCCTGGATCTGCTACCGAACCCGTCCTGTAAGGACGCCCTGTTTATAGAAAACAGATGCATCAAGCCAACACATCCCGAGGCGGGACCTCACCATCGCCGGCCAATAAAATCGAGGGATGATGGCGGGAAATCCCGGGGTCGAATTCACGAGATAACGCTGATCAAATTTTTTGCCCAATCCCATCGGATCCGGATTCATTTGCCTCTGCAAAATCACGGCCGATGGGCATTTTGGAATCAACCCATCTTCCCCCGGCTAAAGCCGGGGGCAATGGATGCCTTTTTCATTAAATGACAATTATTTGCAAGGTTAGCAAACCCTGGATCTGCTATCGAACCCGTCCTGTAAGGACGCCCCGTTTGTAGAAAACAGATGCTTCAAGCCAACACATCCCGAGAAAGGACCTCGCCATCGCCTGCCAACAAGATCGAGGGATGATGGCGGGAAATCCCGGGATCGAATTCACCGGATAACGCTGATCAAATTTTTTACCCGCACCCATCGGACCCGGATTCATTCGCCTCTGCAAAATCACTGCCGATGGGCATTTTGGAATCACCCCATCTTCCCCCGGCTAAAGCCGAGGGCAATGGATGCCTTTTTCATTAAATGACAATTATTTGCAAGGTTAGCAAACCCTGGATCTGCTATCGAACCCGTCCTGTAAGGACGCCCTGTTTATAGAAAACAGATGGATCAACATAACACATCCCGAGGCGGGTCCTCGCCATCGCCGGCCAACAAAATCGAGGGATGATGGCGGGAAATCCCGGGATCGAATTCACGAGATAACGCTGATCAAAAGTGAAGTGCGCTGTCCAGAAAGTATGGTTACCGTATTTCAACTTAAATTAGTTAGTTGAATTGTAAATAGTTGTAGTAGTAAGACAAATTCGTGTTGCTTCGTGACCTCGTGTCCTCGTGGTAAAGAATGACAATTTCTTGCTGTGAAGACCGAAAAACTCAATGGTTCAATAAGTAAATTCTAATTATAAAGGCACCCATAAATCATATACATCTTTTTGGACAGCCTCGCAAACGAGGGGTGTGTCCTGGGCTACAAGCAATATTTCCTGCTTTCAGACCATGAGGAATTATTCGGGTTACACAACTAATATCCCGGGTACATCTGGCCAAAACGTTTCATGTGATTCCCCGGATTGCGATTTCAGCCACACAGAACCCTGAATGGGTTCAACAACCCTGGCCTGACTGTTCAACCCACTTACGGGTTTGAAGGATTATATGCCGCAATTGAACCGCAATTGAACCCCGACTCAATCGAGTCGGGGCTATTATTGTTAAACCCCTGGTCGGGGTTTGATTTTTGGAATTTTATAAAACTTGCCCTGAACCTCACCAATCCTGTGGATTTTCAACCCTTTGTTGATTGGTTGCCCTGAGGATTGGTAAGGTTTGATACATCTCCCGCCTTTTGTCGACAGATATCATATGAAACCAATAAAAATATATCATTCTACATTTAATTTGATTTTATAAAATTAAATAACGATTCTGTAAAAAATTATACCACGGGGTTGGGGTTACGTTCTCGCTGACAAATCCACTATAAAAAGAGAAAACAACATTCACTACAGTCAGCAATCATTATGAAAATCATCATTTTTTCACTTCTTATCCTCTTTACAAATCTACCTCATAGTTGGGCTCAAAGTGGCAATAGAACTTCTGCTGATCAAAAACCAAATACTGATATTGACCGGGTTAAAAATGTCGTATACCTCGAGTTGCTGGGCAATGGCGGTATTTACAGTTTCAATTATGAGCGTAGGCTTGGAGACAAAATCTGGGGACGAGCGGGCGCCAGCTATTTTCCCGCAGCCTTTGATGGATTCGCATCCTTTCCAATAGGGGCAAGTTACCTGTTTGGTAAGCAGACAAAATATTTTGAGTTGGGGATTGGTACTACGCTTTTTTACGCCGGTTCGGATAATATATTTGGCCTGGATTTCGACGACAACGAAGAAGATCGTTTCAGCGCCGGTATTACCGGCACGATTGGGTACCGGTTTCAGCCATCAACAGAAAATCTGTTTTTCAAGGTGGCGCTCATACCCGCTTATATTCCTATAGCTTCAGCCTTTGCAGTGAGTGCCGGTTTAAGCTTGGGCTATTCGTTCTGATTTAGTCTGCTGCCCTGAACCTTACCAGTCCTATGGATTTTCAGTCCTTTGTTGATTGGCTGCACTGAGGATTGATAAGGTTTGAAACATCTCCCGCCTCTTGTCGATAGATATCATATAAAACCATTCAAAAAATATCATTCTATATTTAATTTGCAATTATAAAATTAAATAACGATTCTGTAAAAAATTATACCACGGGGTTGGGGTTACGTTCTCGCTGACAAATCCACTATAAAAAGAGAAAACAACATTCACTACAGTCAGCAATCATTATGAAAATCATCATTTTTTCACTTCTTATCCTCTTTACAAATCTACCTCATAGTTGGGCTCAAAGTGGCAATAGAACTTCTGCTGATCAAAAACCAAATACTGATATTGACCGGGTTAAAAATGTCGTATACCTCGAGTTGCTGGGCAATGGCGGTATTTACAGTTTCAATTATGAGCGTAGGCTTGGAGACAAAATCTGGGGACGAGCGGGCGCCAGCTATTTTCCCGCAGCCTTTGATGGATTCGCATCCTTTCCAATAGGGGCAAGTTACCTGTTTGGTAAGCAGACAAAATATTTTGAGTTGGGGATTGGTACTACGCTTTTTTACGCCGGTTCGGATAATATATTTGGCCTGGATTTCGACGACAACGAAGAAGATCGTTTCAGCGCCGGTATTACCGGCACGATTGGGTACCGGTTTCAGCCATCAACAGAAAATCTGTTTTTCAAGGTGGCGCTCATACCCGCTTATATTCCTATAGCTTCAGCCTTTGCAGTGAGTGCCGGTTTAAGCTTGGGCTATTCGTTCTGATTTAACCTGCTGCCCGGAAGATTGATAAGGTTTGATACATCTCGATAGATATCATATGAAATCAATAAAAATATATCATACTATATTTAATTTGCTTTATTTAAATTAAATAACGATTCTGTAAAAATTTATTCCCCGGGGTTACGGTCTCGCTGATAAATCCACTATAGTCATCAAAAATCATGAAAAAATAACCTGTTTTTTTACTACTCTTTTATTCTATAACCGCCTGTGAGATTAATCCATGAAAGTCTTCTTTATTTTAATAGCTATGCTCTTTTTCAGTATCCCTCATAGTTGGGCTCAAACCGGCAACGGAATCTCTGCTGATCAAAAACCAAATACTGATATTGACCGTGTAAAAAATGTCGTATATATTGAACTGCTGGGCAATGGAGTAAGTTATAGTTTCAATTATGAACGGAGGCTGGCTGACCGGCTGTGGGGCAGAATTGGTGCCGGATATACCCCGGTGCTGTTCGCCCGATTGGCAGCATTTCCAGTAGGTGTAAGCTATTTAATTGGCAAGAAATCCAAATTTTTAGAAACCGGATTGGTAACCACATTTGCTTATGCTGATGTTGATGCTCTTTTTGATTCTGAAGATAAAGAAGAGTTTGGGGTTATACTAAGTCCCACGATTGGTTACCGCTTTCAGCCACAAGAAAAAAACCTATTCTTTAAAATTGCCTTTACACCCTTATTTACCCCCTTTGAAAAGAAATTTTTCCCATCCGGCGGTTTGAGTTTGGGTTATTCGTTTTGATTCAGTCTGCTGCCCTGAACCTTACCAATCCTGTGGATTTTCAACCCTTTGTTGATTGGTTGTCCTGAAGATTGGTAAGGTTGGGTTATCTTTCCTTTTTTAAGCTTTCCAGATATGGATATCGTTTTTGGGTTTGATTCCCTTCATGGCATTCCGGGTATCGATGATGCAATCGGAGTACTCGGCCAGTTTGCTGTAATCAATATCGGAGTGATTGGTGGAGATGATCACCGCATCAAAATCGGAGATAATTTCTCTGTTCCATTCAACTGATTTTTTGCCGGTCCACTCTGCATGCTCTCTCGTCTCCCAGATTTCGGGCAGGTAGGGATCGTAGTAGTCAATTTCTGCATGGTATTTATCCAGCAGATCAAATATTTTGAATGTCGGCGATTCCCGCAAATCGTCCACATCCGGTTTGTATGCGAGGCCGATCACTAAAATCCTGCTCCCGTTCAGTGCTTTTTTATGGGCATTCAGGGCAACGAGCGTTCTGTCTACTACATACTGAGGCATGGTCGTATTGATTTCACCGGCCAGTTCAATAAAGCGTGTGTTTCGTTCATATTCCCGGGCTTTCCAGGTAAGATAAAACGGATCGATGGGAATACAGTGTCCGCCAAGACCGGGACCCGGTGTAAACTTCATAAATCCAAACGGTTTTGTCTCAGCTGCATCCAGCACTTCATGAACATCAATATCCATGGATTCAAAAACGACTTTCAACTCATTTACCAGTGCAATATTCACCGCACGGAAGATATTTTCTGTCAGTTTCACCGCTTCTGCTGTTTTCGTGTCGCTCACCGGAACCGTTTGCACCACTGCAGTATCATACATGGCGAGTGCCAGTTTCAGGGCATCATCACCGTGACCGCCAACCACTTTCGGAATTTTTTCGGTATTGAAGTTCACATTACCGGGGTCTTCCCTCTCCGGACTGTAAGCCACGTAGAAATCCTCGCCCTCCTTCAATCCGGATCCTTTTTCCAGTATCGGGATAATCAGATCTTCGGTTGTTCCGGGATAGGTGGTTGATTCCAGAATTACCAGCTGTCCCTTTCGTAAATGTTTTGCGATCGTCTCGGTTGTCTGAACAACAAACTTCATGTCCGGTTCGCGGTGGCCGTCGAGCGGAGTCGGCACACACATCAAAAGCGAATCGGCTTCTTTTAAACGGCTGAAATCCGTGGTTGCATCACATCTGTCAGATTCAGACAGTGTCTGCATCATCTGTTCCCCAAGGTGTTTAATGTAAGGCACTCCGTTGTTGATACAATCTACTTTTTTGGAGTCAACATCATAGCCAATAACCGGCATTCCTTTTTTGTGAAATGTCCAGACCAGTGGCAACCCCACATATCCAAGTCCCAAAATTCCGATCGTAAACTCTTTTTTCTCTATTTTTTTCAGTAGTTCGTCAAGCATTCGTATAATTGTTTGTTAGTCGTTCCCGATGGCGTTGCATAAAATTCTAAAGATTGAAGATAGCAGAGTTTCAAAGAAAATCAGAATGAGAATTTTTTTACATTCGAAATCAGATGATCTCCAAATCACATCTGTACAAAACGTTTCATGTGATCCCCCGGGGTTGTGATTTAACACACCCGAGAGTTCGTTATATCCGTTGCAAAGTTAAGAATTTTGACTGTAAAGAAATCCCGAGTAGGGATTAAACACCTATAGCCCCGATCCGTCAATTGACTGATACGGGACAGGCGCCGGGTGCTCATTTTTGAACGCGAAGCGAAAACCCGGTGAACAAAATACGATTTCAGGTAAGATAAGCAGAACCCTGAATGGGTTGATCAGTCTGGGCTTGACTGTTCAACCCACTTACGGGGTTGAAAGATTGTATGCCGCAATCCATCCCCGACTCGATCGAGTCGGGGCTATTATTATTAAACCCCTGTTCGGGGTTTGACTTTTGTAATTTTATAAAACTTGCCCTGAATTATTCAAAACAATAATTATTAGTAGATTTTTAAATGTTATGGACAACCCTTTCAACAAATATAGGCCTGATAACTGATATATTGTAATTATCAGTTCATAGGCTTATATTAAGTGAAAATCAAACTTTTATGGAACCTCAATCAGCTCACGCAGTTCTTACGGGAGATAT
>CAYVBJ010000061.1:0-1772 GCA_964449075.1 uncultured Balneolaceae bacterium
ATACTGCATACTGCATACTGCATACTGCATACTTCTTACTTCTTACTGCTTCTCACTTTCGCCTTTTCAATCATTGACGCTTCAACTGCAAGTTCATCCACACGGTTGTTCAGCTCATTATTGGAATGACCCTTAACTTTAATCCACTTTACATCATGCGGTTTCATGACTCTGAGCATCTCTTCCCAAAGATCCCGGTTTTCTACCGGTTTTTTGTCTGCTTTCTTCCAGCCGCGTTTTTGCCACCCGGTGATCCAGCTTTTGGTAAATGAGTTGATAATAAGCGCGCTGTCGCTGTGGATTTTTACAACACAGGGACGTTTCAGGGCTTTGAGGCCTTCTATAATGGCACGCATCTCCATCCGGTTATTGGTTGTGTGTGGTTCGCCTCCCGTAAGCTCTTTTTCTTTACCGTTATATTTTAATAGTGCAGCCCAGCCGCCGGGACCGGGATTGCCGCTGCAAGCACCGTCGGTGTAAAGTATAATTTCAGGTTTCGGGCTGCTCATGAGATAAAATATTCAGTTTATTTTGGGTTTCTGCCGCTTTCAGAGCAATTTTTTCCAGCCAGTTTTCATCGTTTTTACCTGCATATAGTATCGACCGTGATGAACTGACAATTGGTATCCCACGGTGATTTTTTAACGCCAGCGAAAGCTTTTCCACCGAACCTCCCTGTGAGCCGATCCCCGGTATCAAAAGAGTGGCTTCGGGATATTTGCCAATTACATGCTCAAGGGTAACGGTTTGTGTTGCACCCGTCACAAGGCCGATATGAGTATCCGACTGCATTTCCAGCTTTGCGAGATGCTCTACAATATAGGACGCCATGGTCATGCGTCCTTCAAACCGGCGCATTAAAAAGTCGGCAGCTCCCGGATTAGACGTTACCGTCAGTACAAAAATTCCTTTCGAAGCTTCATCCAGAAATGGATCGAGTGTGTCAAAACCCATTAACGGATTCAGGGTGATTGCATCTACATTCAGGTAACCAAAATAAGCTCTTTTATACTGTTCGGCTGTGGACCCGATGTCTCCGCGCTTGGCATCTGCAATAATAATTTTTCCGGGGGGAATGGAGTCAATAATCTCCTCGAGGACTCCCCAGCCTTTTGACCCGTAGGCTTCAAAAAAAGCGATATTCGGTTTATAAGCACAGCAGTAGGGTTTCGTGGCCTCTATCACCTGCCGGCAAAAATTCAGAATGAGATCCGTATCACTTGGGAAGTGCTTTTTAAAAGGTGCGGGAATCAGTTCAGGGTTTGGATCGAGCCCGATACACAGATGTGATCCCGATGAGAGTACGGCCTGTTTTAATTTTTGAGTGAAATTCATGTCTTTCAAATTTTAAGCTTCGTTAAGATAAAAATTATGCGGGAAAGATAATCCTGATCTTTCTATGAGGTTCTGTATATTTGCAGACAAATTATTAATCGAAATCAGGTAGTCTATGAGTTGGTTTGAACAGTGGTTTGACAGCCCGCTTTATGAAAAATTATACGCTTACAGAAATGAAGAAGAGGCGGAGCTGCTTGCCGGTCTGATTGAGAATGAAATCCCAAAGCATTCATATCCTGAAATTCTCGATCTTGGATGCGGACGTGGCCGCCATTCGCTTACACTGGCTGAAAAAGGGTATTCTGTAACCGGTATTGATCTGTCTGAACAGGCCATTCATAAAGCCAGGAGAATTGCTTCTGAACGGAAGCTGGATAATGTTACATTTTTGATTGGTGATATGAGAGAGCCTTTAAACCGAAAATTTGATGCAG
>CAYVBJ010000061.1:1872-15569 GCA_964449075.1 uncultured Balneolaceae bacterium
GTTACATTTTTGATTGGTGATATGAGAGAGCCTTTAAACCGAAAATTTGATGCAGTTCTCAACCTGTTTACATCTTTCGGTTATTTTATTGATGATGATGAAAACGCATCTGTATTTGATGCCGTAGAAAAGATGGTAAAGAGTAACGGGCGGTTCCTGGTTGATTATATGAATGCGGAAAAAGTGAAAGAAAATCTTATTGCAGAGGAGACCGGTGTATACCAGGATATCAACTATTCCATCGAGCGGTGGATAGAAGATAATATGGTGTTTAAAAAAATTGTGTTTGATTTGGACGGAGAATCAAAATCGTATACGGAACGGGTAAAACTTTACGGGGAGGAGTGGTTCAAAGAGGAATTGTTAAAACGGAATTTTGAGATATACAGATGTTACGGAAGTTATGACGGCAAGCCGTTTGATCCGGAAAGCAGTTCACGGCTGATTTTTATATCGGAAAAAAAGAACTGATTCTTTACTAACTTAAACGGCTACTGCAAACAGTTCTTCTTCCTTGAAATTCAGAAGAAGCTCAAGAATGGGTTGCATCTCTTTCTGATCCATGATGGCCGCTCTCAGTTTTTTGCTGTTCCGGATCCCTTTCAGGTACTGGCCGTAGTGTTTTTTCATAATAATAACACCATATCGCTCTCCGTGGTGCTCTACTGATAGCTGCAGCTGCCGGGCAGTAAGTTCAAGGCGCTCTTTAATGGTTGGGTCGGGCAGGATTTCACCTGTCTCAAGGTAGTGACGGGTATGATGAAAAATCCATGGGTTACCGATTGCACCCCGGCCGATCATAACACCATCCACACCGGTTTCATCAAACATTCGTTTTGCATCCTGCGGTGTGGTTACATCACCATTTCCAATGATCGGGATTTCAAGGCCGGGTGTTTCCCGGAGTTTTTTCAGCCATTCCCAGCGCGCATCGCCTTTGTATTTCTGGCAGCGGGTGCGTGCATGAACAGTAAGTGCCTTCACCCCGATTCGCTGCAGCATGAGTGCAGCTTCTTGTATGCGGATGGTGGAATCATCCCATCCGAGTCTTGTTTTTACAGTAACCGGGATCTCTTTCACAGCATCTACAACGGTTCCGGCCATGCGCTCCATCATATCGAGATCTTTCAGACAGGCAGAACCGGCTCCTTTTTTAACAATCTTGTAGACAGGACAGCCAAAATTAATATCAACAATGTCAGGCTGATTTGCTTCCGCTATCTTTGCCGCACCTTCCATTGCTTCTTCACGGCCGCCAAATATCTGTATCCCAAAAGGCCTTTCACTCTCGTCAAACGACATTTTGTGCCCGGCTATATCCGAGTCACGTATAATGGCCTCTGAACTGATAAATTCGGTATAGACAACACCGGCTCCCATCTGTTTGCATATCCGTCGAAACGGAGAGTCGGTAACATCTTCCATCGGGGCAAGTAAAACCGGGTATTTGCCAAGATTAATCTGATCGATCTGCATGTAAGAAGTAAAATTTTTTTATAGATAAACTCAAATATACGATGAATATTATTCATCTTTCAAAAACAAACGGCAAGAGGGTCATAGGTGGGGCGTTTAACGTGAATGGAGCTAAGATCGCCCGTGTCATATCGCTGTATTTCCGGGAGTAAGAATTTGCATAGAGTTTTAACCTCTGTCTTCTGTGAATTTCATTATTATACCCATCCGTTTATTAAAACGTTTGTGACAGTTGTGGTTCAATGATAAAAAAACATGGTTTTGGAAGCCCTTTCATGCTATATCAATAGCCATTTCAATTCATAAACTGTATATTACGCTATTACAATTTTTACACTAAAAAGTTAAATAAACCTGTATATAAGAGGAATTTCACATGGCATTAGATTATAAGAGTATTGAAGAATTATTAGGTGAAGATGCGGAAACATTATTGGGGCACAGCTGCGAAACGATTTCAAAAGATCAGCTGCATCTTCCTTCCGGAACACATGTTGATGATGTATGGTATCATTCAGACCGTGGCCCGCGTGTACTAACCAACTTGCAAAGACTTTATGACACAGGCCGCCTTGCCGGTACGGGCTATCTTTCCATTCTGCCTGTCGACCAGGGTATTGAACACAGTGCGGGAGCTTCTTTTGCGAAAAATCCGAAATATTTCGATCCTGAAAAAATCGTTGAACTTGCGATCGAAGGCGGATGTAATGCCGTTGCTTCAACATTTGGTGTATTGGGATCAATCAGCAGGAAGTATGCCCATAGAATACCGTTCCTGGTAAAGATCAATCACAACGAACTGATGACCTATCCTAATACCTACGATCAGATCATGTTTGGAACCATTAACCAGGCATTCGACATGGGTGCTGCTGCCGTTGGAGCAACAATCTACTTTGGCTCGGAAGAATCCAATCGTCAGATAGTGGAAGTGGCTGAAGCATTTGAATATGCACATGAACTTGGGATGGCTACTGTTCTATGGTGTTATACCCGAAACAGCGCATTTAAAGTGGGTGGTACAGACTATCATTCATCTGCAGACTTAACCGGCCAGGCCAATCATCTTGGTGTGACGATCGGAGCCGATATTATCAAACAGAAGCAGCCTGTGAATAACGGCGGCTACAAAGCTCTTAACTCGGGTGATTCATCGTACGGGAAACTGGATGAACGCATTTATAGCGAACTTACTACGGATAACCCGATTGACCTTACGCGATACCAGGTAGCCAACTGCTATATGGGCCGTGCGGGATTGATTAACTCAGGCGGTGCTTCCGGCAGTGATGATTTCACCGATGCTGTAAAAACAGCTGTGATTAATAAACGTGCCGGCGGCATGGGATTGATCAGCGGCAGAAAGGCATTCCAGCGTCCGATGGAAGAGGGAGTTAAACTTCTGAATTACATTCAGGATGTGTACCTGGAGGATAAAATTACGATCGCCTGATTAAGGCATTTTTAAAAACCCTGCATTTTACCGGTGCAGGGTTTTTTATTTCGATTCAGAAAATCAGGATAGATATTCGTATGTTTGAAGATTACAAAAAGCCCATAATCAATTTTTTTGAATAAAAGTTTACCAAATAACAACAGCTCAGCAGAACAGCTGTTTTCATTCAAATATCTATTCTGGTCTATAGCGCTTAGTTTTAGCGGACTGGCAGTTGTTATCTACCTGACATACACCCCCGGTGTTTTAGAGCATTTGAAACCGAAGAGGCTTCCGGGACTGGGAATCGCGATGATTGTGGTAATGTTGCGAATTTGGGTTTTGGCTGCAAAGTTTCGGTTTCTTTCAGATAATGAGCTTTCCTGGGCAGCAAGTTTCAGGGTTATGTTTACCTGGGAGTTTGCTTCTGCGATTATGCCGGCTGCACTTGGAGGTACTGCTTTAGCAACCGTTGCGATGAACCGTGAGGGTGTTAAATTTGGTAAATCGGCAGCTGTAGCACTTTATGGTGTGTTGATGGACCAGATCCTGATCGTAATATTGATTCCATTACTGCTGTTCGCAGGCCTTCATTTAGATATTATTCCCGATCAATATGGAATGGTCGGAGAAGCATCTATGATTTTTATCTATGTAATGCTGCTTGCTCATGCAGGTGTTCTCACCTATGGTGTTTTGGTGAATCCTGCTGCGCTCAAGGTTTTTCTAAAGAAACTGTTCAAATATAAATTTTTGAAACGGTTTCGGAATAAAGTGTACGAAGAGGCCGAATATCTTGAAGATTCGTCCCATGAACTTAAAAAGAAACCGGCCTCCTTCCTTATTAAAGCATTTCTTTATTCCGTACTGGCCTGGACTTTAAGAGCATCCATTCCTACTATAGTAATTCTAAGTTTGTTGCCTGCAAATGAACTATTGTCTTTTGTTCGAAGTATGGCTATGCATCTTGCATTTATGATTGTGCCGACTCCCGGGGGAAGCGGCGGACTGGAAGGATTATTTGCAGTATTCCAGGGCCCGCTGATTGAACGCGAAGCATTTATCGGGCTTGCTGTTTTTGCATGGAGAATAATAGGATACTATATGACTGCAGCACTGGGAATGATGGCCGCCTCATGGTATGTAAATCAAAAAGTGGTTCATATAGCCGATAACCATTAATCGTGTTTCTTTTCAGAAGCAGTTAATTGATATTTTAGCAGCATCTTGGATGCATTGTAATACAGTAAAAAAATAGCTTTTTATACTCCTTGTAAAGAATATTTATGGCCGCAAAAACTAAAATATTTTTTGAATGTTCCAATTGTGGATACGAGTCTCCAAAATGGCTCGGTATGTGCCCATCCTGCAGTGAATGGCATACATTTCAGGAAATTATGCCGGTGGAAAAGAGTAATAAAAAGCACAAAGTTGATATCTCACAGACATCATCAGATGAAGTGATGCGGCTGAGTGAAATCAGGTATTCGGAACAGGACCGGACAAAATCAAACATCGGTGAACTGGACCGCGTTCTGGGAGGTGGTTTTGTGGAAGGATCACTCATTTTACTCGGAGGCGATCCGGGCATCGGGAAAAGCACACTTACGCTCCAGATAGCTCAGAAAAATCCGGAGATGACGATCTTTTACGTGGCGGGAGAAGAGTCGGCATCCCAGATCAGGCAGCGTGCCGCAAGGCTTCAGATCAAAGGAGATAACCTGCTTATCTACCAAAATACAGAGATCAGTTCCGTGATTCAGAAAGCAAGGGAAATTAAACCTGACCTCCTTGTTGTGGATTCCATACAGACGGTTTTCAGTTCAGCTCTTTCGAGCCTGCCGGGAAGCATTCAGCAGATCCGCGAATGCTCAGCCATGCTTCAGCAGATTTCAAAAAAAGAGAATGTAACAACCCTTTTAATCGGTCACGTAACCAAAGAAGGGGATATTGCCGGCCCGCGTATTCTTGAACACATGGTAGATACAGTTCTGCATTTTGACGGAGATCAGTCGCAGCTGCACCGATTGCTTCGGAGTGTTAAAAACAGATTTGGGCCTGCCAGGGAAACCGGTGTATTTGAAATGACCGAACGCGGACTGAAGGAGATAACAAACCCGTCGGATCTCTTTTTAAGCGAAATGGACAGCAACGTAAGTGGAAATGCTGTAACGTGCATCATGGAAGGCAGCCGCCCGATTCTTGTGGAGGTACAGGCACTGGTTACTCCCAGCAGCTACAGCACCCCGCAGAGAACATCAAGCGGATTTGACCAGCGCAGGTTGTCACTTTTGCTCGCAGTACTTGAAAAGAGGGCGGGTTTCCAGTTTGCGGGACAGGATGTTTACCTGAATATTGCCGGCGGTTTACGCCTCACAGATACAGGTGCAGACCTGGCTGTGGTTTGTGCACTGGCATCGAGCCTGAAGGATATACCGGTTTCACAAAAAACGGTGTTTATCGGGGAGGTTGGACTGGGAGGAGAAATCCGGAGGATCCCATTTTTAAATCAAAGAGTCAGAGAAGCCGGGAAAATGGGATTTGAACATATGATTCTTCCCGGGGTTACATCAACAGAAAAGACAGAGTTGAATCTGTCAAAAACCGGTTCTATATCGGCTGCTGTGCGCGAAGCCTTTAAAAACCGGGATTAGATCAGTAATTATCTCTCTGGCGGCGGCGTTCGTCACGCACACTTTTTTTCATAGCTTCTCGTCTCTCTTCCGACGGCTTCGTGTACTGCTGGCGTTCTCTGTATTCGTTAAGTACTCTGGATCGCGTTATAAGCTTTTTGAAACGGTTAATCGCGCGGTCAATGCTTTCGTTATCTTTTACATCTACTCCGATCATAAACAATTATTTATTTTATTATTTTGGTTACAGACCTGAAAGATAAGGAAAAATTGGCAAAACATGGAACCCCTGCTGCACAAAAATTTATGAAGTGCAAAAAAGACAGCTTTCAATTTCTGCCCGGCGTATTTTTATCAGCCGGGAAATCCCTGTCAATAATGACCGGATGAAGAAAAACCCATGATTCACAGATATAAATTTCGTTTACTCTTCCTGCTCTTTGTAATCTATATCCTGAGTTTTGTTGACAGGCAGATTGTTGCAGTTCTGGCCTCTCAAATCAGGCTGGATCTCGGTCTCTCAAACTTGCAAATAGGCCTCCTGTACGGAACTGCTTTTTCATTTATCTATGCCCTGGCCGGAATACCAATGGGCCGGATTGCGGATCAATGGTCCCGCAAGGGAATGATCGCCATTGGCCTCTTTATTTGGAGTCTCGTTACAGTATTGAGCGGATTCGCCGGTTCTTTCACCTTCCTGGTTATTTGCAGGATGCTGCTGGGGCTAAGCCAGGCAATGCTGAGTCCGGCAGCTTATGCACTCCTGGCAGAATCCTTTTCGCCGGATAAAAGAGCCCGCGTATTTTCGGTTTACGCTTCCGGAATATTCATCGGGGTGGGGCTCTCATTTCTTGTGGGCGGATCCGTTTCAGTGCTGTATGACTGGAGGATATCTATGATGACTGTTGGTATGCCGGGGCTGATCCTCGCCCCTTTTGTGTGGTTCCTGATCAGGGACGTACGGAAAAGTGAGGATACGAAGAAGCATCCTGCTGTCAGGGAAACGATCGGCCAGCTTTCATATATGCTGAAAAAGAGAACGGTTTTACTGCATTTAACCGGGTTTTCGGCACTGGCGTGCACAGGTTATACGATCCTGGCTTTTTTCAGTACGGTGATGACAGACCTCTTTCAGCGGCCGGACCTTGTGCCGCACTTCGGATGGTTTTTGTTTGGAGTTGGGGGAATGGTAATACTTTCCGGAACCGTTGCCGATAAACTTGCAAAAAAAGATCCCGCAAGACGGTTTTGGATGGGAATATTTGCTGCCCTGGGAGGCATCCCGTTTTATATCGCCGGGCTTTATTCTGATGATGGTTTTTCAGCACTTATTTTTATGGGTTTGGGTGTACTTATTTCATCGTCATATAATGGCGTTGCGGCTGCATTGATTCAATACTTTGTAAAACCAACCATGCGCTCACTGGCGGGCGGACTCTACCTTTTTGTAATAAGTGTTGCAGGTTTTGGCCTGGGTCCGCCTGTTACGGGCTGGCTGATGGACAACTATTTTTCAGGCATTTATGCCATATCGAATTCACTGATTACGGTAATTATTGTCTGCGGTTTAATTGCGACGATCTCATTTACGGCTGCCATGCGATTTTATGATGAAGATGCTGTGCAGGAGATCCGGAAGCGGAGGTGATAGAAAAAATGCATAATCAATTTTATCACTATCATTGTTCTAAATTTTGTATCCTTATCACCGGTATATAGTAGCTTCTAATTAAGATTTCAATCCAACTTGAAAGAGACAAAAGACAGTAAAAAGAGACAATCTCTGCAAAGTGATTCAACCTCGCTGAAGGAAACACCATTTCTGCTTGTAAAGGGATTTTTAATGGGATCAGCAGATATTATTCCCGGTGTGAGCGGCGGAACCATGGCACTGATAACAGGAATTTATGACAGACTGATCGATGCAATAAAAAGCTTTGACGGATCAGTTGTCATGAACATACTCAAGTTCAGATTTTCTGATGTGCTGAGCCGGTTTCACTGGAAGTTTTTGATCATTCTGCTATCAGGAATTTTGGGTGCGATATTATTCTTTACAAAAATAGTGCCGCTGCAGGTCTATATGTTTACTCACCCCGAAATTATTTACGGACTTTTTTTCGGATTAATTGCAGGTTCTATTGTCTTGCTTTTAAAAGAGATTGAAACCGGTAACCGGACCCCCGGAAATGCGCTCATGTTACTAACCGGTGCCATAGTTGGGTTCCTGATTGTAAACATGGTGCCGACAAATACACCCGAAACCTTCTGGTATGTTTTTCTCAGCGGTTCAGTTGCGATATGCGCCATGATACTTCCCGGTATATCCGGTGCATATATTCTGCTGATATTTCAGAAATACGATTATATTCTCACGCAGATCGGTGATCTTGGCGGGGTTGCCACTGCAGATGCTGTGATTAATCTGGTGCCTTTTGCTGCAGGAGCCGTTTTTGGATTGGTTCTTTTTTCAAGAGCACTTTCGTGGCTGTTACATAATTACCATGCAGCAACCCTGCTGTTTCTGATTGGTTTTTTAGTTGGTTCCCTCTACGTAATCTGGCCCTGGCAGGACCGGGAGTACAAAGAGACCGTGCGAAGCACTGAAGTTTACCCGGTTACAGATCCGCTTGTACAGGAGCTCAGGGAAAATCCTCCCGAAACAAACCGTCCGCAATACAAGCGCCTGGGTGATGTGCTGACACCCAATGCTGCTTTTGATGAATTTAAAAGAGTTGAAGTTGAGATAGTGAGCAAAAAACTGGTCTCTTCAACCCCTTACATTCCATCCTGGAATAACGGCACGGAAAGGAATCCGGATATCGCAGGCGGCCTGGGAGGAATGGCTGCTGGAATTCTGATGATTGGACTGATTGCCTATTTACGGAAAACATAGCAGTACTATTGCGACCGGAAGGGAATTAATCTTACCTCAAAAAGCGGAAACCACTGAGAAGGTAACAGGAAAAACCATTTTTTGCAGCAGTGGATTATTGTTCAGATTTGGATAAATCATCAAAGAATTTCACGCCGTGCACGCAAAGAGACAAACACGCAATGAACGCGGAGAAATCAAAGTCCAAAGCTCAACCATCGCGAGCATCAGATGAATCAAACTATCGTTGGCTGGAAGTTATCCTGTCTAAATTAATTGTAATTTCAATTAGCCCGTATATCCAAAAACAAAAAACAGACATTGAAATGATCATTTTATTTTCATAAATGATTTGTATTATTAAATAGCGGGTAAAACATAATTCCAATACAGATATGGAGATTTTTATGAAAGAAATAAACAAAATTTTAATACCCACTGATTTTTCTAAAGGTTCACAAACAGCGTATACCGTAGCTCAAAAAATAGCTGATACATTTGGCAGCCGGATCGATCTGATTCACATCATTCCCACGGTTAAATACATACATGAGAGTATCAAAAAGCTTGGTGTGCCTCTTGATATGAACAAGGATGTCTATCCGCAAATTATGAAAGAAAAGGAACACGCCATCCGGAGGGATATGGATGATTACATTCGCGAGGGAAATAAAGGTGAAGTTTTTGTAAAAATTGACAGAAAACCTTCTGAAGCTATCGTTGAACATGCGAAGCAGAAAGGCTATGACCTGATTATTATGGGAGCCAAAGGTCATCACGAAACTGCACTTCTGCGTGGCGGAACAACGGAAAAGGTGATCCGGTATTCAAAAGTACCGGTCTTTTCAGTTGATAAAAGTCTTGAAAAGGAAAAGATCAGGCACGTACTTGTGCCAACCGATTCATCTATGTTGTCACTGGCCGGTTTTCCATTGGCCCTTGCGATTGCAGATACCTACAATGCTGATATCACGCTTCTTCATATCATTGAACTTTATGGCAGTGTTTCAGAAGATATTCCCCGATCGCCCCAGAAAGGTGAAACAATCTCAATTTATGAAGTGGTGATTGAGAGGCTGAAAAAATTTCTCAGTGAAAAGGAACTTGAGAATATCTCTGTCCAGAGAACCGGTGTTACTTTCGAAGATGAGGTGGCAATTGCTGATAATGGAGACAGCCGTCAGGTTCAGCTGAAAACAAAAATCATCAAAGGTGTTTCTGCTCACTATGAAATCGAAAGTTATGCAGAAGAGAATGCTGATATTGTTGTGATGGCAACTCATGGACACAGCGGGTTTGCACACCTGATCCTTGGTTCAACGGCAGAAAAAGTGGCTCAATATGTTACAAAGCCTGTAATTACGGTCCGGCCTGAGAAACATGAGTTTGAAGATTAAATCATCATCCTGAACTCCGGAGATCAGGCGCCCCGCCGAAGACCCCGTTCGGTAAAACGCCACTCCTGAACGGACTCATTGATTTCGCGTTCTTTCCAGGTGATGGTTGTGAAGCGGTCTTCACGCAAATCATACATGGTCATTTTACGCGGGCTCCAGAGATTTTCAGCAACCTGCTCAAAATTCTCTGCTTCAAGACGTTTTATCAGTTCGTTGTCATCGTTGTAGTAACGGATGGTCTTCAATGCAAATGTTTCGCGGATGATTTCAAATTCCACAGATGCATATTGGTCGCTGACCGGTTTTTCAGCACGTACGGTGTAGAGCGAATCACTCGTTTCCAGCCACTGGAAATCGTAATCATCCGGGTCCTGATCCCCAAGATCTTCATAGGTAAAATCACTCCCCATAAAGCGATCTCCGCGTTCAGAGGCTGTGATGGTCTGAATCCTTCCGACGGATGGCAGGTAAAGTTTTTGCAGTTCATCGTCACCTTCCCGTACGTTTAAGAAAGCTGTTCCTCTTACGTTACCCGGATCTGTAAAAACGGTTAAGCTGCTGCTGTTTTCACCTTCGTTCCTGTTCCAGGTTTTCATCTCACGGGTTCGGGTCCGTCCGCGGCTGTCTGTTATGATCATCTCCATACGCGAAATTTCGGTGTCGATGGTGTTACGCCTCTCTTCAACCTCTTCAAATATCTCTCGGGCTTCACGTTCATCGGTGATTCTCTCCTGGGAGTATGCAGATGTAAACAGGAAAGCAAGCAAGAGTGGAAGTAACAGGGCAAATGATTTTTTCATTGATATCTTGATATAATTTTTAATTCAAAAACAAGTAACGGTATTGGATCTCTTATAGTTCAGGCATTTGTGTGTCGAAACACGCCAGTCAGAGTACTTTGCGGTTTCCTGTGTCTCCTGTGGTTACATCTTCTGTGAACTAAGATCTTGCAGGGTATAAACCGCCAAGGCCGCGGTGAAGCGCAGAGAGGATGTGGGTGGCAGCTCAAATACTTTCAGGTATCAATACAACACCTCACCACCCTTTCCTTGTGATATCAGAGATTGGTAGTTTTCGAGTTCTTTTTGTACGGATTCTTTTGTGAGATTAATGGTTTTTTTCTTTTCTGCAGACATGTAGGCCGCCTGAACAAGTCGCGTGATTTCAAGTCCGTATTCCCAGTTCAGCAGGCCGTCACTGTCATTCAAAAAACTGTTCACGGCATCCTGCATTTCATTCACATAACCGTAAAGTCCGGCTTCATTTGGCTGAACAGCAAGGAGACCGCGGGTAGAGGTTGATTTTTCAAGTGCTGTTTCAGCATCAGCCACCGAATCAGCAGCTTCGTCACCGATAAATATTTCGAGTGGGGAGATTAGTGTATTCACTTCCATTGCATAGCCGGGACCGAGTGCGTCCATAGACAAGCGCAGGCCCTGCTTATCATACATCCAGGAGTCTGTAAACTGAGCTTTGACAAGCTGACCGGTTTCAGGATTTTTAAATGTGATGATTCCGGTTGCAAAATCTTCGGCCGGATTTTTTTCATAATCGACTCCAAACTTTTTTTTCAGCTGATCCCGGTATTTGGGCTGACCCCATTTCAGCAAAGAGGTGTCGGCCTGTACGGATACCGGATCCAGGAACAGCGGATCTTTGCTGTGTGGTGTGAGTATATGCCGTCCCACGGCAATACTGTGGCAGCCCATATCCGAAAGCACTCCGCCACCCTGGCTTACAGGATCCCAGAACCAGCTTTTGTGAGGTCCTGCATGTTCTTCCGTGCTTCTTGCCAACACAATATCACCCATGGATTCCCGCTGCGGACGAAGTTGTTCCAGCCCATTATTGACGGCATTCATGTGAACCTGGTTTTCGAAATAAGCTGTTTTCAAACCGGCCTCTTCTGCCAGCTGAACCATGCGTTTTGCTTCAGCAATCGTGCGTCCAAGTGGTTTTTCACAAATGATATACTTCAGGTCAGCACCCGATTCAACCGACCAGGCTATCTCTTCCATGATCTCAATGCGGGTGAAGTTGGGTGTCAAAATGGCCACTACATCCGAGTGTTTACAGAGATCTTTGATGGAATCATAGAGCTTCGGGTAGCCGAGGCCGTTCTCTTTCGCATACCGGGCAAGATCCTCGGAGCCGCTCCTGTTGTAGATAGCTGTCAGTTCGCAATGGCGGACCTGCTTCATTGCTTTTGCCATAAAATGCGCAATAAAACCTGAACCTATAAATCCTACTTTGAGTGATTTCATAATATACGGGAAAGAGATGATTAGCTGATGTTAAAAGTAATCGGAAAGCTCACTAAATAATGACTTATTTTCAAATTTGTACTGAAAATTTTTAAAACAGTTGAAATCTGTTGATCAATATCCAAGCTTGTCAAGAATTTGTTTAATCTGCCAAAAGTGACGACGCTGATGTGCAAGTAAAACAGCCAGAAATTCGACCAGGTTCATCGGTGCAAATGTTAGCAGCGGATTTTTTCCGGAGATTTTTGCCAAATCCCAGTTCCCTTTTTCAGCATGATTTGCAAGTTTGAGAAGCTGCAGTTCCGTTTCGATTAATGTTTCAACCACATTGGAGGGAGTGGTGTCATTTTTAGACGGATACATAGGAGCAATGGTCTTTATTTTCAGCCTGTAAGGAGGTTCCAGAAGTGTAATGAATTGGCGATAGAGCCATCCGGGCTGAAAGGGCTCCGCACCTGTTACGGGATTGGGCATTTCAGAAACGATTTGCTGCATCTGCCGGATATAAATTTGATTAAATTGTATCAGGTGCTTGCAGACTTCAGCGCAGTTCCATGTTTTTTTATTTAATTTCAGGCGGAAAGTATCTAACGGAATATTTTGATACGATTCAAGGGTAGAGATCGCCTGGTTAATTTCGCTTCTGATATCTTTATAGGTGTAGCTGTAATTGTTCATGGATAGAATTTAGTATGTCATAAAATACTCAGTGTAGTAAAGGCAATGCATCCGGTGTATAAAAATCATTTTATTTGTAAGCTTCTGTGAATATACATCTAAATTATCAGGTTAAAAGTTGCAAGATCTTAAAACTCATTATAATGATGTGGCTGATTTTTTGTAAACTTTCAGAACGGATTCCTGTGAAGTATAAAACAAATGAATCATAAAATATCTCTTGATTTGAAAATTTTTTCCAGGCACTCCGGAAAATCATAACTGAACCGCGATATCAAATGAAAATGACCAAAACAATGCACAGAAAAAAAATACCAATGCTGCTTCTTTTCACTATTTCTTTCTGTTTTTGTGCAGAAAGTGGCTTTGCTCAGGATAAACTTACTTTTGAAGATGTTATGCAGTTTAAAGAGATTCAGCAGCCTGTATTGTCACCGGATGCAGAATGGGTTGGCTACGGCGTGTGGCCTGAGCGGGGTGATGGCGAAACGATTTTGAAGGAGACAGATGGAAATGGAATCTATACCATTGAACGCGGAACCCGTCCTGCCTTTAATTATCAAAGCAACAGGGCATTTGTTTATGTTCAGCCTCCCTTTATTGAAACTGAAAATGCGGAAAAAGATAAACCACAGCAATCCCTGGTCCTGGTAAATCTTGAGAACGGATCACAGGAATCATTTGAAAATGCAGAGCGTGCGGAGTTTTCTAATGACGGCAACTGGCTCATGATTACACACCATCAGCCGGAAGATGTGAAAGAGCATAAATCCAAAAATCCTAGTACCGGGAATCCTGTTACCCTTGTACATCTGGACTCGAACCGGCAGACGAATTTGGATTTTGTCCATGAAGCGTCAATTGACAGCACATCTGCCTATCTGGCCTACTCTGTTGCAGATACATCCGGAAATGAAAATGCATTGTATAGTATGGAGC
>CAYVBJ010000062.1:0-15208 GCA_964449075.1 uncultured Balneolaceae bacterium
TGCATTCCTGCCGGATTTCAATTTCAGCAGGGCCGCTGCTATCTCGATGGGAGTATAATCACCTTGTGCAATCGGTTCAATCTGCTCGATGTAGGGACGCAGTCCGCCGGCCTCAAGTGTTTTCACAATCTCTTCAAGATAACTGTCAATTTTCTTCGCCTCTACTTCCTGCGCCGATGGCATCGGAATTGTTTTCAGTGTGGATTTAATCTGTTTTTCAATAAACCGGAGGTTTTTATTTTTTCTGCCGGTTGAGAATGTATATGCGCGCCCGGTATTTCCTGCACGGCCGGTTCTCCCGATTCTGTGCACGTAGTATTCCGGATCCTGTGGTATATCATAATTGAATACTATATCCACTTCATCCACATCCAGTCCGCGTGCAGCAACATCTGTGGCAATCAGGACATCGATTTTGCGCGAACGAAATTTATCCATCACTTTATCCCGGATATTCTGACTCATATCACCATGCAGCGCATCACAAGAATATCCGCGGGATTGCATATCCAGAACCAGCTGGTCGCATTTTCGTTTGGTATTGCAAAATATGAGGGCAAGGCGATACTCCTGCATATCAAGAATCCGGGTGATCGCTTCGGTACGTACCGAATCACGCACCTCCACCAGGAACTGATCAATTCCTTCTGCCGCTATGGATGTGCCTTCAACCCGGATCATTTCCGGATTGTCCATCCAGCGCTGCATAATTTTTTTAATGGCTGATGACATCGTAGCCGAAAACATCACGGTTTGCGATTTTCCGGACGAGTATCCGAGTATTTTTTCAAGATCTTCACGAAAACCCATATTCAGCATTTCATCTGCTTCATCCAGAATTACCATCTTCAGGTAGTTCAGGCTGAGGCTTCCTCTTTTCAGGTGGTCAATTACTCGTCCCGGGGTTCCCACTACGATGTGGGTTCCGCGCTTGAGTGCACTCAGCTGTCGACCGATAGGCTGACCGCCGTACACCGGTGTGATAAAAATTCCTTTTTTGTGGGTGGCCAGTTTGATAAACTCTTTGGTAACCTGAACAGCCAGTTCACGTGTCGGGCACAGAACGATTGCCTGTACCTCTTTTTGCTCCGGGTCTATTTTTTCCAGTATTGGGATCCCAAAGGCGGCCGTTTTACCGGTCCCGGTTTGTGCCTGCCCGGCAACATCAAGTCCTGCCATAATTGGCGGAATGGTTGCTGTCTGTATTTTTGTGGGCGCTTCGAAACCCATTTCTGCAATGGATTGTAAAATTTCCGTACTTATTCCAAGATCGGAAAAGGTCAAATGATTCATTTATTGTAAAATTTTATTAGTAAAAGTGAATGGCGCTTAACAGGGGTACTCTCTCTGAACTAAACATACGAGCACAAAACTCCCCCTGATAAATTGTAATGCTAATCAAATCAGAGATACTGATGAATTCTGAGATAGGCAAAACCTGTTTTCTAAGGGAAAGGCTGTAATTGTAACGCCTTGGAATCTTAAAGATACGGAAATAAAACGGGAATTCTGATTATTTGTTTTGACGTTTTGTAATGGTTAGATGAAGACTAACTGAAGCAACTTGCCAGTTGCGTCCTTATTTTTTGAAATTCCCCGGCAGAATCTGTCCATCCATTTCAGACAGGGCTGGAAATTTGTATCTTTCAGTTGTTAAAAACCCTGATAAAATGGCCCGAAAAAAATTTGATATCCCAAAGATGTACCGGTCTCCCGTTATCCGCAAGGTAAAGGAGGTAAATAAAATTACAGATCCCCGGAAAAAGGATGTGGATCCTACCATGCTCGACTTCGGTGCTGTCCGTTTCCTGATCCCCAGGCATTTCGGTTTCTGCTATGGTGTCGAAAATGCCATTGATATCGCATATCGTACGGTTGAGGAAAATCCCGGTAAAAACATCTACCTGCTGAGTGAAATGATTCATAATCCCACCGTAAATGAAGATCTTCAGAAACGGGGTGTAAAGTTTTTGTTTGATACGGATGGATCTGTACAAATACCGATTGAATCTCTCAGCCACGAGGATATCGCAATTGTACCGGCTTTTGGTACTACGATTGAAATTCAAAATAAACTTCAGAAGCAGGGAATCGATCCGTATCAATACAATACCACCTGTCCGTTTGTAGAAAAAGTTTGGAACCGCGGGAATAAACTTGGCAAAAAAGGATACAGCCTCGTTGTTCACGGGAAATACCGGCACGAAGAGACCCGTGCAACATTTTCTCACAGTGCGGCTCATTCTCCTGTTGTGGTTGTTTTAAATCCTGAAGAAGCCCATGTGCTGGCCGATATCCTGACTGAAAAGCGTCCGCCCGAAGATTTTAAAACCTGGTTTGGTCACAAAAGCACGGATGGATTTAACCCGTTGAAAGATCTTGAATTTTTCGGAGTGATTAACCAGACAACCATGCTTGCCACCGAAACACAGGAAGTGATGGATATTCTGAAAAGCGCAGCGGCAGAACGGTTTGGCGAGTCAAATGTGGAAAATCATTTTGCCGATACATCCGATACGCTATGCTATGCTACCAATGAAAATCAATCGGCGACCTATGCACTTGCAGATGCTCAGCCCGATATTGCTATTGTGGTGGGCGGATACAACTCATCAAATACCATGCACCTGGTGGAAATACTGGAACACCACTGTCCTGCTTTTCACATCCGCGATGCAAACGAAATACTTTCGAAGGATAAAATCAGGCATTTTAACCAGTGGCAAAAAGAGATGCTAACCACAGAAAACTGGCTGCCGGATGCCCCCGGTTCAAGTAAAATAGCACTTACGTCAGGAGCCTCATGCCCCGATGTACTTGTGGATGAAGTACTTCTTAAAATCCTTGAGTTCTATCCCGGTGCCAGTCCGGTTGATGAGGTCCTGAAACCCTTCGAATTAAAACTTGAAAAGGAAGCGCTTGATTAAATACAGTCCTGCAGCAAGTTATAAACATCTTTTCCGCAGGCTTAAAAATGAAGACAATTGATACCGCTCATGACTGAAATTGCCTTTCGATGGTTTATACTCTGTTATCTCACCCTTGGTATTACGCTGATCACTCTTGGGGTCTATCTGCTCACCAGAACGGAAGAGATTGAAAATTACCTTCTGCTCCAGGCGAAGCAGCCCGATCCGCCGTTCGTATTTATTCAGGTTCTCAAGTTTCTCTTTGTATTCTCCCTCGTCTGTCTCTTTTTCTCTTTCTTTCCTTTCACATGGATAGAGTTTCTGTTCTCCGTCTGGCTGGTGATCATATTATTTACAATCTCTCAATTTTTGGTACACTGGAAGGAAACATCAAGAATTCTGTTAATCCGTGTCGATGAACTTTCAGGAAAAATACGTTTTACCGCTGCCAATATGGTGTCACTCGGCATTATTATGTTCCTGCTTTATTACCAGCTGGTGGTGTAAAGCTTACTGCCAGCGGGGTTTTCTGTTAAAAGCAGTTGCCCGTAAGCGGGAGAGCCTTCCACTCACCCGACAGGGTAAATGCTTTGCTGATAATACATTCTGTTTGCTGTCGGGATCGGTCAGGATGACAGGGCACCCATTAGAGAGCGCGGCGGGTATCAAATCCAGGCTGGGAACTACAATCGGTCTACCCGCCGAACGAAAATCGTAACCGGCGGCGTGGCAAATTTACCTGTGCAATACCGGTTTTGATACGCCGCCCTTCTTATTACACGGAGACTGTCATTCTGAGCGAAATGGAGTGAGGAGCAACGCGACGAGTGGAATGGAGTCGAAGAATCTCCAGGTTTACAGCTTGGTTTGATAAGAACTTTTAACGGAGTGCATCCGTTACTAAATTCCAATAAAATTCCGGTAATCCAATATTTTTTATCAATAACATCAAAAGCATCATTACGTTTATGTCACTTAAATCTAAAATTATGAGAAGCTGTCTGCTGACTGCTGACTACTAAAAACATGAATATCACCAAACACGGTTACAACGGCTTTTTCCTTCCCGATTACGGCATAGCCCTGGATGCATCTAATCCGGAAGCTGAAGTTGTATGTATCACACACGCTCATGCCGATCACATGCCGCGTGACCGGACCTGCAAGGTCTATGCATCGGATCCTACAGTCAAACTCATGCGTGAGAGAGGATTCAGGGGGGAAGCTGTTTCGCCTCAATTTGAAGATCCTGTTGAAATCGATAATGTGAGAATTACACTCTATCCGGCCGGACACATTCTCGGGTCCGCCATGTTCTTTATTGAAACGGATGAAGGTTCACTGCTCTACACCGGTGATTACCGTGCGCCGGCATCCCCTGCTACCGAAGGATTCACAATTCCGGAGAATATCGATTATTTTCTCACCGAAGCCACCTTTGGACTACCTATTTACAGGTGGAAGAGCCATGATGAATTGGCAGAAGAGATCAGAACGTTTGCTCTCACTTCACTGGATGACGGATACACCCCGGTCTTTCTCGGATATAATCTTGGGAAAGCTCAGGAAATTATGCATATGCTGGCTCCTCTTGATCTGCCGGTCCAGATTCACGGAGCAGGTTTTAAATTAGCAGAAGTATACTCAAACGAAGGCTGGGATCTTGGAAATTATTCGTCCTACGACCGCGCAAGCTGTAAAGACAAGATCCTGGTTACGCCTTCATCTGCTCTGGCCGGCGGTTTTGCAAGTAATGTGAAAAAGAAACGGATTGCCTACTGCTCAGGCTGGGCCGCTCTTGAATCCCGTCGGGCCCAGTTAAATGTTGACAAGATGATTCCACTATCCGATCATATTGACTTTTTTGAACTTGTATCTCTCTGTAAAAAAATAGATCCGGAAAAGGTTTATATCACACACACACCAAATCCGCAGGTATTGCAACATTTCCTGGATAATGAAGGAATCAAATCAGAATTTTTTTAACCTTTAATCGAATGAGAATAGTATTGAAATAATCAGCTAATATTCCCTTTTTATTTAAACCGAAGCTCATGTTTCAATCTTTCAAATACATTAAATACAATAGGACATACAGAATAATTTGCTATAACCTGGAAAAGTCTCGATGTGAAATCAGCTTTATGAAGATGTGGATATGACCGGCAATCATCCGGTCTGTCATCATAAACAGTACATTTTTTTCTCTTAAGAAAGCTGCATGGAAGGTTTTTGAACATTTGTTCACTACCCTCACTCACCGTGTAATCATTTCGAATTTTTTCCGGCGAGATTTTCAGGCAGGCTGATAGCTTTTCAATGTCCTGATCTGTAACATTGGGTTTCAATTTCGTACAACAATTTCCACAGGATGTACAGTCTATTTTTTCTGAAATCTCCCGGTTTAATTTGTGAACTATTTTATCAACCCGGCGAGGATCCTGCTGTTTAAGAAATATCCTGAACTCAAAATTTTCGTCTTCCTTTATTTTACCAAACCTTTCGATCTTTTCAAGATCTGTTTCTATGTTTGCGTTTAAATTCATAAGGGTTTGTGATGAGTTCCGTTTTACTGACATATGATCATTTACTACATTAAAAACAGTCTATTAATAATGCAAAAAAATAGTTTCAACACACTTTGTAACACCTTACAACAGGTCGCTGAAACACGCTCAACCAATGCCAAAATTGCTATTTGTGCAAGGTTTCTCAGTGAATTTGAATCGGATGATGAGCTTCATCTGGCCGCACGATTTATCGGTGAAGGAGCCTTTGAAAGTATTTCCGGAAAACGGGCATCCGTCGGGAGCCGCACAAGTGCGATGGCTGCGGCCGGATTTTGCGAAGTAGACTACGACATGGTATTTAAGCCATGCAGAACCGCGACAGGGAGCAGTTCCGAAACCATTGAAAAACTGATGGAGAATATGGAGGCTGCACGCTTGAAACGCACCCCGCGGCCATTAACGCTTCGGCAAATCGAAAATGTATTTGAATCACTTTACGCTGCATCATCAAGAGACGTTAAACAGGAAATTCTGATTGACACGTGGAAGAAAATGACTCCGGTTGAAATCAAATATTTTATCAGGATGCTGGGTCAGGGATCGCTCCGGATCGGGTTTGAAACAAAAAGCGTCATTTCATCCGTTGCCAAAGCATTTGAAAAAGACGCAGAAGAGATACGTTATGCCCATATGATTACCGGAAGTATTGGTAAAACAGCACTGCTTGCAAAAATCGGGCGGCTGGATGAAGCAAAATTCCGACTGTTCCATCCTCTCTCTTTTATGCTTGCATCCCCTGTTGAGAGCCGGTCTGTTGATAACTTTGAAGAGTATGTTGCAGAAGAAAAATTTGACGGAATGCGCTGCCAGGCTCATGTATCGGGCAGCCATATCCGGCTGTTTTCACGCGATCTGAATGATATCACAACCAGTTTTCCGGATATCACCACTTTTTTCGCAGGCAGGAACCTTCCGCCAGCCGTATTTGACGGCGAAATCTGCGTCTTTAAAGATCAAAAAATTCTGCCTTTCCAGCTGCTTCAAAAACGAATGGGCATAAAAAAGCCGGGTAAAAAAATCCTGGACCAATACCCGGTTCTGTTTATTTCATATGATTTGCTCTATGCTGATGGTGAGCCTTTTTTCGACATGCCCCTGGAAAAGCGCAGGCAGAAGTTAATCGGTATGGGGAAAGAATACTCCGTTCCTGTCTCTTCACAGGTTGCCGTAGAAAACAAGGAACATGTTGAAACACTCTTCAGGCGCGCACTTGCACACGGAAACGAAGGATTGATCCTGAAGAAAAAGGGAAGTAACTACGAATACGGGCAGCGAAAAAAAACATGGCTTAAAGTTAAAAAGCCCGGGGGATCACTCGATACCGTAATGATGTATGCACATGCAGGAAGCGGCAAGCGCGGGGGAACCTACTCGGATTTTACACTTGGAATTTCGGTTAAAAACGATGAGCGGTATGAAGAGGAGTTTATCCCAATCGGAAAAGCATACGGCGGATACACCGACCAGGAACTTAAAAAACTGAATAACCGGATTAAAGAGATTACTGTCGAGAAGTATGGCCCTACTCTCGGCTTGCTGCACGATATCGTTGTTGAACTCGAGTTCGATGATATCCAGGTGAATAAGCGAACCAAAGCAGGATATACACTCAGGCTGCCAAGATTTAAAGCAATCCGGTGGGACCTGTCTCCTGCTGATACCGATACACTGAAAGACGTTGAAAAACTTTTTGAAGAAAAACTGGCACAGGAACGTCTTCGGCAGGATGAAAATCCGTCCTTTCTTTTTGCTTTCGAATTATAAACTCATGCTCACGAGCGGACGCTCTCGATAGGGTATTCAAACTGATTTTACCGGGAGCAGAAACAGCTGTTTTAAATTCATTTCATATACAAATCAACCCTGTCCCGGTTAACCACATATCTTCACATATCATTGTTGTAATTTGTATTTTGGTTTAATTATAATGACTAAATAAACCGTCTATGATCTCTTCACGATTTTTACGAATTGCCCTTTTTATACTGATTCCGCTTGTAATCATTACCATTTCATCGAGCTGGATTATGGAGTGGCTCTGGCTGCGGGAAGTGGGTTACGTACAGATATTCTGGACACTTCGCATCACACAACTGGTATTAATCGTCACTGGTTTTGCTGTTGCGGGAATCTACCTTGTACTAAATTTCAGATACCTGGCAAAACAGATACGCTTTGCAAATTTCTCAGGTACGCCGCTTCAGAACATAAACATTGACCTGGCTGACCCTGCACAACAAAAACGTATACGCCAGCTTTTTACTTTAGCGGCGCTGGTTCTTGCCTTTCTTTTTGCATTTGGTTTTTACATTCGCTGGGACGAATCACTCCGGTTTCTCTGGAACGTCCCCTTTGGCAATGAAGATCCGCTATTTGGCCGTGATATCGGATTTTACATGTTTCAGCTTCCTTTCTGGGAATTGATTCAATCATCACTGGTTGTTATCACCTTTCTGACGCTCGCGATATTGTCGATGGTTTATTTCTTTACAGGCCTGATCAGTATGAACCCTGATCGGGGCCTTGTTTCCAAACCGGAGATACTTAATCAGCTAAAATTCAATGCCGCTCTCTGGGTTCTGATGATATCGGCCGGATTTTTTCTGGACCGGTACGGCCTCTTGTTCAAGGCTGACGGAATCATATTTGGTGCCGGTTATACCGATATGACAATTCTTTTGCCAACGATCTGGATTCTCACAATTCTGACTTTCGGCCTTGCCATAATTCTGTTTCTGAGCCGGTGGATAAATTTTGGAAGAGTAATACCGGGAATCGCCATTCTGGCGGTCATTGTTGCAATTTTCGGACAGTTGATTATCCCCGGGATTGTTCAGAATTTTACTGTAACTCCAAATGAATTAGAGCTTGAAACTCCCTATCTGGAGCATAATATTGACATGACACGTCTTGCATTCGGACTCGATAATGTGGAAGAGGTAGAGTATGAAGCAGACGACACCCTGGGCATTGCAGACATAAGAAACAACCAGGATGCGATTGACAATATACGTTTATGGGATCCGAGACTGTTGATTCAAACATACAAACAGCTCCAGGAAATTCGCTCATACTACGAATTTTACACCGTAGACAATGACCGGTATGTGGTAGATGGTGAATTAACCCAAATGATGCTCTCAGCAAGAGAAATTGCCCGTGAACTTCCAAGTCAGTCTGATACCTGGGTAAACCGCCATATGCAGTTTACACATGGTTATGGATTGACAATGAGCCCGGTCACTGAGACAGACAGCCAGGGTGAACCTGTGCTTGTAGTGCGCGACATCCCTCCTGTTTATGAAAGTGATGATTTGAGTATTGATAATCCTGCTATCTACTATGGCGAAAGCAGTTCCGGGTATTATATTGTAAACACAGGAATTGAAGAACTTCACTACCCTGCCGGTGACGATAATGTCTATATAAACTACTCCGGCAGTGGCGGAATACAATTCAGCAACTGGTTCAGAAAGCTGCTCTTTGCATGGGAATTGAGCGATATAAATATACTTCTCTCCCAGTATATAACTAATGAAAGTCGTCTTCAGATATGGCGCAGTGTCCAGGAGAGAATCAGAAAAATAACGCCCTTCCTGCAGCTCGACAATGACCCTTACCTGGTAAAAAGCAACGGCCAGCTTTACTGGATTCAGGATGCATATACAACTTCTGAATTCTTCCCTTACTCTCAAAAGTACAGAGGTGTAAATTATATTCGCAATTCAGTAAAGATTGTTATTGACGCATATAACGGAACCGTTGATTATTATGTGGTTGATGAAAACGATCCTGTTCTAAAGGTATACGATGATATTTTCCCGGACCTGTTCAAATCCCTTGAAGAGTTACCTGAGGGCCTGAATAAACATTTCAGATATCCGCAAGACCTGTTTGAAATTCAGCTTGAGATATTCAACAGGTATCATATGACCAGACCACAGGTTTTTTACAACCAGGAAGATCTGTGGACACGGCCCAATGAAAAATATGGCGGACAACAAATTTTAATGGAACCCTATTACGTTCTGGCTCGCCTTCCGGGTGAGGATGAGCTGGAATTTATGCTCATTAGTCCGCTTACGCCGGAAAACAGGGATAATATGATCTCCTGGATGACAGCAAAAAGTGACCCTGAAGATTATGGCCAGCTCATTGTATACAAATTGCCAAAGGATCGTCTGATTTACGGCCCCTCTCAGATAGAAGCTCAAATTGACCAGGATCCCGAAATATCCACTCAAATTGCACTCTGGGACCAGCGCGGTTCACGTGTTATAAGAGGCAACCTGATGGTAATCCCCATTGAAAATTCATTTCTCTACGTAGAACCTGTATTTTTGCTCGCCGAAGGAGTGGATATTCCACAGCTGCAGCGTGTGATTGTTGCAATCGGTGACAATATAGCTATGCAGCCAACGATAGAAGCTGCCATGTTTGAACTGTTTGGTGATGAAGCCGACTTCCTGGCTCGCGGTGATCTTCCCCGGGATGTTTCAGTCGGAGAAATCCCGCCTGAGGATTTACCCGCAGCCGGTGTAGAGTCTGAAGAGCTGAACAAATTCAGGTCCCTTTGGGAGAATTTACGAACAGCTCTTGAAAATGGCGAATGGGAACGCTACGGAGAAATACTCAAAGAGATAGATGATATTGTCGGACAAAATAATTGAAGCAATGCATAAATAACTTAAGCATCCGTAGCCAAATAAATACTACGGAATTTTAAATGTTTTTAAGCCGATTATACCTGCTTTGTTAAGTTCCGCCTTATTCTCTGAAAGGGCCAGAATTGTTTCGTAAGTTTTATACCGGTTCAAAATTTCATTCACATACTGAACGGTTTCGATACCCCTGGCAAAGCCATAACGGGCATTTTGATAATATTTTCGCTGCATCAATTTCAGAAGTGCACTTGATACATGTTCCCATTCATTCGGGTTTTTATTCTGGTCGATTGCAAGGCGTCTTGCGTCCGCAATGTGCCCCATTCCTGAATTATAAGTTGCAAGTGCAAATGCCCACTGGTTCAGGCTGTCAAGGTATGAGTAGTGCTTAAGATGTTCTTTTATGATACGTGCTCCTTCCCGAACATTCACTTCAGGTATATATAAATCCTGGTACTCCACCTCCGAAAAATCCGGCATAATCTGCATCAGACCCACAGCTCCCGCCCAGCTTTTACTATTCGGGTTAAATTTGGATTCCTGTGAAGCCATGGCTGCAAGCATCAGCCAGTCAATATCCATTGAATCAGCAACAGCTCTTATCAAATCATCATAAGGAGAGATAATGCCGACATTCTGGTACTGCCAGTCCGGGTTGTAATATTCTGCAAGATGCGGCCCCTCTTCGAAGTATTTTTTTCTCAGCACATTCAGGAATGTAGAGCGCTTTGGCCTGTTTTTATCGTTAGAAAAACGAAAATGCTTGTATAAAAACTGGTTCAGATGTGATTCGAGATCCGGTGCATTTTTCCTGATTGCCCACGCAATTGTGTCCGATTCGGCTATTTTGGGACCCTCTACCATTCCATCCATATACCTGATAGCAGCATTAAACATATTATTATCTGATACAGTGGCAAGTAACTGATCATTTGCCACCTGGAATAGTGTCGATTCGGTATCCATCTCATCCGGAATGATATTCAGTTTGATATCAAATCCTTCAGAAATCAGCTCCATGAGCCTCTCATAGTAAGAGCTGTTTCTTCGAACTGAAATCGGAATACCACTGCCGGAAAGCTGAGACAACGTCTGTGGTTTTACTTCAATTTCATCAGAGTAGACGATAACCTGGTCAACCATGTTGTAAGGGCGTGTGAAAGCTGCATACTTCTTTCTTTCACTTGTGATTGTATAATTTGCAGCGATGATATCTCCGTCGCCGCTGTTAAGCAGATCGAACGGGTTTTCGTCGTCTCCAATGATAACCACTTCAAGTGCCAGGTCATGCTCACGCGCAAATTCACGTACCAGCTCATATTCAAATCCAACTTCGATTCCCTGATGAAGAAAATACGTGCTTGAACTATACTGTGTGATTACACGCAATACACCACTATTTTTTATTTCCGCATAATCCCGTTGAACCGGATCAATGACAGAAACACCCTTATGACCCCCGGTATTATCTGTATCTTTCTGATCCTGAGTGGAACAACCAAAAAAAAGTAGTGTTCCAACAATAAAAAACGCAATACTCTTTTCAGATCTCTGTTTGTATCTTTGAGTACTCATTGATTGCTATATTTATTAATACGTAAGAAGCCCCGATAACATCTGTTCGTTAATTACAATAATGTTAACGTTTTTTCCGGCTGTTTTCGTTTAGAAAAGTATAATATGTTAACAAAAGGTTATTTGTCCTTAAGAAACTTGTTACTGTTCACCTGTTTAGCACTATCACCCGGACTTATATATTCACAAGTTACTGGAATTATTGTAGATGAACAAAATAATAATCCGATAGCCGGGGCAACAATCTTCTTTCCTGCTTTGGAAACAGGAACTGTAACCGACAGTAATGGCCGGTTTAAATTTGAAGTAAAACCAGCTCAAATCCCTCTTGAAATACGCATTAGCGCTGTTGGTTATAAGGAAAAATCTCTTTCCCTGGATAATCCTGATAAAGAATATCGCATCACCCTCACACCTGTTATTCTGCAGGGAGAGGAGTTATTTATTGAAGCTGATCGCTTGTCAGTAAATGAATCCGGATCACGGCCTGTTGCTGTCAGCAGGATATCATCAGAAGATTTCCAAAACTCTGTACAGGCTTCAGCACCTGAACTCTTAAGAGCTCAGCCCGGTGTTTTTGTACAGCAAACATCCGTTGGACAGGGTTCTGTTTATGTGCGTGGACGAGCGGGAAGAGACGTATTATACATCTTTAATGGATTCCGTCTGAATCCCGGTTTTGTAAGATCCGGTCAGAACCAATATTTCGGCAGTATTGATCCTTTTGCCACTTCTGAGATTGATGTATATAGAGGGCCGGTTTCTGTGTTCTACGGCAGTGATGCGCTTTCGGGCGGCGTGCATGTGAAACCCATTGTAAAATCATACGCCGGTAAAAAACAAAGTGGCGGACAATTTTTAACACGCGGAAATTTTGGCGGCACAGGTGAAAAAACATTTAACGGACAAATCTTTCAGAGTTCACAAAACTATTCTCTTTTTCTGAATGGCACATTCAGAGATTTCAACAAATATAAAATGCCCGCTGCTTCAAACGACAACAGGCTTTTCCCTCTCGATAATAGTCTGAATAACGCAGATTACAAGTTTTTATCCATGCAAGGGTCCGGAAGATTCAGACTCAGCCCATCCTTAAATCTGACCTGGGTGAGTTTTCACAGCAGTCTGCCGGAAGCCCCGAGATTTGACCGGATGATTCTCGGTTTTGATATCGAATCAGAAACACCGCCCGACCGCCCAAGAAATGGGTTCTTCTCCAATACCGCTCCTATGGTATTTTCTGCTCACAGTATATCATTACAGATGAGTTCCAATAGTAAATTTATTTCAAATGCAGTAATAAAAACCGGTTTTCATCACTTAAAAGATGACCGTCTCTCCATACCATTTGCTGAGAATGATGCACCACTTTTTTCTGTGAACCCCACGGAAAGAAAGCGATCTTTTTCGCTTTCAGAGGAAAAAGAGACTGATAATAACAGAAGTAATCAATGGCTTTTTTCCACAGATTTTAAATCCATTATAGCCGACGAAATTATTCTGAATTGGGGTGCGGATTTTAGTTTTGACAGGATTACAAGTAAAACTGCCGTTAATGGCACAGAAAGTGGGCTGCCGCGGTTTCCTGACGGATCTGAAATTCTTTCAGGCGGTTTTTTCACCCACTTGAATTATACATTGAATGAGAGGATATCGTTAGAAAACGGCCTAAGATTTTCTTGGAACAGGGTTGATGTACCGTTTGAAGGGATTGAAACTGCCAGAGGATTTGATCCGCTTGCACAGACGTTTACTCAGTTTACCGGATCTGCCGGAATGCGCTATAAACTTGCCACTGACTGGGATCTGACCGGTAATATTTCAACCGGTTTCAGAGCACCTAATATCGCAGATCTTTCAGAGCTTGGAATACGCAGATCCAACCAGTTTCAAACTGCCAATCCCGATCTGAGCCCGGAAGAAACTCTGAATTTCGATATGGGTGTACATCTTAATCGTGATAATTTCTCACTTAACACACATGTTTTCTGGCTCCACTATTTTAAAAAAATTGACCGCATCACCACAGGAAATATCGTCAACCGATCCGGCGAAGTTATTACACAGGGTGATGAAATTACAGGCGATTCTGATCAGTTTATTGAGGTTCAGTCTTCGAATGTTGGCACGATGGATGTACTTGGCGTTGAACTGGATAGTAACATTAAATGGAATCGTATTCTCGAAAGCGGGTTTACATTTACATACACGTGGGGTGAAACCGATCAGATTGATGGTGGGCGAGTACCCGTTGACAGAATTCCACCCGCAAACGGAATGCTCTTTGTTGATTACAGCGGACTTGAAAACTTTACGTTCCGGCCCCAAATTCGCTACGCATTTGCACACAGACGCATTTCACCGGATGAAATTGCAGACAACCGTGTATCTGAAAGCGGCACCGATGGTTTCGCAAATCTGCAGCTGGTATCCGCCTGGCATGGGCTCCAAAATGTTGATGTCCGGCTGATTGCTGATAATCTGTTAAACCGGCAGTACAGAGAACATGCGAGTTCACTCGACGGCCTGGCCAGAAATGTAACACTGTCTCTGAAATACAGTTTTTGAATAGGCAAACTGAGTATCAGCCTAAAAAACCGCTTCCGGCATTTATCACAGAAAAGAAGCATCAAAAATTTAAATTCCTCATCAACAACCGTATCTTATATCCGGAAGTTTAGAATAAACAATCTGCTAAAAAGAGTTTAAATAGATTTACACCCCGATGAGTTATCTCATTTTTGCGCTAAAAGAGAGAAAACTTCTTTCCTTTGGATTATCACTTACCTTCTTTTCAAGTTTTGGACAGACGTTTTTGATTTCTCTTTTTGTTCCCTATTTCCTGGCCTCGTTTGAACTGAGCAATGCTGCATTTGGTTCACTCTACTCGTTAGCTACCCTATCGAGTGCGATTGCACTGCCCTGGCTCGGTCAGTGGATTGACCGTATTCCGCTGCGCTGGTACAGTATGTCGGTTGCAACCGGCCTGATGCTTGCAACTGTTATGATGTCTGTTTCCTGGAATATGATGATACTCTTTGTAGCACTGCTTATGCTGAGGCTTGCCGGACAAGGTTTAAGCGGCCACACCGCTCAAACTACCATGGCACGCTTCTATGACACCGAGCGGGGCAAAGCTCTCAGTATCTCAAGCCTTGGCTACCCGATTGGTGAAGCGATCTTACCAATCCTGATTGCAGGATTACTTGCAGTAGTGCACTGGAGAACTGCGTGGGGATTTATCGCAATTGTTATTGGCGGAATTTTAATCCCAGCACTTTACTACCTGGCAGGAAAAAGAGCACCCGAAGCCGTTCAGGAAGACCAGGGAGCCGTTTTCAAAAATTCATCTGTTGAAAACTATAAGGAGATCATAAGTGATCACCGGTTTTTTTATTTCCTTCCGGCCGTTTTAACTCCCCCTTTTTGGATTACCGGCCTCTTTCTCTACCAGATAGCCGTTGCTGACGATTTGGGGTGGTCTGCCGCA
>CAYVBJ010000063.1:0-14948 GCA_964449075.1 uncultured Balneolaceae bacterium
ACGTGAAGGCGGACGCACGGTAGGTGCCGGTGTGGTAACTAAAATTCTTGATTAAAAGGTCTATTTAAGTGGCAACACAACAGAAAATCAGAATAAAATTAAAATCGTACGATCATAATCTGATCGATAAATCGGCTGAAAAGATAATTCAAACGGTTAAATCAACCGGGGCAGTTGTATCAGGACCAATCCCATTGCCTACAAAGAAAAGTATTATTACGGTCAACCGGTCGGTCTTTGTTGACAAAAAATCACGTGAGCAGTTTGAATATCGTTCACATAAGCGCCTGATTGATATATTATCAACAGGCTCACAAACCGTTGATGCTCTGATGAAATTAGAGCTTCCATCCGGTGTTGATGTTGAAATTAAAGTTTAAAGTGTAAGGATACCATGAGTGGTTTAATTGGAAAAAAATTAGGTATGACAAACATCTTTGATGAACTTGGAAGAAGCATACCTGCTACGGTTATTGAGGTAGAACCTTGTGTAATCACCCAGATAAAAACAGAGGAGACTGACGGATATAGCTCTGTCCAGCTGGCTGCTTTTGACAAAAACCCAAACAGAGTATCGAAAGCTCTGAGAGGGCATTTTGGAAAAGCCGGTGTTGATGCCAAAAAAGTTGTTACTGAGTTCAGGGATTACATACCTGAAGGATTGGATGTTGGTGATGAATTAAACATTGAAGATGTTTTTGAAGTTGGTGACAGGGTTGATGTATCAGGTATTTCCAAGGGAAGAGGTTTTACCGGTGTAATGAAACGGCACAACTTTGGAGGTGTAGGTGACAGAACTCATGGGCAGGGTGACCAGGAAAGAGCCGGTGGTTCAGTTGGGCAAGCATCAGATCCTTCACGCGTATTTAAAGGTATGAAAATGCCCGGAAGATCGGGTAATTCCAGGGTAAAGGTCAAGAATTTGACAATAGCAAAAATATTTAAAGAGTCGAATACAGTCTTAATTACAGGTTCCGTTCCGGGCCCGAAAGGTGGATATCTTGAAATTTATAATCATTCACAATAATTAGAGCTCAATGAAACTAAATATATTTAACATCGACGGTAAAGATAGTGGCAAGGAAGCTGATCTAAGTGATCAGGTTTTTGATATTGAGCCAAATGAAACTGTTCTTTATGAAGATGTCCGAAGGGTTATGGCATCCAGAAGGCAGGGTACTGCCAGTACAAAAGAGAGGGGTGAAGTTCGCGGAGGCGGAAGAAAGGCCTACCGTCAGAAAGGAACAGGTATGGCCCGGAGAGGATCGATTCGATCACCGTTGTTAAAAGGAGGAGGAACCGTTTTCGGTCCCAAACCCAGGCAGTATAGTGTCAGGCTTAACAAACAAGCAAGACGTCTTGCCAGGAAATCTGCACTGTCACTCAAAATTTCTGATGAAGCTTTAAAAGTAACAGAAGACTTTACATTTGATGAGCCTAAAACAAGGCAGGTTATTGATCTGTTGAATGCATTTGAATTATCAGGAAAGAAGGTTCTTATACTGACTCCTGAGAGTGATTACAATGTATACAAATCTGCAAAGAACATACCAGGTGTTGAAGTAATTGAAGCCGGAAATCCGACTTCTTATCAAATACTGAATTCAGATTTTATACTTATTCAAAATAGTGCTATTGCAGTACTTGAGAAGAGTGTTGATCCAAAAGTTGAGGAAAGTATAGCATGAGCATTTTAATAAGACCTTTAATAACTGAAAAATTGACAAGACTGCAGGATGAGCATCAACAGTATGCTTTTAAGGTCAAAAAATCAGCAACAAAACCTGAGATAAGGAAGGCTATAGAAGATAAATATCCTGAAGTAAAGGTGAAGCGGGTAAACACAATTGTTGTACCCTCAAAACCGAAAGGACGATATACAAAAGGCGGTTTTATAAGCGGTAGAAGTTCCGTATGGAAAAAAGCAATTATAACTCTTAAAGAAGGTGAAATAGACTTCTTTAGTGAAATTTAAAAGAGATTAGTTCAATGCCGACAAAGCAATTAAAACCTACTACACCCGGGCAGAGACATAGAATAGCCCCTGTGTTTGACGAAATTACAGTTGATAAACCCCTGAAAAGGTTAACAAAAGGTAAAGGTCAGTCAGGTGGCAGAAACAGGGTTGGGCGAATGACCTCACGCCACAGAGGCGGTGGGCACAAACGCAAACTGCGTGCGATTGATTTCAAAAGAAATAAGCACGATATACCGGCCAGAATTCAGACAATTGAATATGATCCCAACAGAACAGCTCGAATTGCACTGATTGCATATGCAGATGGTGAGAAGCGTTATATTCTTGCTCCAAATAAATTGACTGTTGGTGATACTGTTATAAGCGGAGAAAATGTTGCACCGGACAACGGGAACGCAATGCCGATGAATAAAATGCCGCTTGGTACTATGATCCACAATATTGAGATGAACCCCGGTAAGGGAGGGCAGCTTTGCAGAAGTGCCGGTACATCAGCCCAGCTGATTGCGAAGAAAGAAAAATATGTAACTGTTAAATTGCCTTCCGGCGAAGTAAGAATGATTCTGGGCAATTGTATTGCAACGATCGGGACTACAAGCAATCCTGATCACTTCAATACAAACAAGGGTAAAGCAGGAAGAAGCCGATGGCTCGGAATTCGACCAAGTACACGGGGAGTTGCTAAAAATCCGGTAGATCACCCAATGGGCGGTGGTGAAGGTAAAGCTTCTGGCGGACATCCAAGATCTCCGTGGGGTCAGGCTTCCAAAGGGAAGAAAACAAGAAACAGGAAAAAACTTTCGTCGAAATTTATTGTTCGCCGAAGAAAAGCTAAAAAGGTATAAGTCAGATGCCACGATCACTTAAAAAAGGATTTTACGTACACTATAAGCTGCAGCGAAAAATTGATGAGATGAATAGCAGCGGCAAAAAGAAAGTAATCAAAACATGGTCAAGAAGTTCGATGATTACGCCGGATTTTGTTGGTTTGACACTTGCAGTGCATAATGGAAAGCAGTTTATTCCGGTCTATATCACGGAAAATATGGTAGGTCATAAACTGGGTGAATTTTCACCGACCAGGACATTTCGCGGCCATCCCCTTAAAAAAGCAAAATAAACCGGATAGTAGATAACTGATGGAAACTCAAAATTTCGAAGCAAAAGCGATACAAAAACACCTGCGGCGATCAGCAAGAAAAGTGAGGCTTGTGGTCAACTCTGTGAGAGGCATGAGAGTTGATAAAGCTCTTAATAAACTTGATTTTGTCAAAAATGCCGCTGCAGCAGATGTATCCAAAGTCATAAAATCTGCAGCCGCAAATATTCGGGATAAGTTCGATGAAGAGCGCCTCGATAATGACATGATATATGTTAAAACGATACAAGCTGATGAAGGGGTAACTCTTAAAAGAATTCAGCCTGCCGCTATGGGAAGAGCGCACAGAATTAATAAAAGAAGCTGCCATATAACGGTAGTGGTTGCTAAACAACAAGAAGAAATTGTAACTGAATAAAAGGAATAGCTTTGGGACAAAAAACAAATCCAACAGGTTTTAGACTTGGTATTATTCGCGGTTGGGATTCCAACTGGTACTCCGAAGACAGTGAACCCGAAATACTGTACGAAGACACGAAACTGCGTGAATATCTGACAACCAGATTGCGAAATGGCGGTCTTTCTTCCACAATTATAGAAAGAACACCCAAGCGTATTCTGCTTACTTTAAAAACATCAAGACCAGGTGTTATTATTGGAAAAGGCGGTGAGCAAATTGAATTGCTTAGAGAAGAATTAAAAAAGATTACGAATAAAGAAGTACAAATTAATGTCAGTGAAATTAAACGACCTGAACTTGATGCGAGTCTGGTTGCACAGAATATAGCTCAGCAGCTTGAAGCAAGGGTCTCTTTTCGCCGTGCAATGAAAACAGCTATTTCATCAGCTATGAGAATGGGCGCGAAGGGAATTAAGATTAAGTGCGCCGGAAGATTGGGTGGTGCTGAAATGGCAAGAACCGAACATTATAAAGAAGGAAGAATACCTCTGCATACGATCCGGGCCGATATTGATTATTCAAATACAACAGCAAACACCATCTACGGTTCTATTGGTGTTACTGTATGGATTTTTAAAGGTGAAATTATTGGAGATGTTGATTTAACACCATCTGCTAAAACTAAACAGGAAAGTGAACCTAAGCGAAAACGTAGCGGCGGACGTGACAGTAAATCACGTCGTTCCCGCAGACGCAGCAGAAACTAATTGAGGATCTTACATTATGCTTGAACCTAAAAGAATAAACAGACGCCGAGTTCATCGTGATAAATTGAAAGGCAATGCCCAGCGCGGACATACGCTGGCTTTTGGCAGTTTTGGTCTAAAAGCACTCGAACCTAAATTTATCACTTCGCGGCAAATTGAAGCCTGCCGGGTAACAATTGCCAGAACACTGCAGCGAGATGGGCAAACCTTTATTCGTATTTTCCCCGACAGGCCTATGACCAAAAAGCCTGCGGAAACTAGAATGGGAAAAGGAAAAGGTACTCTTGATCATTTTATTGCTGTTGTAAAACCGGGAAGAATCCTCTTTGAAATTGCAGGTGTAACTGAAGATCAGGCACGTGAGGCGCTGCGCAGAGCTTCAAATAAACTTCCAATAAAAACTAAATTCATTGTTCGTCGTGATTTTGACGGATAAGCTAAACAGGTAAATGATGAAAGCACACGAACTTAGAGATCTTACAATTTCAGAATTGGAAGCTCGTCTCGAGGATGAACATGAGATACTGGAGGATTTAAGATTTAACAAAGCTATTGCCGGGCAATTGGAAAATCCTGCCAGAGTTAAATTAGCCCGACGGGAAGTAGCCCGTTTAAAAACGATTATTAATGAAAAAAAGAGTGCTGAGTAAACAATAAATATGGCACAAACAGAAAGAACACAACGAAGAACCAGAACCGGACGGGTAGTTAGTGACCGGATGAATAAAAGTATAACTGTTGCTGTTGAACGACAGATCAAACATCCCATATATGGTAAATTTATTACCAAGACAACAAAATATATGGCTCATGATGAGGGTAACAGTGCAAACATCGGTGATACGGTATTAATTATGTCTACCAGGCCTTTATCAAAACGAAAATCATGGCGTCTGGTAGAAATACTAGAACGTGCTAAATAAAGAACTCTTCAGGTAAACAGAATGATTCAGACTCAATCAATATTAAATGTTGCTGATAACAGCGGAGCCAGGAAGGTTATGTGTATTAAAGTTCTTGGTGACTCAAAGCGCAGATATGCCAGAATTGGTGATTTAATTTCTTGTTCTGTAAAAACAGCTATTCCCGGAGGAAATGTTAAAAAAGGGGAAGTAGTACTTGCTGTTATAGTCCGTACAAAGAAAGAATTAAAGCGAAGAGATGGCAGCTATATCAGGTTTGACGAAAACGCCGCTGTAATTATAAATAAAGAAAAAGAACCAGTTGGAACCCGGATATTTGGTCCTGTGGCCCGCGAATTGCGGGAAAGAAATTTCATGAGAATTGTTTCACTGGCACCGGAAGTACTTTAAATAAATAGCATTATGCCACGTAAATTTAATAAACAAAAAAAATTACACGTAAAAAAAGGCGATAACGTACTCGTTATTGCCGGTAACGACAAAGGTGAAAAAGGACGCGTTCTGGCGGTTTATCCTAAACGGGAACGGGTTCTGGTTGAAGGGATCAATATGCGAACCCATCATGAAAAGCCTACCCAGGATAATCCACAGGGTGGCCGTTTAAAACGAGAAGCACCAATACATGTATCAAATGCAATGGTGATTGATCCTACTACAGATGAACCGACACGAATCGGAAGAAAAAGAATTGAAGAAGAAGGTGGCGGGCGATGGGCCCGGTATGCAAAAACAAGTGGCGAAATCATAGATAAGTAATTGTTTTAAAATCATGGCTGAAGCAAGATTATATAGTATTTATAAAAAGGAGATCAGACCTAAACTGAAAGAAAAGTTTGAATATGAAAACCCAATGGCAATTCCGCGCTTACAGAAGATTATTGTAAACGTTGGTGTAGGTGAAGCTATTAATGACGGTAAGATACTGGACACGGTTGTTACTAATGTAGCAGCAATTACTGGTCAGCAGCCGATTAAAACCAAGGCAAAGAAATCCATTTCAAATTTTAAGCTGAGAGAGGGAATGCCAATAGGTTGTAAGGTTACTTTACGAAAAAAAGTAATGTATGAATTTATTGATCGCCTGATTAATCTGGCCCTGCCCAGAACCCGTGATTTTCAGGGTGTTCCGGACAAAAGTTTTGATGGGCGTGGAAACTATACACTTGGTATAAAAGAACACACAATTTTTCCGGAAATTGATGTAGACAAAGTGAGTAAACTGCACGGCATGGATATTACATTTGTTACAAATGCTGAAACTGACGAAGAGGCATATACCCTGCTAAAATTATTCGGAATGCCTTTTAAAAAATGATTTTAAATAAAAAGAAAAGATAGATTATGGCTAAGAAGTCCTGGATAGCTCGGAATGAGAAAAGAAAGAGAACAGTAGAAAAATACGCTGAAAAAAGACGGCAATTAAAAGAAGCCGGCGATTATGAAGCACTTCAAAAATTACCCAGGGATGCAAGTCCTACCCGGGTTCGAAACAGGTGTAGTTTAACCGGCCGTTCACGCGGCTATATTAGTAAATATGGTATTTCACGAATCAAATTTCGTGAATTGGCGCTCGACGGTAAAATACCGGGAGTACGTAAAGCAAGTTGGTAAAAAATATATATTTAAAAAGATGAACACAGATCCAATAGCTGATTATTTAAGCAGAATAAGAAATGCGCAACAAGCCGGTCACCGACGGGTAGATATTCCTGCTTCAAAAGTGAAGCGCGCAATCACGAAAATCCTGGTCGATAAAGGATATGTAAATCGATACATAAATATTTCTGACGGAAAGCAGGGTGTTCTCCGGTTATTTTTGAAATATGATTCGTATGGCCATCCGGTGATTAAAAAGATACAGCGTGTATCAAAACCGGGATTGAGAAAATATTGTAATTCGGATGAGATACCTAGATCCATGAATGGGTTGGGTGTTGTAATTCTCTCAACTTCGAGTGGGGTGGTTACAGATAAGGAAGCAAAAAAACTTAATATTGGCGGAGAAATACTCTGCTCAATTTATTAATGCAAGAATTTTAAAATCATGTCAAGAATAGGAAGATTACCAATATCCATTTCTGATAAAGTTGAGTTCAGCATTAGTGGTGACAATATGATCACTGCAAAAGGCGATAAAGGAACCGGTACTTTACAGATTCATCCCGATATCTCTGTTGAAAAGAAGGATGGTGAAGTTATTGTAACCAGAAAATCAGATACAAAACAAAACCGTTCTTTGCACGGATTGTACAGAGTTCTTATTAATAATTTGGTTCAGGGTGTTGCTAGCGGTTATGAGAAGCAACTGGAGATTATTGGTGTTGGTTACAGGGCGATGTATGATGGCAGCGTACTGGAATTAAACCTGGGTTATTCACATCCAATCTATTTTGTCCCTCCCGATGGTATCACAGTAGAAGTGGATACCAAATCCCGGAAAAATCCAATTATTAAAATTTCAGGTATTAATAAAGAGATGGTGGGACAGGTTGCTGCAAAAATAAGATCATTCAGAAAGCCTGAACCCTACAAAGGAAAAGGAGTGAGATATCTGGATGAGCAGATACGCAGAAAAGCAGGTAAATCAGCAGCCAAGTAATTTTTAATCTATTTTTGTAATGGAAAAGAACAAATTTAAAACAGAGCGAAGAAATAAAATCAAAAGACGAATCCGGTCTACTATTAAAGGTACAGCCGAGCGTCCGAGATTATCGATATTTAAAAGCAATAAAAATATTTATCTTCAATTAATCAACGATATTGAAGGTGTTACACTTGCAGCTGCTTCAACAAAATCCAAAGAACTTGAAAAAGATCTGAAAGACAAACCGGCTATAGAATGCGCGAAAATCATCGGTGAGCAACTTGGTAAGTCTGCAATTGATAAAGGAATAAAACGAGTTGTTTTTGACCGAAGCGGGTACAAATATCACGGTGTTGTTAAAGCAGCTGCTGATGGTGCACGAGAAAGTGGATTAGACCTATAAACTATTTTGAATTATGCCAAAAATTAGAAGAAAACACAATATACCAGCATCCAATTTAAACCTGGAAGAGAAACTGGTTCACATCAACAGGGTCTCTAAAGTTGTAAAGGGTGGACGCAGATTTAGTTTCAATGCGATCGTTGTAGTAGGTAATGGAGAAGGTATTGCCGGACACGGATTGGGCAAAGCAAATGAAGTTGCTGATGCCATTCAGAAAGGATTTGATAATGCAAAGAAAAACCTTATAAAAATTCCTATTACCAAATCCGGCAGTATTCACCATCCTGTTGTTGGAAAAGAAGGTGCCGGAAAGGTTCTTTTGCGGCCTGCATCGCAAGGTACCGGGGTAATTGCAGGCGGTGCAGTTAAAGCACTGCTGGATGTAGCAGGAATCCATAATATTTTATCAAAATCATTGGGGTCTGCAAATCCGCATAACATGGTAAAGGCAGCTTATGCAGCTTTGAAAGAACTTTCGGACCCGGTTGAAGTAGCTCAGCGACGCGGAGTAAGCGTGAAGAAAGTATTTGAAGGTTAATAATTATAAAGGCGTAGTAAACTATTAGATTATGAAATTGCACACTCTTAAAGCTCCCGATAATAATAAGAAAAACCGGAAACGGGTTGGCCGAGGACAAGGATCCGGAATGGGCGAACAGTCCGGACGTGGACATAATGGTCAGAACTCTCGCAGTGGAGCCAAAAGAAGGCCCTGGTTTGAGGGTGGACAGATGCCGCTGCAAAGACGTATTCCTAAATTCGGGTTTAAAAATCGTTTTCGAACCGACTATCAGCCACTGAATCTCGTAAAACTGAATGATTTTATTGAAATGGGCAAGCTTGGTGAAAAGATTACTCTTCAGGAGCTGGTTGATTCCAATCTCGTGAAGAAAAATCAGTTGGTTAAGTTATTGGGTACAGGTGAATTTGACAAAAAAGTTGATATAGAAGTTCACAAATGCAGCAACTCAGCCCGGGAAAAAGTTGAAAAGGCGGGCGGAACAATTACAATCGTATCTTAAATTTGTATATAGCTGAATAAAATTACATGAGCTTAATAGAAAACTTTCGAAACATATTTAAGATCGAAGACCTCAGGGACCGGATACTCTACGTTGTCGGTGTTCTTATGGTTTACAGAATCGGCAGTTATGTTACTATGCCGGGTGTTGATGCATCACAGTTGACCCAACAGGCAGGAGATGCTTCAAGTCTGCTTGGATTGTTTGACTTGTTTGTAGGAGGTGCATTTACCAGGGCGGGTGTTTTTGCACTCGGAATTATGCCTTATATAACTGCTGCAATTATTATTCAGTTGATGGGCGCAGCTGTTCCCTACTTTCAGAAGTTGCAACGTGAGGGTGAGGAGGGACGAAGAAAAATTAATCGGATTACCCGGTACGGAACAATCGGAATCACGGCAGTTCAGTCTATCGGTTTTGCTATTAATTTGATGGCTACTTCTCCGAATGCTATCGTGGTTAGCAATACTGCTTTTATTTTTACTTCAGTGATTGTACTAACTGCGGGAACTGCATTTGTAATGTGGCTGGGTGAACGAATAACTGACAGGGGCATTGGAAATGGTATTTCACTTCTGATCATGATTGGTATAATTGCTGCGTTACCAACAAATTTCATGAATGAAGTAACTACTACAGCAAATGCCATTATCATTATCATTGAACTTGCAGGTTTAATTTTAGTGATTGCATCCTGTGTATTATTAACCCAGGGAACCAGGAAAATTCCGGTTCAGTATGCAAAACGCGTAGTAGGACGCAAGGTGTATGGCGGGACAACGCAATATCTTCCTTTAAGGGTTAACGCTGCAGGTGTTATGCCGATTATATTTGCACAGTCTATCATGTTTATACCAAGTACTATAGGGACCTTTTTCCCGGAAAATGAAACGGTACAGTTTTTGACTGCCTGGTCGGCCGATTTTACAGGTATAACATATTCTATAATTTTCTTTTTCATCTGTATCTTTTTTACGTTCTTCTATACCGCTATTGCAATTAATCCCAAAGAGATGGCGGATACAATGAAACGACAGGGCGGATTCATCCCGGGTGTTCGGCCAGGTAAGCAAACTGTTGAATTTATCGATAATATATTGACGAAAATAACGTTACCGGGGTCTATATTTTTATCATTCGTTGCTATTATGCCGGCAATTATTGCCCGGATGGGAGTAACGCCTGGTTTTGCTCTTTTTTATGGCGGTACAAGCCTGTTGATTATTGTGGGTGTAGCCCTTGATACACTTCAGCAAATTGAAAGTCATCTGATGATGCGGCATTACGATGGTTTTATGAAGTCGGGTAAAATTAAAGGACGTCGGAGAGCGTAGATGATTTATCTGAAGAGCGAGCAGGAAATTGATAAAATGCGGAAAGCAGCCCGTATTGTATCCCGTACACTTGCTGAAGTTGCAAAACATATAGAACCCGGCGTAGAAACCGGTTTACTAGACAGAGTAGCAGAAGATTATATTAAGAAAATGGATGCAAAACCCGCTTTTAAGGGGTATGGCAGTAAGAATAATCCGTTTCCTGCTACATTGTGTGTTTCTGTAAATGAAGAGGTTGTTCACGGAATTCCGGGTAGCCGTAAATTGAATGAAGGCGATATAGTTTCAGTTGATTGCGGAGTGGAAAAAGATGGATATTTTGGTGATCACGCTTATACATTTATGGTTGGTGAGTGTGATGAACAAACAAGAAACCTGGTTAAAGCTACACTTGAATCACTCTATGTAGGAATTGAACAGGCGGTTCACGGTAATAGAATTGGTGATATAGGTTATGCGATTCAATCATATTGTGAGCAAAGAAATTTTGGGGTTGTACGTGATCTGGTCGGGCATGGAATTGGAAAAAGTATGCACGAAGATCCATCGGTTCCAAATTTTGGTAAACCCGGCAGGGGTGAGCGACTGCGCTCAGGCATGACTCTGGCGGTTGAACCAATGGTTACAGAGGGTGACATGAATGTGAAGACATTACCAGATAAATGGACAGTTGTAACCTCTGATGGTTTGAAGTCGGCCCATTTTGAGCATGATATAGTTGTAAGGGAAGGCGAAGCTGAAATTCTAAGTACTTTTGATTATATTACTGAGATAACAAAAAATCAGATTATAGATATTAGTTATGGCTAAACAAGAGCCTATCAAACAAGATGGTGAGATTATAGAGGCACTGCCAAATGCACAATTTCGTGTAGAGCTGGATAATGGCCATGAGATTTTAGCTCATGTGTCAGGAAAAATGAGAATGTATTATATAAAAATTTTACCCGGCGATCGTGTTCAGGTAGAAATGTCTCCTTATGATTTGACCAAAGGAAGAATTACATACAGATATAAATAAATTAGAGGTCGTAAAATGAAAACGAGATCATCAGTAAAAAAGCGAAGTTCAGACGATAAGATTGTTCGTCGAAAAGGCAGAGTTTACGTTATTAATAAGAAGAATCCTCGTCATAAACAGCGACAAGGTTAATAATATAGAATAATCCTACTATGGCACGAATTGCAGGTATTGATTTACCAAAACAGAAAAGAGGTGAAATTGCACTTACCTACATTTATGGTATCGGAAAAACAACGGCGCAGGAAATATTAGATAGAGCCGGGATAGATTATAATACGCATGTAGAAGACTGGTCGGAAGATCAGGTTAGTAACCTTCGTCAGATTATTGACAAGGAGTATAAGGTAGAAGGTGCATTGCGCACAGAGGTAAATGGCAATATTCGCAGATTGATCGAAACCGGTAGTTATCGTGGAGTACGGCACAGAAAAGGATTGCCTGTGCGAGGCCAGAGAACCCAGACAAACGCAAGGACCAGAAAAGGTAAACGCAGAACAGTAGCAGGCAAGAAAACAGTAGCCAAAAAATAAATTTGACGAACAAGAATTATGGCAAAGAAACAACGACCTTCAGCCGCAAAAGGCCCAAAAAAGAAACGTAAAAAAACAGTCTCTGATCCGAATGGGATGGCTTTCATAAAGGCTACATTTAATAATGTATTAGTGACGGTTACAGATGCGGACGGCAATGTTCTTTCCTGGTCATCAGCCGGGAAAGAAGGATTTCGCGGATCCCGCAAAAATACACCTTATGCTGCGCAGCTAAGTGCCGAAACTGCAGCAAAAGCAGCACATGAGATGGGGCTTCGGCGAGTAGAAGTTTTTGTGAAAGGTCCCGGCTCAGGAAGAGAAGCAGCAATACGTGCATTGGCTACGAGTGGACTTGAAGTAACCTCGATTAAAGACAGGACACCAATTCCGCATAATGGATGCAGACCCCCCAAACGAAGAAGAGTTTAACGTTTTAAAATAGTATATAAGAAAATATGGCACGATACAGAGGTCCGAAACAAAAAAAAGCACGCAGATTCAGAGAACCAATCTTTGGTCCCAGTAAAGCACTGGAGAGAAAACCATATGGTCCAGGGGAGCATGGAAGAAGTCGTTTTTCAAGAAAGTCAGAATATGCAATTCAGCTTGAAGAAAAACAGAAAGCCAAGTACACGTACGGTCTTCTGGAAAAACAGTTCAGAAATCTCTACGAGAAGGCTAATTCGAGAGAAGGTGTTACCGGAACAAATGTACTGCAAATGCTGGAATCGCGCCTTGATAATGTTGTTTTCAGACTTGGTATAGCAAGAACGCGAAGACAAGCGAGACAACTTGTTAATCACAGACATATCGTTGTGAATGGTACGATTGTAAATATACCTTCATTTGAAGTTCAGCCGGGTGATGTGATTACGGTAAGACCCAAATCCAGAAATCTGGAAGTTGTTGAAGATTCTCTCGGTTCATCTTCCAGAAATAAATACAGCTGGCTGGAAATTGATAAAAAAAGCAGAACCGGCAAATTTTTACAGGCACCCGATTTTGAAGAGGTTCCTGAAAATATCAATGTTCAGTTGATTATTGAACTCTACTCCAAATAATTTTTTAATTTATAAATATTAAAGCTATGAATAGCTATAGTCTACAAATGCCTGAAAGTTTAGAAGTTTCAGAATCAACAGATAATTTTGGAATCTTTGTATTACAGCCGCTTGAAAGAGGTTTTGGCGTTACCATTGGTAACTCCTTCAGAAGAGTACTTTTATCCTCTCTGCCCGGGATTGCCATTACAGCAGTCAAAATTAATGGAGTTGATCATGAATACTCCAGTATTGAAGGTGTTAAAGAGGATGTATATGAAATTATATTGAATCTGAAACAGGTCAGATTTAAACAGGTTGAGCAAAGCGGAGGAGTTATACATGTATCCAAAAAAGGTATAGGAAAACTTACGGCAGAAGATATTAATGAAGCTACTGCCGATTATGAAATTCTGAATACTGATCTTGTAATTGCTACACTGTCTGAAGATGCTCAAATCGAAATGGAGTTAAGGATAGGAAGAGGCAGAGGTTATGTTCCGGCTGAAGAGATGGCAGATGATTTTGAGGATGATATAAATTTAATGCCTATCGATGCGATCTTTACCCCCATCAAACAAGTTCAGTTTGAAGTGGATAATGTGAGGGTCGGACAGCGGACTGATTATGAAAAGCTGACTTTAAATGTGAATACAGATGGATCCATTAATGCGAAGGAAGCATTGACGATTGCCGGAAAAATTCTGAAAGAGCACATTGAGAAGTTTATAACTGAAAAAATTGAAGAACCATTTGCCCAGGAAGAAGAAGAGATTGATGCTGAAAAACAGCGAATTGCAAATCTTCTTAAAACCAGCATTGAGGATTTAAATCTAAGTGTGAGAGCATACAATTGTCTGAAATCAGCCAACATTAACACAATTGCCGAACTTGTATCACGTGATGAGCAGGATTTGCTTAAATTCAGAAACTTCGGTAAAAAATCGCTTACTGAACTTCAGGAAGTAATTGATGAGAAGAATCTTGAGTTCGGTATGGATGTTTCAAAATATATTGATAACAAGTAGTAGGATTTTAAAATGAGACATTTAAAAAAAGGAAATACATTAGGGCGGAATGCATCTCACAGAAAAGCTACATTCCAGGCTTTATCTGTTGCTTTGCTTAAAGAGAAAAGAATTAAAACCACACTCACAAAAGCAAAAGCTTTACGGTCGTTTATAGAGCCACTTATTACAAAGGCTAAGAATGACACTGCTCATAATCGCAGACAGGTTTTTTCTAAATTGCAGAATAAGGAGGCAGTCAGTGTTTTGTTTGATGAAGTTGGTCCTGAAGCATCAGATCGTCCCGGTGGCTATACAAGAGTTTTAAAGCTTGGTCACAGATCTGGAGATAGTGCAGAAATTGCAGTGATTGAATTGGTTGACTATAACGATGTAAAACCGGAAACTTCTAAAGAAACTCGTAAAAAGACAAGGAGAGCCGGCAGGTCAAAAAAGAGTACGGAAGCGGAAAAAACTGAAGAAAAGAAATCCGTCAAAAAAGAGAAGAAGGAAAGTACAGCAGAGGCAGAAAAATCTGCAGTGGCAGAAACTGAAACAGCTGAGGAGCCGGAAAAGAAAGAGACACCGGCCGGGTCTGAAAAGACGGAAGAGACAACTTCAGAAGAAGTAAATCCGGATGAAGACCAAGAGGATAATACTAAAAAATAAACGATTGCCTCAACTCGTTTATATGATTAATTTAGGTGATTAAAGGCATCGGCTGATGCTTTGTAATCACTCTGTTACAATTAATATTCAGCAAAAAAAGTAAAAATATATTGAATTAATATTTGGTTTTGGGTTGCCAAAACCCTTATATTTTAAATCTGTCACAAA
>CAYVBJ010000064.1:0-9153 GCA_964449075.1 uncultured Balneolaceae bacterium
CATCTTCCTTCGCCTTCTTGTGGCGAATATTTGCCCATTTGGAATGTCCTGCCATGGTATGACTATCAAATATTTTACAGGGTTAACGGAAAAAGCAAATATAACAGTATTCACTATTTTCACCTAATTCATGTGAATATCTGATTTCAGGTGTCGCTAACTATTGCTACATTATCAAAAAAATTCTAAACAAATTAATTAAGATGAATATAGGTATTGTCTGCTACCCGACTTTCGGGGGCAGTGGTGTTATTGCAACAGAATTGGCCAAAGGATTAGCTAACATGGGGCATAACATTCATATCATGAGTTATGCACGACCGGCAAGGCTTGATTCCCTTCGAACAGATATTACATTTCACGAAGTGGATTTAAGCAGTTACCCGCTGTTTGAATACCCGCCATATGATCTTGCACTCGCTAACATGATGGTAAATATCATCAAATTCGAAAAACTTGATATCCTTCATGTTCACTACGCCATCCCGCATGCTACAAGTGCCTACCTTGCAAAACAGATTCTGAGAGAGCAGGATATTCACATTCCGGTAATCACTACGCTGCACGGAACAGATATAACACTGATTGGCAGAGATCCCAGTTATAAGGAGATTGTCGATTTTTCGATCAACAAGAGCGACGGGGTGACTGCTGTTTCTGAATACCTGAAAAAAGAGACCTATTCTACGTTTGATGTCAAAAAGAATATTGAAGTTATACCCAACTTTATAGACCTAGACAGGTTTAAAAGATCCAATAAAGGCCATTTTAGAAAGGCAATTTGTCCGGAAGGCGAAAAAGTTATAACCCACGTCTCAAATTTTCGCGAAGTAAAACGTGTTCCCGATGTTGTTCTTACGTTTCACCAGATCATTAAAAACGGTGTTGATGCCAAACTTCTGTTGGTTGGTGACGGTCCCGACCGGCAAAAAGCCGAGCAAACGTGCAGAGATCTGAAGTTTTGTGACAAAGTCCGTTTTCTCGGAAAACAGGAACAGGTTGAAGAGGTGTTATCAATATCCGATCTCTTCCTGATTCCCTCAGGCAGTGAAACCTTCGGGTTGGCCGCTCTTGAAGCGATGAGTTGCGGAGTTCCTGTGATCAGCTCCAATATCGGTGGTCTGCCGGAAGTAAATATTCATGGCAAGACCGGGTTTCTGTGTGAACTGGGTGACGTGGAGTGCATGGGAAAGCATGCGCTGGAAATCTTGAAGAATGAAAAACTCCATAAAAAAATGTCGGCCAATGCACGCAAACATGCAGAAACTTTTGAAATGGAAAAAATCATCGGGCTATACGAAAACTTTTATATTGAAGTGCGGGAAGCACTTCTGAGTAGTGTCTGACTTCAGGAATTCAAAAACCTTTGGGGCAACCTGCGAATATTAATTGCATTTGATTATTTTGGGGTTCATTTTCAGGTGAAATATCTTTCAACCTAAACGTACGGCGAAGTGTTAGACCTTTACAAAGGGGATAAACTCAAAACTATTTCGGTTATCGCAATTTTTGTGGTATTGGTAATCGGGCTCATTGCATTAACCAATATCAGCAGTAATATTCTTACCGGGCTGAGAGGTTACATTGCTGCTGAAGCCCATTGGTCAAAGGCTCAAAAAAATGCCACCCAAGCCTTAACCGTCTATCTGTTTCAACAAAACAGCGAGCAGTATTCAGAATTCGAAAAGTCGCTTGAAGTGATAGAAGGATACAGGGATGGACGAGAGACACTGCAATCCGAAACTCCTGACTTTGAACTCGCAAGCAATGGGTTTATCAGGGGAAACAGCAGGCCGGACGAAGTTATCTACATGGTTCGCCTTTTTAACCTCTTTCAAGACTACTCTTATCTCAGCGAGGCAATTCAAATATGGACGGAAGGAGACAGAAAGATTAACGAGCTTGAAACAGTTGCAACAGAAATAAGTGCAAAAATTGAAACCGGAAACCTGGCTGAACAGGAACGTGATCTATATCTTTCAAGAATCATCACCCTCGATAATGAGCTGACTTCACTGGAGAATAATTTTTCAACAACGATAATCAAAGCATCACACGAAGTAAACAATCTGCTTTACTGGATAACACTCATTTTTGGATCGGGCCTGATCATAACCGGCGGCATTATCACAGTCGGAATCATTCGAAATACAAAAAAATGGAACAGAAAACTTTCTGAAGCTCAAAACAGGCTGCAGAAAATTATTGAAAACTCGGGTGATGTAATCTACCTGATGGATCTTGAAACACGCAAATATAACTATATGAGTCCATCGGTTGAAAAAATGCTTGGTTACAGTGCCGAAATTGTGAAGAGAGGCGGACCCGAATTTATTTTTGATAAAACGCATCCTGAGGATTTAAAATCCATTAAAAAGAAGTTTAAAGAGCTGGGCGCGGATGATCTCGAATCACAAATTAATATTAACACTGAATTTCGTGTTGAAAGAAGTGACGGTGAGTATGTCTGGGTGAACAATAAACGGACATTAATTCACGACGCTGATGAAAAACCGGTTGCCGTGGTTGGCAATGTTCGGGATATATCTGAACGGAAGAAGCATGAAGACGAAATAGATCAGTCCCTGAAAGAGAAGCAGATCCTTCTTCAGGAGATTCATCACCGGGTAAAAAACAATCTCGCCATCATATCGAGCCTTCTGGAGCTGCAAAAAGATGGTGTGGATGAAGATGTTCAGGAAATATTCAAAGAAACACAATCCCGCATTCAATCTATCGCCCTTGTTCACGAAAAACTCTACCAGTCTGATACACTTGCTGAGATCAGTCTGTCGGACTATATGAGCGAACTCACCGATGTTATTTCGCAGGCTTATGGGTCAAGCAACCGAAAAGTAACGCTTGATAAAGATCTCGATGAGCTTCGCATGAATATAACCGATGCAGTTCCTCTCGGGCTTATGTTTAATGAACTCGTTAACAACGCCTACAAGCACGCTTTCAAAGGAAAGGAAGAGGGAACTCTGAAAATCAGTCTGAAGAAGAACGGTGAATCTTGCCTGCTCTCTGTCGCTGATAATGGCAACGGCCTTCCCGAAAATTTTAAATTGGAAGAACAGCAATCGCTTGGAATGACTTTAATCACAGCCCTCACCAGTCAGCTCGATGCAGATGTAAATATATCTTCTGACGAATGGACAAAGTTTGAGATTGATTTCAAGCTGGACCACCACTGAAACGGTTCATTCACTTCAGCGGCCTGTAATCACATCTATTTTACCCGGTTTCAATTCAGCAAAAATAGTTTTTATATCAGAACCGGCATGCTCGCCATCACAATGTGCAAAAACAGGTTCTTTACTCTCGATTTTCACCGTTATGGACTTTTCCCATTGTACACCACTCATTCTCTTTCCGGACGGACTTAAAAACTCTTTGAATAAAAAGCATTTTCTATAGAGCGAGATCTCGTTTACGATCAGCAGGTCCAGTAAACCGTCATCCGTTCTTGCACCAGGTGCAACCCGGAATATGCCGCCCTCATCCCTGCCATTGCAGAGTGTGGCCATCAGGCATTTTTCCTGAAGTGTTCTGCCATCTGTCTTGATATACATCTCTGTACCGTAGAATTGAAAAGCGGATTTTAACGCACCAAAAACGTATGCCATGGACCCGCTGAACATCTTTATGTGTCGTGCATGGTAATTTGCAAGTCCGTCAAATCCCAGTCCGAACGTATTGCAGCACCAGGTTTCAACATCGCCCGTAATTTTTATCAGGTCTGTCTTCCGTCGCACCCCCGCCGCAATATTTCCAAGGTTTTCTTCGATATTTCCGGGGATCCGAAGTGTCCTTGCAAAATCATTCCCACTTCCAACAGGTAGTATCCCCAGGTTCGCTTCTGTCCCGGCTATCCCGTTTACAACCCGGCTTACCGTACCGTCTCCTCCGCATGCAACAACAGTTTTAAACGTTGATGCAGATTCCCGTGCTATTTCCGATAGATCATCTCCGTCTCTGCAGATGATAATTTTAGAAAGTTTAAACCTGCTTTCTGTTTTTTTGGCGAGAGATTTGATCCATTTACCGGCGATTCCTCTGCCTGCGGATGAATTTACGATAAAGCAAGTGGGTATATTTGATACATGCATCCGGTTGAGATAGCAAATATCCCGGAAAAAACAAAAACCTGCTCCCCATGCAGAAATTATTTTTTCAGCATAATTGCCCTGTCCGGGTAATCGGTAATAATGCCATCCACTCCCATTTCGAGAAGCCGTTTCATCTCCGGAACTTCATTGATGGTCCACGGAATAATTTTCATCACCAATTGATCTCCCTTTTCAATCAGTGTTTGATTTACAAGCCGATAATAGGGACTGTAAATGTCAGGAGTAAACCCAAGTTTTTGGAGATTCGCTTCCGGGCTGTCCCTGTTTTCAACAAGTAGTGCAAGTGTAACATCCGGGTCAATTTCATGCATTGCAATAAGAGTATTTACATCGAAAGACTGGATGATAGCCCTGTCCATGATTCCCAGCGCAGAAATTTCATCATAGACCAGCTGCGCAAACACCTCCGGCTCCGGAACCATAACATTGTAATATTGCGGTCGGCTTTTAGTCTCGATGTTGTAGTACACCGGGTCACTGTTATTTTCTTCTGTGAAATTTTCAATTGCCTGAACGGCGCCGGTCAACAGAGGCTTGGTAACTTCCATCGGTTTTTGATCCGGGAAATCGGGGTTTCCCCTTTTACCGACATCATACTGCTGTGTCTGCTCGTAGGTCATTTCATAGATATTCAGATCCATCGCTTCACTTTCTGTAACCGGTTCCCCGTTAGGCTTTGTGCTGATCTTGTGATTAAACCACGGTTCGTGTGAAACGAGTAACATGCTGTCTGCCGTTACAACCAGGTCCATTTCAATGGTATCCACACCGATCTCAGCGGCCTTCAAAAAAGAGGGAATGGTATTTTCAGGCAGCAGTCCCCGGGCGCCCCGATGCCCCTGGAGGTCGAATTCATACGATGTGGATTGTCCCTTTTCTTGTGCGCACGCAACAAGGAACAGAAAAAGCAAAGCTGTGTATTTCATATTTCCGGGTTAGCTTTGCTCAATAATGGAGTGATCACCAACATGAAGTTTTCCCGTTGCATTTTTCAGACTTGCATGATTTCCGATGGTTGACCCGTTTAAATTGCAGCCCTCTAATTCAGCATTCTCCTGAATAATTGACTGACTGAGAGTACTGTCTGAAATCTTCGTTCCCTTTTCAATACTCACATTCGGGCCGATTTCACTATTTTTAATCTCAACTCCTTCGCCGATGAAAACAGGCGGATGGATCGTTGAGTTATCATAGGTTCCAAATTTTGGATTCTCTTTTTCCAGTATCTCACCGGTTGTTTCCAGCCACGCGGGCAGAGTTCCGCAGTCGAGCCATTCGTCCACGGTTGCTTTTTTGAATATTTTGCCTTTTTTCAGGAGCCTGTCAAGGGCATCGGTCAGCTGGTATTCCCCTCCGTGACCTTTTACCTCATTGTCAATCAGGTACTGAATTTCTTCATTCAGCTCTTCCCCTTTTTTAAAGTAATAGACCCCGATAATAGCAAGATTCGATATTGGTTCGCTCGGTTTTTCCACAAAATCCGTGATTTTATCATCTTCAAGAACGGCAACTCCAAATCTTGACGGGTCTTCAACTTCCTTCAGCCAAATCACACTGTCGGCTCCTTCAACAGTAACCGTTTCACTTGTATCAAAAATGGTGTCTGCAAATACAATAATGACTTCCCCTTCCAGTTTCTCTTCAGCGCAGGCTACTGCATGTGCGGTACCAAGAGCAACATCCTGTACTTTAAATGAAGCTTTTGCATCGTGACGCTCACTCATATCAGTTAGTTTCTCCTTAATCTCCCTTCCAAAATCGGGCCCGAGAATATATACAATTTCCGTAATGGGCCGGTCGAGTGTTCTTGCAAATGTCTCCACGATACGCTCCACAATCATGGTTCCCGCTACAGGTAACAAGGGTTTAGGGATGGTGTGCGAATGGGGTCTTACTCTTGTTCCGCGTCCGGCCATCGGGATAATTAATTTCATATCTTTATCTCAAAACTTTTTATAGTTGTTATTTTTATTTTCCTCTTGTATTAATATAAAAAATATCTCCCGTATATTTTGATTACTTCATTGTTAACGAATTAGTTTAATCTCACATTTAGTCTTTGGATTTGTACTACACCACTTTAAACCTCTTACAAATTGTATTAGCTGCTGTACTTGTGCGGCACAGTATCTATCGTTTTCGTTATTTTTTACACATGTTTCAGCAGCACGGGTATAAAACAGATGAATTCCGCGAGTGGTTTAACAAATATTTTTCCAGCAAAATTATCACGCCGGAACATGTTCTTTTTAACCTGGTGATTCTATCGCTGCTCTATTTTTTGTCCGCACGCCTCACGCCGTCAGCGGCAACAATCATTTTTTCTGTATTCGTCCTCTTCTGGTTCTTTCCAGTCGGTAGATTCCGCCCTGAAAAAGAGAAAAAAAAGCTGGTATTTACACCCCGCCTGAAAAGACTTGCAGCCACTCTTGCAATTTTAATACTTCCGCTCTGGTACGCAACGGTCGAATTGAGTTATACCGGCACACTATCCGGCCTTGTCAGTGTGAGGCAACTTGACAATCTGTTTGTTGATGCAGACCCATACATTCTGTCGTTCGGGTTTATCCTGGCCGATATGATTATTCCATTCTTTCTTTTCCTGGCTGCTTTTTTGATGAAGCCGGTAGAGAAGAAGATTCAAAACGGTTTTAAAAAGCAGGCCCGGAACAAACTTGCCTCCATGCCTTCTCTGAAAGTGATTGCCATTACCGGCAGTTACGGCAAAACAAGCACAAAATTTATTCTTGAAGCCATCCTGAAAGAGAGGTATAAAGTTTGTGTTACACCGGGCAGTTTTAACACACCGATGGGCATCTGTAAAGTAATAAACAACGATCTGCACGCAGGCCACCAGATTCTCATTCTTGAAATGGGTGCAAGATATCCGGGTAATATTAAGGAGCTGTGTGATATCGCAAGGCCCGACATTTCTATCATCACCAACATCGGCGTATCACATCTCGAAACATTCGGATCGAGAGATGTTCTGGTCAGGGAAAAATCAACACTTGCAAGAGAGCTGAAACCGGGCGGTATCCTGGTGCTTAACGGGGATGATAAATATGTTTCGGCAATGGCAAATTTAAGAAAAGATGTAAAGATCGTAAAAACCGGTTCAGGCGGTAGCATCGAAGCAACTGATATCAGCTATGACCATAAAGGAACTACTTTCGAACTGGTTAGCAGAAAGCCCGGTTCAGATGAGCCCGAAACAATGAATGTAACCACGAGTCTTTTGGGCAAACACAATGTTCAAAATATTATCCTGGCCTCAGCTGTTGCCCGCGAGCTGAGTATCCGGATTCAAACGATTGCACTTGCCGTGCGTTCACTGGAGCCTGTTGAACACCGCCTGGAGCTGCGGAAAGAGGGAGATCTCTATATTATCGATGATGCCTTTAATTCAAACCCGGTAGGAGCCGGGAATGCACTCGAAATTTTAAAGGATTTCAGAACCGGGCGCCGGATTATTATTACACCGGGCATGATTGAACTGGGCGACCTCCAGGAATCTGCCAATCACAAGTTTGGTGAGCAGATTGCAAATGCAAACCTGGATCTCGTAATTTTAGTAGGGAAATCACAGACAGAACCGATTTATGAAGGAATAAAATCAGCCTCAAACGGTCTGAAGACAGATGTCAGAATTGTGAACTCGCTCTTTGAAGCCAATGACCTACTCAACAAATATGTGCAGCCGGGAGATGTGGTACTCTACGAGAACGATCTCCCCGATACATTCAACGAGTGATCACCGGGCTACTCATTTCTGACGGCATCAGCCGGCTCAACTGCCGCCGCTCTTTTTGCAGGGTACCAGCTTGCTGCAATGCAAAGAATCATACTCACGCCAAGAACCAGGAATACATCAAATGGATTGATTGACGCCGGGTAGGCATCAATAATAAAAGCAGATGAGAGCTTTAACAGCCCGTATTCCGATTGTAGCCAGCTCAGCAACAGTCCAAGACTTCCCCCGATTCCGCACCCGATCAGCCCGATCTGCAGCCCCTGGCTCTGAAATATTTTTTTGATTTTCTCGGGAGTCATTCCCATTGAAATAAGAATACCGATATCACGCTGTTTCTGGATCACAATCATCGTTAATGATCCGATGATATTCAGAACGGCAACAATCACAATGATCATCAAGATGAAATAGGATCCCCATTTTTCCAGGTACATCACATCATACAGCGGTTTTTGAAGATCATACCAGGTAGATATCTCAAACCTGTCTCCCAGGGATGCTTCAAGTGATCTCTTCACCTCTTCTGCTTTGTCAGAGTCATTCAGCTTCAAATCATACCCGGTTATCTGATTGCGAAGATTAAAAAGTCTCTGAGCAGCCTGGATATCCACATAAACGACATCCTCATCCAGAATTTGCTGCATCGAGTAAATTCCACGCACTGTATACCTGCTTACCCGCGGTACTGAGAATTGGGTTAATGCCCTGCGCATTCCGCTAGTGCTCAAAATAGCTATTTCATCTCCCACCTCCAGGCGGTATTTATTCATAATACTATTGCTTACAAGAATTCCCGGTCGGTTATTCTTTACCGAGAGATCAAAAACACCGCTTACAATGCTGTTCCGAAGTTCTTTTTGTCTTATGAACGACTCTTTTTCAATTCCCTTTACTGTTATAACTTCATTCCTGTCATCCCGGAATACAAGCATTCCTTTTCCGTCAACGTAGGGCGTAACTCCAACCACATCCGGATGCGCTGCGAGAGTTGAATCAATCTCGCGATCCATAAAAGCAGACTCACCGATAGCCATTTCAATCCGGATATCGGGATCAAAGGAGAGCAGAAGAGACTGAATTAAATCAAAAAGACCGTTAAAAACGGACAGTACAACAATCAGCAGTGCAGTTCCGATAGTAACACCAGTGATACTGATCAGTGTTAGGACAGAAACCAGTGAAATATTTTTTTTGGAAAAAAGGTACCTCTGGGATATAAATCGGATTACGTTCATTTCATAAAAATTTAGTTAATTAAGACGTAAG
>CAYVBJ010000064.1:9253-14928 GCA_964449075.1 uncultured Balneolaceae bacterium
TTCATTTCATAAAAATTTAGTTAATTAAGACGTAAGTATATAATCAGAACGTAATTTTGATAACAATTTTCATATCTTGTTTTCCCACTAAAAATTAAATTCCTGGTTATCGTGAATAATGCGACTTTAAAAATCGAAGAAATTTCAGCAATATCCAACGGTTCTCATGGAGATGTTTTCTCTGTATTAGGTTTGCATTCCGTAGAACAAGCTGGAAAAGAGAAGCTCGTTATACGCACATTCCAACCGAACGCGAAATCAGTCGAGGTTCTTCCTGAGAATGGAAAGGCTGTTCAGCTCACCAGGATCTCTGATGAAGGGCTGTTTGAGTACCTGTTTCCGCGACGGAAAAAACCTTTCAAATACAGGCTGCAGATACATCCTTTTCACGGTGATATGTATACCATTGAAGATCCGTACCGGTTTGGCTCGCTCATAACAGATTTCGACCTTCAGCTTTGGGGAGAAGGCACACATCATCATGCTTACAGGTGGCTGGGTTCGCATCTAATGGAAGTTGACGGAGTTAAGGGAGTCCATTTTGTTGTTGTTGCCCCGAATGCGCAACGGGTGAGTGTAATCAGTTCTTTTAATAACTGGGACGGGCGAACTCATTGCATGAGAAAGCATCCCGCTCAGGGAATCTGGGAAATATTTATTCCTCATGCAGCTCCGGGTGATCTCTACAAATATGAGATAAAACCTCCATTTGATGCACCTCCCATAAAAAAATCAGACCCTTACGGGCGATTTGCCGAGATGCGACCTGGTACAGCTACCAAGATCTGGGAAAGTAATTTTGATTGGAGCGATGATGTATGGCTGAAAAAAAGGCAGGGAATTCAATCCTACGATAAACCTATTGCAATTTATGAGATCCATCCCGGGTCCTGGAAGCGTCACACAGACAAAGATCCCGGCTACCTCTCTTACCGCGAGCTTGCCGATGACCTGGTTCCGTATTTGAAAGATCTGAACTATACGCATGTCGAATTGATGCCTATTGCAGAACATCCCTATGATCCGTCCTGGGGCTACCAGATTACCGGTTATTTTGCTCCAACCAGCCGTTTTGGCAACCCGGATGATTTCCGCTATTTCGTTAACAAATGCCACAAGGCCGATATTGGCGTAATACTGGACTGGGTTCCGGCTCACTTTACCAAAGATGAACACGGATTGCGAAGATTTGACGGCACAGCACTTTATGAGCATGATGATCCCCGGCAGGGCGAACACAAAGATTGGGGAACCAACATTTTCAACTTTGGGAGAATTGAAGTAATCAATTTTCTGTTGTCGAATGCTATCTACTGGCTTGAGGAGTTTCATATAGACGGTTTGCGCGTGGATGCAGTAGCCTCCATGCTTTACCTTGACTACTCAAGAGAAGAGGGTGAATGGATTCCTAATCAATATGGCGGGCGTGAGAATCTGGAGGCTATCAACTTTCTGAGGAGATTCAACGAAGTTTCACATGACTATTTTCCGGGAATCATTACACTGGCCGAAGAGTCCACATCCTGGCAGGGAGTTTCTAAACCAACCTCTTCCGGTGGCCTCGGTTTTGATTTCAAATGGAACATGGGCTGGATGAACGACACACTCGCCTATTTTGAAAAAGATCCGATATACAGAAAGTATCACCAGGACCAGCTTACTTTTTCACTCATCTATGCTTTTTCAGAGCAGTTTATACTGCCTCTTTCTCATGATGAAGTTGTTCACATGAAACAGTCTTTACTAACCAAAATGCCTGGCGATGACTGGCAGAAATTTGCAAATCTGCGGCTTTTATACACGCACATGTATGGTCATCCGGGCAAAAAACTGCTTTTTATGGGCAGTGAATTTGGTCAATGGAGTGAATGGACGGAAGCACATTCAATCGACTGGCATCTTTTGCAGTGGGAAAATCATCAGGGTATCCGCCGCCTGGTTAAAGACCTGAACTCAGTTTATAAACAGTATCCTGCTATGTTTGAAGTAGATGCAAACTGGAAAGGATTTGAATGGATTGATATCAGTGATGCTGATAACAGCATTATTTCCTACATACGGAAGAGTAATAATCCGGATGATTTTCTTATCTTTATATTAAATTTTACACCGGCTGTTCACTATGGCTATAAATTCGGGGTTCCAAAAGCAACTGAATATGAAGTTCTTCTTAACAGTGACTCTGAATATTATGGGGGGAGCAATACGGGAGATATGAATATTCACGGAGTTGACTCACCATGGCACTCAAAACCTGCACATATAGAAATCACAGTTCCCCCGTTAGGCGGCCTGATACTAAAACCAATTAATTAAAACAGATATCTATTACAATGAGATTTCCCAGATCATCAGGGACACTTGTACATCCAACCTCTTTTCCTTCAGATTACGGAATCGGCGACCTTGGTTCGGCTGCAAGAGGTTTTATTGACTTTCTAAGTGGTACATATCAATCCATTTGGCAGGTACTGCCTCTTAGTCCAACAGGTTATGGCAGTTCACCCTACGCCAGCTATTCAGCTTTTGCAGGAAACCAGTATTTGATTTCACCGGATATCCTGGTTGAGAAGGGGCTTGTATCCAGAGCCGAAGCTGACAAAATTAAAAAGCCTGAATCTGTTTCAGTTAACTATGATGAAGCCTATAAAGATAAAGGTCGGATTTTACGGATCGCTTCAGGAAATTTTTACAATAATCTGACCCCGGATCAGGAGAAAAATCTTGAGCAGTTTAAGAAAAGGAATAAAAACTGGCTGGATGATTACTGCCTTTTCATTGTCTGCTCAAGGATGTATAACCGGAAACCCTGGAACAAATGGGATCCTGATATTGCCCAGCGTAAGAAGAAGAAATTAAACGAACTCAAAAAACAGTACAAGGAAGAAATTAAGCACGAAGAGTGGCTGCAGTTTGAATTCTTCAATCAGTGGTTTGACTTGAAGAGATATGCAAATGATAAAAATATCCGTGTGATCGGGGATATTCCTATATTTGTTGATCATAACAGTGCAGATGTATGGGCAAACCCGGGGTATTTTGCTGTTGACAAGCAGGGTAACCGTCAGCTTGTTGCCGGTGTTCCGCCCGATTATTTCAGTGAAACCGGTCAGCTTTGGGGCAATCCCCTTTACAAATGGGATGCACTCGAGAAAGATGGTTATTCATGGTGGATTGAGCGCTTTGATCAAATGTTTAACCTGTTTGATGCAATCCGCGTGGATCACTTTCGGGGGTTTGAAGCTTTCTGGCAGGTTCCGGCTGAAGAAAAAACGGCCCAAAAAGGAGACTGGGTGAAAGGACCGGGTAAAAAACTTTTCGAAACAATCCGAAAGGAGTTGGGTGAACTGCCGATAATCGCTGAAGACCTGGGATTTGTAACACCGGAAGTAATAGAATTAAGAGACTATTTCCAATTCCCGGGCATGAAAATTCTGCAGTTTGCTTTCGACAGTGACCCCGGTAACGATTTCCTTCCACACAATTATAACACAAACTGTGTGGTATATACAGGCACGCATGATAATGATACTACTATTGGCTGGTATAAAACCGCACCCGAAGCTGAAAAGCACAGAGCACGGGAATATACAAAAAGCGATGGCTCAGAAATAAACTGGGAACTTATCCGTCTTGGCATGTTATCAGTTGCCGACCAGGCTATATTTCCCCTTCAGGATTTCATGAATCTTGACTCTGAATTCAGAATGAATACACCCGGAACCGTGGGTGACAACTGGGAATGGCGATATACACAACAAATGCTTGATGGTGTGGATTCGAACCGAATCCGCAGCCTGATTGAAATGAGTAACCGAAAATTATCAAAATAAACCGGCACAAAAGCTTTTTTTTGAAAACTTTCTATAAAATGAGTGGTTTTGTATCTTGTGTTGTTTATAAACCGAAGTTAAACTTCTTACATGCCTTTTAAACTTAATCATCTACCTGAACGATCAGTTAAACCAAGACATAATGGAATAACACTGGGATTGGATAAAGGTTACAGCGTTCGACAAGCCGAAGATTTTTGCGAGGTTGCATCCGGTTATGTTGACATAATTAAACTGGGCTGGGGCACATCTTATGTATCTCAAAATCTAAAAGAGAAACTGGCTGTTTACGCAAAATATGATATCCCGGTTTACCTGGGCGGAACCCTTTTTGAAGCATATGTTTTACGGAACCAGCTCGATGACTATGTAAAACTGCTTACCAGCTTTGGCATCAAGTATGTTGAGGTGTCGAATGGAACGATATGGCTATCTGACAAAAGAAAAATCGATATTATAAAAGATCTTAGCACTGAATTTACGGTTCTGTCAGAAATTGGAAGTAAAAACCCCAATGAAATTATTCCCCCGTATAAATGGGTTAAAATGATTAACAATGAACTGGAAGCAGGCGCACAAAAAATCATTTGCGAAGCTCGTGAAAGCGGAACAGTTGGTGTATTCAGACCCAATGGAGAAGTTCGTTCGGGTTTAATTGAAGAGATAACCGATCAGATTTCTACCGACTTGCTGATTTTCGAAGCTCCTCAAAAAGAACAGCAGGTCTGGTTTATCCGTAAATTCGGATGTAATGTTAATCTGGCTAATATTAACCCTGCTGAAGTTATTTCAGTTGAAACCCTGCGGCTTGGTCTTCGATCCGATACCCTTTTTGATTTTTATAATATTGATGACAATCAGATCGAAAATTTATATCCGTCCACTCCAAAAAACTCTGGTAAATCATAAGAGTAAAATTTAATTCGAAAAAAAAGTAATTATGAAAATACTATATGCCGCGGCTGAAATTGCACCCTTTGCCAGAATGACTTATACCGCGGATTTATTGCGGTTTTTGCCGGCATCGTTACAGGATAAAGGATTTGAAATACGAATTTTGCTTCCTAAATACGGATCTATCAACGACCGGAGAAACCGGCTTCATGAAGTTATTCGCCTTTCCGGTATTGAAGTCGAGGTTGGAGAGAATGTTGAAAGTATGCGTATAAAAGTTGCAAGTATACCAAATGCAAAGCTACAGGTCTATTTTCTTGACAATGATACCTACTTTAAAAGAAAAGCACTATTTGAAGATCCTAAGACAGGTGAATTTTACGATGATAATGATGAGCGCCTTGCTTTCTACAATAAAGGGGTTATTGAAACGGTTATCAGTCTCGGATGGCAACCAGATATTATCCACTGCCATGACTGGCCCGCAGGATTAATACCATTGCTTGTCCGGAGTAAATACAAAGACGAAGATATATTCAAGGATACAAAAATTGTTTATAACCTTCACCATCCTGAAAACAAAGGACACTTTACGGGTACAAAAATCCTTGATCTTCTTGGATTGCCGGATGATGTTGATAAGGAAAATCTTTTGGTGGACGGTAACGTTGACATGTTGCGACTCGGATTAAAATACAGTGACTATGTAGTTACCGGAAATCATTTATCCGATGAATTCGATGATCTTTTTAAAGAACTAGATATTAATCCAACAAAAATTCAGGGCTCGCCCGAAGATGTATCAAATAAATTTGCAGAATATTACCGGGAAATCACCGGGTCAAATGATTAAGGGCTCATTGTTCAAAAAAATCTTTACAAATTTAGTATCACAATCCAATACAATGAAAAATTGCAGCAAAATATGCACAGCTGCATTTTTTGTTT
>CAYVBJ010000065.1:0-14230 GCA_964449075.1 uncultured Balneolaceae bacterium
GTTGGGGTTACTTTCGATATTTGGAGGGGCTTTTTCCGAACTGTTTTTTGAAGGTGCGGGAAAAATAGGCCTGATCGCTGAATCCTACCTTGTAGGAGATTTCAGCTACAGTCTGTTCGGAATTTCTAAGCATTTCGGATGCGCGACGAAGGCGATAAGTCTGAACCAGCTTTCCGGCTGATTGTCCGATCAGGGCGTTTAATTTTCGGTTCAATTGTGATACACTCATATTCAGGGTTTCTGCCAGACAATTATTGCTAAACTTTTCGTCGTCCAGGTGTTTTTCTATAACCTGTATGGTGTTCTCAAGAAACGTTTGATCAATATGATCTGTGGTTACTTCAGCCGGTTTTATCAGGGTCGATGTTGAAAAACGTTTTTGGAGATCTTTCCGGCGCTGAATGAGAGTTGAGACGCGAACCTTTAGCTCTTTAACACGGAAAGGCTTGGTCAGGTAGGCATCTATTCCGGTTTCCAGACCTTCTATTTTGTCATCGAGTCCGGCCTTGGCGGTAAGCATGATGATCGGAATGTGACTGGTTTTTTCATTCTCCCTTATTTTTTTACAAAAAGAGTACCCATTCATCTCGGGCATCATAAGATCTGAAATAATCAAGTTGGGTATAATACTTTGAGAGGCTTTGAGACCTTCTTTTCCATTTGAAGCTTCAATAATTTTGTAATCCTTTTCAAGCTGTTCGCGAATGAATGTGCGTACATCTGTATTGTCATCCACTATAAGAATTATTTCATCATTTACGGAGACAGAGGGGAGATAGACGTTTGTGATGTTTACGGGTTCATGGGCATAGGGTTCTGTTGTGCCGTTTTTTGGATAAATTGGTTCCGCCAATTCAGGAAAACGGTTGCTATCAGCAGGCGTGAGCCTGCAAGGAAGTTCTACAATAAATTCAGTTCCTTCACCTTCCTTGCTGAAAACAGATATCTTGCCATCATGTAATGTTATGTATTCCTGGACCAGCGCTAGGCCGATACCTGTTCCTTCATGTTCACGTATGTCTGATACATCAGCCTGGTAAAAACGATCAAAAATGTGGGGAATCCTGTCCGGCGCAATTCCAATCCCACTGTCTTTCAATGATATTTTTACCGTATCGGCATCAGGTTTATAAATTGTGACTTCAATACTTCCACCGGGACGAGTAAATTTAAATGCATTAGACAGCAGGTTACAGAAAACCTTTTCCATTTTATCAGTATCAAACCTTGAAGGCAGATTCTGATATTGTGAAACAAAAGAAAGTGAGATATTTTTTGTTTCTGCAAGGGTTTCAAATGAGTAAAACAGGCTTTTCAGAAATGAAACCATATTGTGAACCTCTGTTTTAAGTTCAATTTTGCCGGCTTCAAGTTTCGACAATTCGAGAAGCTGATTAATCAAGCTCAGCAGGCGTCTGCCATTACGATCAGCAACCTTCAGTTTGTCTTTGAAATTTTCGTTGATGTTTGATGATTGCAGGGTTTCAATTTGTCCCAGAATTAGAGTCAGCGGTGTTCTGAATTCGTGGGAGATATTAGCAAAGAAATGAGATTTAAGATGATCAAGTTTCCGGAGCGATTCGGTTTCAATCTTTTCATAGGCCAATTGGTTTTTCAGGTTAAACCGATTTAATTCATACCGGCGCAAAAGATAGATGGCATTCAGGAATATAACACCATAGAGAACATAAGCCCACCAGGTATGCCACCATGGAGGAAGAATGGTAAAGGTGTAATCAAACGGCTCACTCCATACTTCACTCTCACCTATGGCCCGGAGTTGAAAGGTGTAGGTGCCAAATGGCAGGCTGCGGTAATCTGCCACCGGGTCGGCGGTGGGTTGGCTCCAATTGGCATGTAAGCCCTCCATCCTGTAGCTGTACCTGATTTTATGCGGTGCTGACCATTCTATAGCTGCAAAATAGAAGGTGAGGTGATTTTTATAATAGGGTAACTCTAAACCGAGAGGATAGTTCTCAAATTTTTGAACACCATCATATTTGATTTGATCCCGTTGGCTGCCGGGGCTATCAGGGATATTACGATAGTCTATATACTGCTCGTTAATTTCTAATTGAGATAAATGGGGCCGGGGTACTTCATTAGAAAGCTTAAGCGTATTCAAATCCAGCATTACCAACCCATTGTCGGTGCCCCACCAGGCACGGTTTTTACTGTCGATAGTGGCCCCCGTTGTGAACTGCAAGCTTTTCAATCCATTTTGTTTGTCAAAGTTTTGAACACTAAACGAAAATTTCTCATCAGCGGAAGTTTCATCTTCTTTTAAAGAAATTTTTGAAAGCCCATTTTCTGTTCCTACATAGACGATAACTTCATTTAAGGGAGCGCTTTTATCCTCTATGATGGAGAAGACGGTATTATTGGATAAGCCTTCGTTTTCGGTGAAATGGATAAAGCTTTCTCCATTAAAAATGCTCACTCCTCCACCCCAGGTTCCCAGCCAAATGTTTCCGTTTTTATCCTCTGCGATGGTCCTGACAATATTATTGGATAAACCTTGGGTTTTAGTGTAATAGATAAAGCTTTCGCCATCAAATACGCTTACCCCGCCGCCTTCTGTCCCCAGCCAGATATTTCCATTTCGATCTTCCAGAATGGACCAAACGACACTATTGGATAAACCTTGTTTATTAATGTAATGGGTAAAATTTTCTCCATTGAATGAGCTTACCCTTCCACGAGATCCCATCCAGATATTTCCGTTTTTATCCTCTGCGATAGCCCTCACGTAGTTATTGGATAATCCTTCGCTTTCTGTGTAGTGAGTAAAACTTTCGCCATTAAATATGTTCACTCCACCGCCTTCGGTGCCCAGCCATATATTTCCGTTTCGATCCTCCAGAATGGAAACGACAGTATGATAGGATAAACCATCGTTTTCGGTGTAATGGGTAGAACTTTCTTCATTGAATACGCTCACCCCATTCCCTTCGGTCCCCACCCATATATTTCCGTTTTGATCTTCTAAAACGGCCCTGACGGTATTGTTGGATACACCCATATTTTCGGTGTAACGGGAAAAGTTTTCTCCATTAAATACGTTCACCCCGCCGCCTTCTGTACCTATCCAGATATTTCCGCTCTGATCCTCTGTGATGGAGTAGACAGTATTATTGGATAATCCTTCGTTTTCGCCGAAATGGGTAAAGCTTTCTCCATCAAATACGCTGACTCCTGCACCCCGGGTTCCCAACCATACGTTTCCGTTTTTATCTTCCAGAATGGACCAGACGAACCTACTTGACAAGCCCTCCTTTTCAGTGTAATGGGTAAAGCTATCTCCATTAAATACGCTCACTCCACCACCATCCGTCCCCAGCCAGATATTTCCACTTTGATCCTCCAGAATAGACACAACGTTACTATTGGATAAGCCTTCGTTTTCGTTGTAATGGGTAAATTTTTCTCCATCGAATACGTTTACCCCACCGTAAAAAGTCCCAATCCAGATATTACCGTTCTGGTCTTCAGCGATGGACATGATATCATCATAGGATAAACCTTCTTTTTCAGTGTAATTGGTAAAGTTTTCTCCATCAAATACGCTAACGCCTCCCCGGGTCCCCAGCCATATATTTCCGCTTTTGTCTTCAAGGATGGCTCTGACTAAATTACTGGGTAAACCTTCGTTTTCGTTGTAATGGGTAAAACTTTCCCCGTCAAATACGCTCACGCCACCGCCTTCCGTGCCCATCCAGATATTTCCGTATTGATCCTCGACGATGACCCTGACGAAATTATTGGATAAGCCTTCATTTTCGGTATAATGTGTAAAGCGTTCGCCATTAAATACGCTTACACCTCCCCGGGTCCCTATCCAGATATTTCCGTTTTTGTCTTCTAAGACGGACCTTACAAAAGATGAAGCCATACCATGCTCCACATTTAAATACTGAAGGTTGGCAATGGCGGCATCTTTGATAGAGGGTGGTAGAGCTTTGGTAGGTTTAGAATGAATAGCCTTTACCACTTTACCCTTCGCAGGAATAGGAACGCCGGTGGGTATTATGTCACCCGTAGAATTTAGTAAGACAAAATCGGGATTGCCTTCACCTACTCTTATGGTTTTAAGTTTGCTTTTATCAACTGGTATGATGGTTAGTTCATTGGGTATTGTGTACCGGTTGGGATGTGTATTTATTGTAGTTAATCCAGATTGGTTAACGGTAAAAGATTGGGGCTTGGCTACGCTGTCGGGGTGAATGATTTTTGGTGCGGCAAGAATGCGGGTTCCTGCTTTTAGTTGAACTGTTTCAGGTTGAGAGTAAAGGTCTGGTGGAAGCGAGGAGTCCATATCTCCGGACGTGCCGCTGCAGGCCGCCAAAAAAAATAGGGGCAGCAATAACATCAGCATCCCGGAAAACCGGGCAGATGGCGATAGGGTTGTTCGGCTAAACATGCAATTCAAAGATTAAAGCGGTGCCTTCATGTTCTGTGGTTTTTATATTGATGGTACCACCATGCGCTTTCACAACATCATTGGTAGTACTCAAGCCAAGACCGATATCCTGCGTCCCTTTTTTCGTCGTAAAGAACGGCTGCATGATTTTGTTCTTGATGTCGACCGGGATGCCGGAGCCGTTGTCTTCAATTTCAATTGTTATGGATTTGCCAGTTTTGTGAGTGCGTACCGATAGTTTAGGTTTATACTCCATCGAGGAGAAATCCCCCACCTCCGTCTCATCCGGGACTATGGGACCCACTTCGAAGGAGGACTCGGTCGTCTTTCCGCCGTACTCCGTCAGTTTTACCCGCATCTCATCAAACTGATTGTGCTGATAGGCAACAAAACTACGGCCATCATAACGATTCAGTCCGTCTTTGGTTCCAAACCACATAAACCCTTTGTTATTTTGTTCAATCGAAAAAACGGCATTCTGAGATAAACCGTCATCAACTGACAAATGGCTGAATTGTACCTGGCCTGAATATGTATCAGATACAACTGCAGCAAGTGTAATAAAAACTGAAACTTTAAATATAATCACGTTAAGAACTACATCTATCTGCGCTCCCTTATCCCTGGATTCCAACTGATTTTATTGAAATCTCAAAAGCACATGTTGAGATTTTTATTTATAGGTAGATTCACCTAACGATAAATATATAAAATAAATTTGCTTACAAATACAATTATTTAAAACATAAATTTAGAGTTGCTCAATGAGAGACAGCATGTAATAAATTTTCTTCTTTCATTTCTAAACATTCTTTATCATAAGAGCTTCTGATAACCTCAAACTGAATCTATTTCAAAAGCATCATGAAAGTATTTTTAACTATTTTGTTCTTTTTAATTTCTTCCGGTTTTTTATCTGCACAGGTGAATCCCGCTTGGATTCGTTACCAGGCAATATCACCTGAGGGCAGTCAAATAGCATTTACTTACAATGGGGATTTATTCCGGGTTTCCACTAAAGGAGGAGTTGCACACCAGCTTACATTTCACGAAGCTCATGATACCATGCCGGTGTGGAGTAAAGACGGCCGACAGATTGCTTTTGCCTCAGACAGGTATGGAAATTTTGATATTTTTTTAATGGATGCCACTTCGGGTCCGGCCAAACGGCTTACATTTCACTCTAATGATGAGAACCCCTACAGTTTTTCTCATGATAATGAATCGGTAATCTTCGGTGCAGTTCGGCAGGATCTTGCCGAGCACAGGCAGTTTCCTGCCGGTTCACAGCCTGAACTTTACAGTGTTCCTGTTGATGGGGGAAGGGTTGACCAGGTATTTACAATTCCGGCTGAGTATGTTCAGGTAAACAGTGACGGAACTCAGATGATCTATCATGATAAAAAAGGAGGTGAAAACGAGTGGAGAAAGCATCACACTTCGTCGATTACCCGCGATATCTGGATTTACAATTTTGATGAAGACAATCACGAAATGATAACTTCATTCGAAGGAGAAGACCGGCAGCCGGTCTACAGTGAGAATGAAGAGTCATTCTACTACCTGAGTGAAGAGAGCGGCTCGTTTAACGTACACAGGATGTCAATATCTGAGCCTGAAGACTCTGAACAGCTTACATCTTTCTCTCTACACCCGGTTCGGTTTTTGAGCTATGCCAACGGAACCATTGTTTTCGGATATGATGGCGAACTCTATACAATGAAGGAGGGCGGTGAACCTGAAAAAGTAAATGTAACCATCCGTACACAGGCGAAAAGCAATCCTGATAAATTTATCACGATCAATGGTGGTATCCGGGAAATGGATATATCTCCTGACGGAAAAGAGATCGCCTTTGTTGCACGGGGGGAAGTGTTTGTAACTTCAGTGAACGGATCTATGACCAAGCGAATCACAAACACCCCGGAACAGGAGCGTTTTGTAACTTTTACACCCGATGGCAGCGGAGTGGTTTATTCGGGCGAACGGGATGGCAGATGGAGTATCCATAAAACAGTAAAAGTTCGGGATGAAGAACCTTTTTTCTACGCATCCACACTTCTGAATGAAGAGATATTGGTTCAGGATAGTCTTGATAATTATATGGCTTCTTTTTCACCGAATGGAAATAAAATGGCATATATAGCAGGCCGGCGCACATTGAGAGTGCGGGATTTAGCAACCGGAGATTCTGTGGATCTGCTTACTCCGGAAGATCTTTTTCACATGCGGGATGGTGACAAATATTTTACATGGAGTCCCGACAGCAGATGGCTGCTGGTTGGCTGGAGTAAGCTTTTGCACAATAGTGAAGTGCTTTTACTTGCAGCCGATGGAAGTGAAAGAATAAATCTGACTGAAAGCGGCTACCAGGACAGAACACCAAAATGGGTAAATAACGGAAAACAGATGATCTGGTTTAGCAACAAAGATGGGCTGAAAAGCTATGCGACCAGCGGAAGGTCAGAGCGCGACGTTTATTCCATGTTTTTTACCCAGGAAGAATGGGACAAGTATAATTTGAGTGAGGAGGATTTTAGACTTCTAAAAGAGATCAAAAAATCTTCTGAAGGGGATGAAAAAGAAGATGATGATCAGGAAAAAAAGAAAGAGGAGGAACAAGAAATCCTGACTTTTGATAAAGAGAGGATGAAAGACCAGACTGCCAGGCTTACCATTCACTCCGGGCAGATCAGTGATGCCGTTTTGTCAAAAGATGGTGAAACGCTCTATTACCTGGTTCAATTTGAAAAAAATTACAACCTGTGGGAAACCAATCTGCGAACACGTGATACTAAAATGGCTGTACGCTTAAATGCAAGCTCCGGAACTCTCTCCTGGGATAAAGAGATGGAAAATCTCTATCTGCTGAGCGGCGGTTCGATATCAAAACTGGATTTGTCAGCCGGCAGCTCTAAAAAAATAGAAGTTGCGGGGGAAATGATGTTTGATGAAGAGAAAGAACGTGATCAGATGTTTGAACATGTTTACATCCGGACAAAAAATATATTTTATGAACCAACTTTTCACGGAAATGACTGGGATTTACTCTACCAAGAATATCAAAAATACCTGCCTCATATTGGGAATTCATATGAATTCGCTGAAATGGTTTCTGAAATGCTGGGTGAATTAAATGTATCCCACGCGGGGGCAAGATTCAGCAGAAGCATAGAAAACCCTGATGCAACAGCTTCACTCGGAATTTTTATGGATTATGAGCACACAGGTAACGGTATACGGATTGCTGAAATATTGGAGGGAGGTCCTCTTGATAAAGCTTCGTTTGATATTGCCCCGGGAATGATTATTGAAAAAATTGATGGAGAAATTGTCACCCCTGACAGGGATGCAGCAAGCTTTCTGAATCGAAAAGCCGGGAAATTTGCATTGCTGGAGATTACGGGTCCGGGGAATAATGACCGGAAACAAATTACGGTAAAGCCGATTTCCCTGGGAGAGGAAAGAGCTCTTTTATACAGAAGGTTTATCCGAATAAACGAGCGTGAAGTAGATCAAAAAAGCAATGGAACCCTCGGGTATGTACATATACCGGGAATGGGTGACGGGCCATTCAGAAATGTAATTCAGGATATGCTTGGGAAATACAGCGACCGTGATGGTGTAATTGTGGATACAAGATTTAATGGCGGCGGTGATTTGGTTGCGGATTTGGCTATGTTTTTTACCGGAGTCGAGTTTAACACCTACGCAACAGCAGATAAAGATGTTGGTGGCGAACCCACATCACGCTGGACAAAACCAACACTGACTCTTATCAATGAAGCGATGTATTCGGATGGCCACTGCTATGCCAGTGCATACACGGAGCTGCAAATCGGGAAAACCGTGGGAATGCCGGTGCCGGGAACATGTAGTTTTGCAGGATGGGAGGGACTTCCCGATGGTTCGCGCTGGGGCGTGGTTCCGGTAAGTGCAAGAAATATGTCGGGCGAGTGGATGGAAAACAATCAAACTGAGCCAATGATAAAAGTCAAAAATATGCCCGGTGTGATTGACCGCGGTGTTGACCAACAACTTGAAAGAGCAATTGAAGAATTAATGCGCGAAGTTTCCAGGTAGATTCGGTTGCGAATCATCTGAATTCGGTTTCATAATTACCGGACTTGTATTAATTAATAAATTGATTTATTGTAACTATATAAATAAATAACAGGTAGCCGAATACAACCGGGTTCAATGTGGGGTTCATTTTTTGAAATAATTTCAATCTCATTGCAGAGAGTCCGGATTATTCGGATAAAATAAGATTAAACCAATCGGGATACAGGATGAAATACAATATAAAGGAACAGTTTAACTGCGCAGTATTTGAGTTAAGCGGTAATATAATGGGCGGTCCGGCTGCAGAAACATTCCGGGAAGATTTACACAGTTTAATTGATCAGGGAAAAACAAATGTGATTGTGGACCTTGGGAAAGTCAAGTTTATTAATTCGTCTGGTTTGGGGATTCTCATTGGCGGGATGACTACAATGCGAAAAGCCGGAGGAGATCTTGTGATTTGTCAGGCAGATAAAAAAATTGAAAATTTACTCATGATGACTCAGCTTATCTCGGTTTTTAAGCACTACAGAACTCTTGATGAAGCTGTAAAATATTACCAAAGCCAATAGTTAAATTTTGAAATTTTAACTTATAGGTATAAGCTGTGTATATGAGACAAGGGGGATAACGTGTTTTTTAAATCCCATCTTTGCCAGCATTCACAAAGATTAAAAAAAGCACCATTCGGCCTATTAATTTAAAGAAGCTTTGTGATGTTTTTAAAAAAAATAAGACAGGCAATACGACTCAGAGCCGACTGCCTGTCTTTAAATATTACCGGTTATACCTTAGGTCCTGCATTGATGATTTCCTGGCTGCTCTCCTCTTTATATTTCTCAAAGTTATCGTTGAAGAGAGTGGCAAGTTTTATGGCCTGTTTATCATATGCCTCCGAATCATCCCAGCTTCTTCGGGGAATAAGAATATCGGATTTCACGTTTGGGCACTCTGTTGGAATTTCAAATCCGAATATCTCATCATGTTCGGTCGAAATATCATCAAGTTTTCCTTCGTGAATAGCATTAATTATAGCCCGTGTGCTTTTCAGATCAATTCTGCTGCCGGTTCCGTACGCTCCGCCGGCTATTCCGGTATTAACCAGCCATGCTTTTGATCCGTGAGTTCTCATTTTTTCTGCGAGCATTTCTGCATATCTGCTTGGAGGCCATACAAGGAAAGCGGCTCCGAAACAGGCAGAAAATGTTGCCTGGGGTTCTGTTACACCAACTTCAGTACCGGCAACCTTGGCTGTGTATCCGCTGATAAAATGGTACATGGCTTGTTCCGGTGTTAGTTTACTTACGGGAGGAAGTACACCAAATGCATCATAAGTTAAAAAGATGATATTTTTAGGATGACCGGTTTCGCAAGGTATTTTTGCATTTGAAATAAATTCAATCGGGTAAGATGCGCGGGTATTTACCGTAATACTCACGTCGTCATAGTCTACTTCTCTTGTACCAGGATCATACCCTACATTTTCCAGAACCGTCCCGAACTTTATGGCATTATATATTTCGGGTTCTTTCTCTTCGGAGAGATTGATAGTTTTGGCATAACAGCCTCCTTCAATATTGAAAATACCATCTTCACTCCAACAGTGTTCGTCATCACCGATTAACTTACGGCTGCTGTCGGCGGATAGTGTTGTTTTCCCTGTACCAGACAAGCCGAAAAATAGTGCAACATCATCGCCTTCTCCCTCATTTGCAGAGCAGTGCATTGATAAAACATCCCTTTTAGGCATCAGGTAATTCATTACGGTAAAGATACCTTTTTTCATTTCACCTGCATATTCAGTTCCCAGAATCACCATGGTGTTGGTTTCAAAGTTCACATCAACACTGGCGTCAGATGTCATACCTTCAGTAAACTTATTCGCAGGAAACTTGCCGGCATTATAAACGACGAAATCGGGATCGCCAAAGTTTTCGAGCTCTTCTTTTGTAGGTCGTATCAACATGTTTTGCATAAAAAGACCATGATAGGGACGTTCGGCAATAATCCGCACGTTCAGGCGATATTTTGGGTCCCATCCTGCAAAACCGTCAATCACATAAAGTCGATCAACAGTATTGAGATAATCTGTAGCCCGCTGATGATTAATTTTGAAAGTTTTTTCATCCAGCGGGATATTTATATCTCCCCACCAGATATCTTCGCTGATGTTATCTGTTTTTACAACGCGCTTGTCTGCCGGACTTCTGCCTGTACGTTCCCCGGATCGTACAACAAGCGATCCCTTGTTTGTAATAACAGAACCCGGATCGTATTTAATAGCGTCCTCATAAAATTTTGCCGGAGATGGATTCCTGATAATATTTTTCACAGTAATATCATGCTGTGTAAGGTCAAAGTCTTGTTTAGTCATTTTTTATTTGGCTTTAGTTTTCAGGTTTAACGAATACTATATATAAGAATTTAAAGTGAATATTTGATTAACAAATAAGTAAAAAATTCTTTGAATTTCCATTTTTATAGCTATGAATATTATTTTGAATTGCTTGCCAATTTATTAGTTGATTACTATTCAAGAATCTTTCAGATCCGGATCATTTTTTCATTTCTCTATGCTCCCAAAAAAAAATAAAAAAAAGTGTAAGGATTCAGCCAAATATTGTTCTTAAGAGAAAACGCTGTAACCATGCTATCGTTTTTCAAAAGAGGAAAATAGTCCTCGGAATAACATCTTTTCTGCTGTACGTGAGTTTTGGCAGCATAGTAAGGACGCTTTTTTTACCAATGATTACAGACTTTCCAGGAGAAAGACCAATTCGACTATTTATCACTGATGGGCTTGAAATAAAATGTGCAAAAAAAAGGTAACAAGATATGATTTGAGGGTTCTGAAAGCCAGGTCTGTTTATTCAGAATTAGAATTAAACATCCACAGGATTGACTCAGTTGAAACGTGGGCACAGCTGACGGGAGTTTCCAGAAGCTGGCTCTATAAAGTGATGAATGAGTTATATGGAAAAAACCCAAAAATTCTGGTAAGAGAAAAGAGATTCGAAAAAATGATCAGTATTCTGAAAAATGACCCTGAAGCTACAGGATTTTTTGTAGCGGTAGAGGCAGGATTAAAGGATGAACAGGCTCTTTACAAATTTTTATCGAGGTATTATAAAACCAGTTTGACCAGGCTACGGGTCGGAGTTATCAAGTCGGGATTAAACGAACTTCTGTATCAGCATTTAAAAAAGAACAAATGAGATACAACTAACCCAAACAGGATACAAAATGAGATTGTTTCGAAACATTTTTGATGATTAATTGCATGCAGGCTATTTGATCAAGCGGATTCACACCGTGAAGGCGAATAGCAAAAAAAAACATAAAAACTAATCATTAAGAGGTATAACTATGAAAACAATATTTATTCTTATCACTTTTACACTGCTCGGTTTCATCAGCCAGCAGACACTGATCGCCGGTCCGGCAGACCTGGCAATCAACGAGATAAATGAAATCACAGCCTGCTCTGCTCAACCAGATCCGGCGGTTTCTGAACTTAAAGGTCTGCTGACTGATTTGGGCTTTGAAATCGATGTTCTGGAATTTAAGGATGAGGTTGATGAAAAAAAATGCACTATGACAGTGAAAGGTGTAGCTGCAGGTCAGGTTATTGATTTGGAAATTACAATCGATGGAGTTACTTGTTCAGAGTTTATCGCAAGTCTTATTAAAGAGCTAAAGTAAAGGTGATAAAAAATGAAAATTGCCCTTTTTACTCTGTTTTCTTTAATACAGTTTAATTTAGCATCAGATGATTACTTAGTGTTGAATGAATATAAGTCTAATGATATTCATTATTCAGCAGTAGCAGAGACGCATCAAAATTATACATATGATGCTGTTGATAAGTCATTTATATGTGCAAACAGTGAAAGAGAACTGGATGAGTTACTGGATTGTACTATTCGGATTAAAACTGATGATATGGACATCGAAGTTACATTTGAAGATGTAAGTTTGTGGACATGCGCAAAGCTAAAAATCGGAAATTGGTGGAATAATACGTTTAATTAAGCAAAAATTTCTGATTAAAATACTTAATCGTTAATCAACCTAGAATCGGGCAGCATTTACTGAATATGCATTTCTAAGTAAGTGCTGCTTTTAAATTTTGATCATTATGAGAAATCGAAAATACTTGTTTATAATTATTCTGATATCAACTTTTTATTTATATCAGAATTCATATGCACAAACAAAAGGAGAAGTAATATATAAGACAGTGCTTGAAAAAGAGAAATTCAACGAAGTGGATAGCAGATTAATTTTCAATGGGGCTGTTTCACTATTTATATTTGCACACAATATAAATGAGAGTAATACAACTCATGCAGTAGATCATGATGTTGAAGATATTGAAAATGCTGTAATTACTTTTGCTATCGAAAAACCACTTTCCAATTATGAAAAAGTTTTTATTGACAGGAAAAATAATGAAGTGATATCTACCGATTATTTTTACCAAAATAGAAAATTCAGGAAGTGTACAATACAAGAATCGACAGGTTTATTTGCCTGGACTATCACCGGTAACAGCAAAGAGATTGGCTCATATACTGTACACGAGGCTCTAACTACATTTAGAGGGAGGAATTATAAAGCCTGGTTTACATATAATATACCTGTTGATGCAGGGCCGTGGAAATTTCATGGATTACCGGGGCTTATACTTGAAGTTACAGATGACGAATTGGGAGTTCAGTTCTATGCCACCTCAATTGAAATTCCAACAAAAAGAGATTTTGAAATCAATACCCCTGATGAAGGGATAATAATGACCATTGAAGATTTTGCTAAAACAAAAGAGAATGTTGAAGAAGAATTTATTGAATTGATCATGTCAAAACTTCCGAGAGGAGTTTCAGCTTCTTTTTCAACTACAAAAAAGGCTAACAGAAATATTGAAAGAGAGTATTAATGAAGAGTTAAAAAAATTAAAGTTAGATGGGATTTTAAAAAGCTTAGACTTCAAAAAGAGATGAAAAAAATATTGACATCTTCTCTAATAATTTTATCCTCATTTTACTCAGTTTCACATGCTCAAATAATAACTGTTCGGGGGGTTGTTGAAGACAAACTTGCGAATAGATTGCCATCTGTTCAAATCATATTGATTGAAGAGGATACCGGCAGTATCAGTGCCTATACTCAGACGAACAGACTCGGAGAGTTTAGCATCAGCGTCAGTAAATCCGGAATATTTACACTTTCGGTCAATGCACTCTCCTATGAAAAGCATATAGAAAATATAGAAGTCGATGCAGGTAGGGCTGATGATTTAATTCTTGACACAATTATTCTCAGGAGTAACCCGGTTCAGTTTAATGAAATCATTGTTCAGGCCGAAAGACCGGTATCTGTTAGAGGAGATACGATAACATACAATGTCGCTGATTTTGTGCAGGGTAATGAAGAGGTTGCCGAAGATATATTAAAAAAACTGCCTGGCATAGAAGTTGCTAAAAATGGAAAGATCTATTTCAGTGGCCAGGAGGTAGAAAAAGTTATGGTGGAAGACTCAGACCTCTTTGGAAAAGGGTATGAACTGATCACAAAGAATCTCGGAGCCTATACCATCAATAAAGTGGATGTGCTTCAAAGATATTCTGAAAAAAAAGAACTGCGTGGCCTGGAAGAGAGTGATAAAGTGGCTTTAAACCTTCAATTAAAAAAGGATATGAAACACACGATTTTCGGAAATTCTTCACTTGGTTACAACACATCAAA
>CAYVBJ010000066.1:0-14021 GCA_964449075.1 uncultured Balneolaceae bacterium
TCAGACAAACTCATCCATACCTGATTTCCATCCGGACCAAAGTTTTATAACGGATATGATCAAAAGAAAAGCAAGTGGGATCGTCCAGTTTGCAACCAGGTCATGAAAAGCACCGAAAAGAGCGGGACCTGCAGCAGCCAGTGAGTAACCGACAGATTGAGACATTCCGGAAAGTTCGTTTACGGTTTCGGTATCCCTTGCCCGAAGACTAATAAAAAGAAGCCCCATTCCGAAACTGCTTCCCACACTAAAGCCAAGCACAGATACAATTAACAGAATCAGAAGCGAATCTGATATAGTGACAAGCAACAGGATAATAGCTGCAAATTCAAGAATGATGATGATGGAAACCGGCAATCTCTGGCGTTTTCGGCCTGAAGCCCAATAAGGCATGACAAACGTGCCAATTGCTCCGGTTGCCTGCAGAACCGAAAGAAACCATCCGGCGTGAACCGGGCTGACTCCGCGATCAATCAGGATATCCGGCAGCCAGGTGATCAGAATGTAAAATGTGAGAGATTGCAATCCCATAAACAGGGCGACATTCCATGCCAATTTAGACAAGCCCAGGTGCCTGAGTGAACTGCGCAGGCTTTTTTGGGTGACAACTTTCCTGTTATTTTTTAATTGTGGCAGCCAAATCAGAAGGGCAATAAATGAGATGAGTGACCAGGAGCCAAGCGACCAGCGCCATCCAAAATTTAGCCCTTCAGAAAGCGGCACACTGACTCCGGATGCGATTGCAGCTCCGGTGCCAAGAAGGGCAGAGTAGATCCCGGTCATTATTCCGATTTTATCGGGAAACCGTTTTTTAACAATTCCCGGAAGAAGCACATTTCCGAGGGCGATCCCGATTCCAAGTATAACCGTTCCGGCATAGAGTGCCGAGTGAACAGGTATCACACGTAACAGGATACCGGAAGTTAGCAGGAAAAGGGCAAGGGCCATGGTTCCCTCTGTTCCGTATCGACGTGTAAAAACAGGAGTGAGAACCGAAAATATACCAAACGATAAAACCGGCAAACTAATCAACAAACCTAAAAGCGTGTTGGAAAGACCTGTGTCAGCCCTGATTTCAGGTATCAGGGGGCCAACTCCGGCAATGGACGGTCTTAAATTGATTGCAATAAAAACGATTGCAATAAAGAGAATAATTTTTCGGTTTTGCTCAGGCGACATCAATCTCAGTTTAATGAGAGAAAAGGTAAATAATTCTGCAACAAATTAAGGGCGTGAATCTCTTGTGATATTGAAAAGGTTACAGGAAATGCTGTTTAGACTGGCATCAGTGGCTATAAATTTTCAGCTATAAAAAAAAATTAGCAGTTGTCCAGTCAAAGACAACTGCTAAATATCATCTACAGACGGCTATTACCCCATTTGCACTTAAAACATAAATTTATAACAGATTGTCTGCAATAGAAGGAAGTACGTAATTTGTCTACGTAAAAATACTTAAATACTGTTTATTTAATTTCTCCTTTCTCCAGGGCATACCGGACGAGACCTGCTGTATTCTTGATATTCAGCTTCTGCATCAGATTAGAACGGTGGGTTTCAACTGTGCGCGGGCTGATAAATAAAATTTTGGCAATTTCTGAACTGGTATAACCATCTACTATCAGGCGTAAAATTTCACGTTCTCTTTTTGTAATAATCTGTGCCGGTTTTTGATCATCTTTTTTCTGGGTAATGTCAGTGTACCTTTTGGTTATCATTTTAGATACTGATGTACTAAAGGCCTGTTCACCCCTGGCTACACTCTTAACAGCTTTTTTTAGTTCATTGCCGTTTGTGCTTTTTACTATATAACCTGTAACACCGGCCTTCAATGCCTGGTTCAGATGCAGAAAATCGGTGGAATTAGTTAAAACAAGCACACGCGGATTTTTACGGAATTTTCTGAAATTATCCATCAGCTCATGTATATTCAGGTCTGAAATATTCGATGAGATTATGCAGACATGAGGCTCATGAACAGAAAATAATTTACACGCATTTTTTCCGTTACCGGCAATACCAATAATCTCAAAATTATTTTCCTCTTCAAGAATCGCTTTAAGCCCATATTTTGCTATATCGGTACCGTCTGCGATTAAAATCCGTATCTTGCCCATAACGTTTTAATTTATAATGAGGACAGCTAATATAATAGATTATTTCCAAATGTGAACATTTCCATAAAAATCTGTTAAAATTGAAGTACATTTTAATCTGGATTAAAAAAATGAGTCTTTAAACAGTTTTAAATTTCAGAAAGTTAACAGGAGATAACCTGTAAATGCCTTTACCGACCATAGAAATGTACGAATCCAGTTGGAGCTGACCAGTCTGTCAACATCTTTTTTATCATAGCCGCTTCTTAACCTGTTATGAACCGGTACCTGGATCAAAAATGTACTCAGCCAGATTAAAATCACAAGCGTCAGAGAAGAGATGGTTAAGATTTTTGGGAGATTCTCAATAAAAGGCAGAATCACAGCTGTGGAAAGTTCAATAAGCATTGCAGGAACGACAATAAATGAGATATGAACAGAGTGATGTTTGTGAAATTCTTCAAATCCTTTTTTATTCATAAAGTGAAAGGAGGGATAGTGGACCAACTGAACTATCCAGATCACACCGGCAAGAAACAGCGAGGCAAACGTATTGATAATTATAATAACAGTCGAAATTTCCATAAATATCTTCTAAGCGAATGGTTCTGATATTCTTTATTTTCAGCGCTTCGAAACATAATTCTAATTTTTTGTAAAATCTATAATTTATGAGCTGGTTACGTACGCATAATTGCGGTGAACTTACAATTGATAACAAAGGTGAAACAGTTACTCTGAATGGCTGGGTTTCAACCAGGCGCGATTTGGGAGGGCTGATATTCATTGATCTGCGGGATCGCTACGGAGTCACTCAAATTGTTTTTGGTGAAAAGGATAAAGATCTGCATGAAGTTGCTGAACAGCTGCGATCGGAATATGTTATTGGAATCAGGGGAGAGGTTCTGAAGAGAAGTGATGAAACGATAAATCCGGAGATGTCCACTGGCGAAGTTGAGATCAAAGTTTCGGAGATCCGTATTTATTCAATGGCTGAAACTCCGCCTTTTGAAATTAAAGATGATATTGCGACAAATGAAGAGATGAGACTGCGTTACAGATATCTGGATTTACGCCGTAAAAAAATGCAGAAAAATTTGCTCCTCAGATCGAAAGTTTGCCAGACAGTGCGGAATTTTTATAGTGAGAAAGATTTTGCTGAAGTTGAAACCCCTGTACTTATGCGCTCAACTCCCGAGGGCGCCAGGGATTATCTTGTCCCCAGCAGGGTGAACCCGGGTAAATTTTTTGCGCTTCCCCAAAGTCCCCAGACTTACAAACAGATTCTGATGGTAGCTGGAATGGATCGCTATTTTCAGATCGTAAAATGTTTCAGGGACGAAGATTTGCGGGCAGACCGCCAGCCTGAGTTTACACAAATTGATGTTGAGTTGTCGTTTGTAGATGAGGAAGAGGTTTTCAGGGTGCACGAACAATTGATGGTTGAGCTGTGGCGAAAGCATATGAATAAAAAGGTGGAATTTCCTTTTCCCAGGATCACCTATAAGGAAGCCATGCAGAGATACGGGACGGATAAACCGGATACGAGGTTTGATATGGAGATTAGCGATCTGTCTGATATTGTCGAACATTCAGAATTCAAAATTTTCCAGACAACCGTAAAGAAAGGCGGTAAAGTTCTCGCTATTAACGTACCCGGTGAAGGAAAAATGGGACGCGGAGCTCTCGACAGGCTTACGGAAGAGGCCAAAAGGCATACAGGAGCCGCGGGTATGATCTATATTAAAGTGGAGGAAGATAATCTGAATTGCAGCGTTGGTAAATTTTTGACTGATCAGACAGTTCAGAAGATGGCAGACCGTGCCGGCGCGAACAGAGGTGATCTTGTTCTTATTTTTGCTGGCCCTCAGCCTGACGTCTACAAGCAGATGGGGGCTCTCAGGCTGATGATGGGAAAAGATCTCGGTCTTATTGATACATCAGCATCGAATTTCTTATGGGTAACCGACTTTCCACTGGTTGAGTGGGATAAAGATGAGAAGAGATACTTTGCATTACATCATCCGTTTACGTCTCCCCGGGATGAAGATATGGATAAACTCGAATCGGATCCTGCATCAGTGAATGCAAGGGCTTACGACCTGGTTTTGAACGGAAGCGAGATAGGCGGCGGGTCTATCCGAATTCACGACCCCGTAATTCAGCAAAAAATGTTTTCCGTTTTGGGAATTGATGAACAGGAAGCCCGTGAAAAGTTTGGATTCTTGCTGGACGCCTTCACTTACGGAGCTCCCCCTCACGGCGGAATTGCCCTGGGTCTCGACAGAATCATTATGCTGATGGCGGGCGCCGACAGTCTGAGGGAAGTGATTGCATTTCCAAAGAATCAGAAAGCCCAGAGCCTGATGGATAACTGTCCCGATACTGTTGATAAGAAACAGCTTGACGAACTCCATATTAAATTAAAAGAGGATGTTAAAAATTGAGATCCGGATCTCGTTTTGATCTTATTTCAATCCAGAACTGTAATACCTTCATTAGATGAATAGCCGGCATTTGCATCAAATCTATTATTCAACAAATCAGGAGTGAATTAATTTTTAAAATAATCTGCGATTAAACTGAACAGGTTTCAGAAATTAGGTAATCCGCTCATGATTCAGAGTTATGACGGGAATATATAACACAACTATATTAATTTGATGGAATTACTTTCAGTGATAAAAATGTTTCCTCATTTTAAATCCAATAAATCTTTAAAGAAATAATACAGATGAAAACAGCCGGGATTGACGGATGTAAAGCAGGCTGGATCCTTGTCAGTTTTGACAGTGATTCAGAAGAATACAGAATATTGCGTGATAATGAGTCACTGCTCAATGCATTTCAAGAGTTTGACAGAATTTTCATTGATATTCCCATCGGGCTTGAAGATGAAACATATAACAGGGAATGCGATCAGCTTCTGAGAAAAAAACTTGGTGCAGAGTATGCTTCAAGTGTTTTCAGTCCGCCCATTCGCCAGGCACTGCATGCACCTTCTTATGTGGAAGCAAACATGCAAAGTTATGACTATACGGAGAAAAAATTGTCTCTGCAGGCATGGAATATAACTCCGAAGATCAAAATCGTTGATCGTTTTCTGACTGAAAAGCCAGAGTTGCAGGAGGGTATTTTTGAAAGCCACCCTGAATTGCTTTTTATGAATTTAAATGGCGGGATGATCTACCAGAAGAAAAAAACAAAAAAAGGGTTGCGCCACCGGCTCGACCTGATAAAAAATCATGAAGAGATTGCCGCCGATTTTTTCAGGGATATCAAAGAAGAGTACCGGAGGAATGAGGTGGAAGAAGATGATATCGTAGATGCGATGGTACTGGCGCTTACTGCAAAACGGAGCCGGTCTGAAGATCTCAAATCTTTACCTGAAGATCCGCCGGTTGACAGTGCGGGGTTAAAAATGGCAGTATATTATATTTAGAGCGTTACACTATTCCAGGATTTCTCTGTATTTAATTCCTGCCTTATTAACTCTGTTGAAACCGTTAAATGCAGCAATTCTGTAAGCTTCGGAAAATGTGGGATAATTAAGAACAGTCTGTATAAAATAGCGTATGTCGCCATTGTAGTGCATCACGCTTTGTCCAAGGTGGATCATATCGGAAGCACTTTCACCCATGATGTGAACACCAAGCAGTTTTAAACTATTGGTATCGAAAACAAGTTTCAGCATTCCTTCATCCATATGGCTGATATCACCTTGTGTCAGGTTTCGGAAATACGCCCGGCCCACTGTTATGTCCATATCCATATTACGGGCTTCTTTTTCAGTGAGTCCTACGCCGGCAATTTCAGGAATGGAATAGATGCCGTAGGGAATCTCGTTGACCAGGTCCTGTGACGGAATACCGAACATATCACAGGCGGCAAGCCGTCCCTGCACAAAAGAGGTGGATGCGAGTGACGGATACCCGATAATATCACCTGCAGCGTAAATATTGTCGATACTGGTTTGATATGATTTATCTGTTTCAATGTAGCCGTCCTCATCTGTTATCACCCCGACCTTTTCCAGTCCGATGTTCTTTGAATTTGGCTTCTTTCCGCCGATATAGAGAACATGATCCGATTCCACAACCTGCAGCCTTTCATCTGTTTCAGACTCAAATGCAACTTCAGTACAGTTGCGAAGATCATTTTTTCTGACCCATTCAATTGTCACATTGTTGTGGAGGGCAATATTTTTGTTTTTTAAAGATGATTGAAGAATTTCAAAAATTTCATGATCCAGGAAAGGGAGCAGTGAACTGCTGTTATTCAGAATATTTACCCTGGTACCGAGAGATGCAAAGACTGTTGCATATTCCATAGCAATAATGCCGGCACCGATAATGGTTATTCTGCGGGGAATGTGAGTAATATCCAGGATCGTTTCATAATCCAGTATATTTGTGTGATCGATTTCAAAATTTTCAGGTGAAGTTGGCCTCGATCCAGTAGAGACGAGTATATGTTCTGCTGTGTGAGTTTCTACTTCATCTGTATGATCTTTCACACTCACTGTGTGATTGTCAACCAATTTGCCATAACCTCTTACAGTATCGATCTTATTTTTAATGAGATCTTCTTTTACTTTTCTGTTTTTACTCTCAAGGATAGTACGTTTGTACTGCAACAGCTCTTCCATTCTAAACCGCTCATAAGGTTTCCGGCCTTTCTCGTCACCAAACTGAGAATGGAATTTATAAATTGTTTTAGCCGCTTCCCGCAGAGCTTTACTCGGAACAGTGCCTTTATTAATCCATGTTCCTCCTATATACTCATCGTTCGCTTCAACAATAAGTACCTTTTTATCAAATTTGGAGCTTTGCATTGCACACGAAAAACCGGCAGGACCGCTGCCGATGACGATTACATCATAATCAAATTGCATAGGGATCTGTTCATTTTTAGAAAATTATTTATATAAGATAACTTAATTTAAACATCGTTGCCGAATAGTTGTAGTGGTTATTTGCGAACATTATAGCAGATTCGTTTTTTATAGCGAATGTTAAATTAAAAGGAACGATCTCTTCTATTCTTCTGCTTACATTAATAGGATATATAAAGTATATTTAGAAAATGTAAATCGAATGATTTAATTAATAAATCGGAACTCTTAAAACTGACTAAATTATGGCTTACAAACTTCCAGATTTACCATATGCATACGATGCACTTAAACCGCATATCGATGCAAGAACAATGGAAATTCATCATACAAAGCACCATCAGGGATATACCAACAAAGTGAATGCGGCACTTGAAGGACACGAATTCGCTGACCTTCCAATTGAGAAAGTACTTAGCAGAATAAATGAAGTACCGGAAGATATTCGTCAGAATGTTGTAAACAACGGTGGCGGTTTTGCCAACCATAAACTTTTCTGGACAATACTGTCTCCAAATGGGGGAGGTAAACCCGGCGGAGCACTTGCAAGTGCTATAGATGAAGAATTCGGCAGCTTTGATAATTTCAAGGAAAAATTTTCAACTACATCTGCCGGTCAGTTCGGCTCAGGGTGGGGCTGGCTGGTTGTAGACAACAGCAATGGCTTAAAAGTTATATCAACGGCAAACCAGGATAGCCCGCTGATGAATGGATTAATTCCAATAATGGGACTTGATGTATGGGAACATGCATACTATCTGCACTATCAGAACCGGCGCCCTGATTACATTCAGTCTTTCTGGAATATTGTGAACTGGGAACAGGTTGAAAAAAATTATGAAGACGCCAGGTAGTGTTTTTTGAATCAGTTAAAATCGAAAGCACTCTGTTGCAAAGCGGAGTGCTTTTTTTATGATAATCTCATTAATAAGAATTCGTGGCTTATAAATTCATTTATACAAATTGACATATTTGTCGTTTTGCAGATCTAATTAGAAAACCGCCTTAAACTTTCTTGCTGATTTTGTATATTTGAGACGAAAAAACATAAACAAAAAGGAATTATATTATGCAATTTGGATTTGGCACAGGACCCGATACTTCCTGGATGAGAAAAGAGTTAACAGACCTTGGAATAGAAGAGCTGAAAACGGTTGAAGATGTTGACCGTGCAATGAAAGAGTATAATGAAGGGACCATGCTGATGGTAATCAATTCTGTTTGTGGCTGTGCTGCAGGCAATGCCCGCCCCGGAGTGCAGATTGCACTCGATAAAGCCGGCCAGAAGCCCGATCAGATTGTAACGGTTTTCGCAGGGCAAGACAAAGAGGCCACGGCACGTGCGCGGGAATATTTTAGTGAATACCCGCCGTCTTCACCTTCGTTTGCCTTTTTTGTAGATGGCGAAATTAAAGCGATGATTCCGAGACACCGGATTGAAGGCAGGACCCGTGAAGAAGTGGCGCAAGACCTGCTGATGGTGTTTGATGCTTTTGCAGATAAGGAAGAAGCATAACATAGCGGGAAAAGTGAAAATGCAAAACTGAAAAGTTTTAGTTTAATAATCCTACAGTTATTACGGACGAATAAGTCTTTACGATGATGACTTTATTGATTCGCCGATTGTTGCAGGGTTGATGCAAATCGTTGAAATAGATTATTGTTCAGGGATTAACTCCACCTTTTTATTTGAGAACCGGAAGTCAAATGAAATGCAACAAACTGCAAAATAATCCGTAGTTTAGGATGGCTTATTTATTATTCGATTTTTAAACCCTCACTTTATTTTAACACAGTCTTTTGGAAGTTCTTCTGAAAGAAAATTCAAAAATATGATAAGATCAAAAAGGGTATATAGAGCATGAAAAACCGTTTGAAAAATAATTAAAGTAATTAACAAGAAAGTAAACTAAAACTTATGGATGAGATAAAAAACCCGTTTGAAGGCGCCAATATTCCGCCGCAGGTAAAGAACCTGCTTGGAAATTTTAAGATCATTATTATAGCGGCGGTGGTACTTGTAGCTGCATTCACCTCATTTTATACAGTGGAGCCTGAGGAAGTCGGGGTTGTTCAAAGGTTTGGTAAATTTGTACGAATCGCGGAATCGGGACTCAATTATAAAGTCCCGTTAGTTGAGACGGTCGAGATTGTACCGGTTGAACGTCAGCTGAAGCAGGAATTTGGTTATCGCACAATAACTGCCGGTGTACAATCCCGATATCAGAAATCAGGTTATGTGGATGAGTCGCTGATGCTCACCGGGGATTTAAACCTGGCTGATGTTGAGTGGGTGGTACAGTACAGAATTGAAGATGCATACCAGTACCTGTTCAAAGTTCGCAATCCTGATAAAACACTCAGGGATATCTCAGAAGCTGCTATGCGGCAAGTTGTCGGAAACCGGACCGTAAATGAAGTTCTGACTGTTGGCCGCGCAGAAGTTGCATTGCGTGTTCAGGATATTATTCAGGAGTTAAATTCTGATTACGAAAACGGAATCCGAGTCGAGCAGGTTGTGCTTCAGGATATTAATCCGCCCGATAAAGTAAAACCCTCTTTTAACCAGGTTAATGAAGCTCAGCAACAGCGCGAAACGCTGATCAACGAAGCGAAAGCTGATTACAACAGGGTAATCCCCAGAGCGCGCGGACAGGCACTTGAAACCATTCAGCAGGCTGAGGGTTATGCCGCTGAACGTGTAAACAGGGCTCTCGGCGAGGTGGTTGCTTTTAATGAATTATTCACAGAATACTCAAGAGCGCCGCAGGTAACCAAACAACGAATCTATTTTGAGACTATGCAGGAAATCCTTCCGAATATTGGCAGTAAAATTGTAACAGACCAGGATGGAACCGGAGCATTGCCCTTATTGCAGATGCAAATTGGTAATAAGAATCAAAACCAGGCAAACCAAAGCGAGGGAGGAAATAACTGATGAAATCTTACAAAAACTTAGCACTTATTATCATTGGCGTCATTCTTCTTTTGGTTATTTATGGGGGCGTTTATACAGTGAATGAAACTGAACAAGTTATTATCACTCAATTTGGTGCACCGGTTGGCAGTGCGATCACTGAGCCGGGACTCAAAATGAAGGTCCCGTTTATCCAGGAAGTTAATCGATTTGACAAGCGATTCCTGGAGTGGGACGGCGATCAGAACCAAGTTCCTACTAAAGACAAAAAGTTTATTTTTGTGGATTCCTATGCACGCTGGCACATAACTGACCCGCTTCAGTTTTTCAGAAGATTACGGGATGAGCGCGGAGCGCAATCACGAATTGATGATATCCTGGACGGTGAAACCAGGAATGCCGTAGCTTCTCATGATTTGGTTGAATTGGTACGGACATCAAACCGTGATCCTGAACTGGAAGCAGATCTATATGAAGCTCTTGAAGATACACTTGAATTAATAGATGTCGGGCGCGAGGCAATCCAGGAGATTGTACTTGAACTTGCCAATGAACGTGCCTCTGACCTGGGAATCGCAATTCTGGATTTCAGATTCAAACGAATTAATTATGTTGAGGAAGTCCGTGAAACGGTGTATGATCGCATGATCAGTGAACGGAACCGGATTGCAGATCTCTTTCGTTCGGAAGGCCAGGGTGAAGCCTCAAGGATAAATGGTGAAAAGGAGAGAGAACTGGCCGAAATCCAGTCGGAAGCATCCCGCCAGGCCCGTGAGATAAGGGGACGCGCTGATGCGGAAGCAGCAGCCATTTATAATGACTCTTATAATCGAAGTTCGAGTACCCGTGAACTATACGAATTTACAAAAGCTATGGAGGCCTATGTGAACTCCTTTGACGAGAGTACGTCATTGATTTTATCAACCGACAGTGATTTTTATAAATACCTGAAGAATATTCAGTGATATAAAATTACCTATACCTGCATTGAATTCAGTGCATTTTCAACAACATCAATTGACTTTTTTGTGGATATTTTGGCTTCTAATTTCATCAGAAGATGATACAGGCCAAGATGTACACGGGTGCTGTAGATAAAGTTTTTATTTCCTCTCGGCTGATTACTTAGAGGTGCGTTTTTTGTAAATCCTTTAATTTTTGCAATATAACCGGGATCACCAAAATCAAACTTTTCATTTTCATAAGGTTTGGAAAAGATATATCCATAGTCACGGCAAAATTCAAAATATCTTTTCTCGTTTTCATCCATTGAAGGGTCTTTCTGAAGTACATCAAGTTTCTTGTAGAGTTCAATGATCTCTTCTTCATCCTGCTTAAGATGCACCGGAAGAAGTTTCAGGTAGTTGTAAAAAAAATCTTCGGGAAACTTTTTAACACATCCGAAATCGATCACACCAAGTTTTTTATCTGGGGTAAAGAGAAAATTACCCGGATGAGTATCTGCATGTATCTCCCGGTTATCTTCAATCTGGTCGTGGAAAAAGTTCCACAATAGCTGTCCGTAGTGATTTCTATCTTCTTGAGAGGGATTATGTTCGAGGTATTCACCCAAATGCATACCATCTATGAATGTCATGGTTAGTACTCTTTCTGAAGATAGATTTTCGATCCAGCGGGGTGTTATTACAGAACTACCGGAAAATCGTTCGTGAAATTGTTCAATCTGTTTTCCTTCAAACAGATAATCGGTCTCTAAAAGTAATGTCTCTTTTACTTCATCAAAATAGCTGTCAATATTACTACCACTCTTAACCAGCCTTCTGAAAAGCGTTCGTGCCAGACCGAGATCTGATGAAATCGTATCGCGAACACCCGGGTATTGAATTTTAACAGCAACAGCTGTGCCGTCTTGAAGCGTGGCTCTGTGAACCTGGCCGATTGAGGCTGCAGCCATAGCTTCAGGCTGAAAATTTTTGAATAGCATTTCTGGATATTTCCCAAGCTCCTGTTTTATAATGGATCGCACAACTGCCTTATTAATAGGCGGAACCTTATATTGAGCCTGTGTCATCACATCGGCAAATTCGTCGGGAAGAAAACCCTGGTCCATGCTCATCGACTGGGCAATTTTAAGAGCTGTTCCCCTGAGTTTGGTAAACTCACCAAATACCTCCGTGGCTGTTTTTTTATGCAATTCATTCTTGTCTGAATCCTTACCGATTGAGCTATTCACATAGTGTTTTGCATAATTAGAACCGACGCGCAAACCGGTTTTGGCAAATATCTTGCCGCGTTCAAATTTTGAAGAGGGAAAATCACTCATACAGTTTTGTTTTCTCCGGTTTGATAATTCTTATTTTCTGATTGTACCCAATCACTGAATCCGCTTGAGTTGAAGATGAATTTGGCGAGATCAAATCCTTTATCGATGACAGCGGAGTAAAAAATCTCCTGAACAAGAGATGTCCATTTTTCGACAAGAGCCATAGTTGTACCCATGGAGTCGCTCTTATCATTCATCCAGACGCGCACAATTGCATGAAAATGTAATGTAAAGAGTGAGATAAACAGTGACTGAAACACCATTCCGGAAAAAGTTGAAATCCTGGAGTCGGACTTAAAAATTTCAGAAACTCTCTCTTTAATCCCGGTATTAAAACCGGTTCTGTCATTTGATCTGCAGGCAACCCGCGAGCGATATGTTTCAAGTACAAACTCCCGATGCTCCTGGAAGAGGTCTAATATTGTCAGAATTACCGTACTTAATTTTTCAGATAGTGTAAATTTGTGGAATCCTTCAATTTTTTGAGTTATATCATCCAGAAGCAGGAGTCGGGATTCATAATAATAATCAAGGATTGCATTCCGGTTTGGAAAAGATTCAAATATTTTTCCGGGTTCTGTCTCAAGTTCCTCTGCAAGCTGCTGAATTTTAAATCTTTCATTTTTTAAATACAGCTGAGCAGCTTTTTCTGAAGTTTTTATTTTAAAGTTCGTTTTTTGATCCATAGTCATTCTAATGTGGTTTTTTACTATTAAACTTTATAAGTGAAATATGCGTTCATTATCGAAAATCAGAACTTCAAGAAATAATTAATTTACTCTTACTGCCTGATATGGTGATAAAATCGCTGCCCGTACCTGATTCTCATAAACGTGATATACTCTTTTTAATTTTAGCCGGATTTTTTTTGACTGCGCTGGTGCTTGGAAATGTAATAGGCACTACGAAATTTGTAACAATATTTTCATTTAATCTTCCCGACTGGCTTCAGTCAATTACTCCATCAATTGTAAGGGAAGACAGTATTTATACGATGAGCATCCCTGTCGGGTTGCTTGCATATCCATTTACTTTTGTAGCAACTGATCTGATCTCCGAATTATACGGACGAAAAAAAGCACAACTTGTTGTATGGATCGGATTTTTCATGAATTTGTATATGTTATTTTTGATGTCAATAGGCCACTGGCTTCCGAATACCGGAGGTGTAAGCGGTGGTATCAGTTTGTTTGAAGGGGTATATGATTTTTTGATTGCCAACACACTTGCGAGTATGGTGGCATATTTAATAGCACAATCCATTGATGTAAGGTTATATCATTTCTGGAAACGTACCACGAATGGAAAGTATCTATGGATAAGAAATAATGGTTCCACTATGTTCAGTCAGCTAATAGATAGCATTACAATACTCACAATACTTTATCTGAGCGGCAACCTCGGTACGAACATTAATTCATTGAGTATGCTTGGCATTCTTATTATCAACTCTTACATATTTAAATTTTGTTTTGCCATAGTTGATACTCCCATTATTTATTTGTGGGTGAAAGTTTTTAAAAACTATGAAGAAGATCCGGAGGCTTACAGATTTCAGAAAGCGTAATAAATTTTATTTCTTAGAGATAAAATTCTGTTTCATAGTCAGTTAAACAGGAAGGAAAAATAAAGAGTAATAATAAAAAAAATCTTACCAAAAGGGTTGACTTATGTAGGGTAGAAGCCTTACATTAATAATCCTTTCGCGATTCGAAAATAGGTTTGACTATAACAATTAGTTCCTGCTTATCGGAAGCGGAGATTGTCATTATTTATGACAAAGAAAAGTTCTTTAACAGATTGAAAGACAGTACAAAGACACAAGCAGAT
>CAYVBJ010000067.1:0-13564 GCA_964449075.1 uncultured Balneolaceae bacterium
AAATCATTCAGTAAATCAAAAAAGCCTGTTGCCAGCCCGTCCCTGAATCCGTCAGTCCCGAAATGAATTCCGGGATTCGGAAAACTGACGGACGGTGAAAACCAGCATTGCATACAGATCATATTGTAATCTGTTTTCCCAAAGATTTTAAATATAGCAAGCTTTCACTCCACTTTGCAATATGGATTTGAGTTTATTTTGTGAAGGGAATCAGGATTCCGTAATTGAATAGTAACAAGAACTGTTTTTTAATTTTCAGATTCAAATATCGCTTTCATCATTTCAATATAATTATCTGTCAAAGCTACGTTTCGTCTTGCCATCATGATTTTCATTGTTTCAACAGCTTTCTCAAAAGTATACGTGGTCTTGTTTTTGTCGCTGATCCAGGTAAAAGAGCGGATGTGATTTGGCGGAAATCCGGAACTCAGAATATTGGATGAAACACCGCAAATTGAACCGGTATTTAGCATAGTGTTGATGGCAGTTTTGGAATGATCACCTAAAACAGTTCCAAAAAACTGGCGGTCCGTATCTGTTTTTTCAGCGGTATGAAAATCTGTAATTGCAATTTTACTGTAGTTGTTTTTCATATTTGACGTGTTAGTATCAGCACCGAGGTTTGTCCACTGCCCAAAGATTGAATTTCCTGTAAACCCGTCATGCGCTTTATTTGCGTAGGAGTGAAATATGCAGTTGTCAATTTCTCCTCCCACTTTACACACAGGCCCTATCGTCGTGTTTTTGTAAATTTTGGCACCGGTTTTCACAGTAGAACCGCGGCAAATAACTGAGGGGCCCCTGATTACGGAATTGGCCATAATTTTACTGTTATCCTGCAGTACTATGGGGCCATCATTTGTTATAAAAACCACGCCGGGTTCAATTTCTACATTCTCGTCTGACAGCACACCATGCTCGCCGGTAATGGTAAAATGGCTGTTTTCCCCGATGGGCTCCAGGTTACCCAGCCTGTTGATATCATGAACTATTTCACTGCCATTCATGGAAATCAAATCCCATAAATTACTGAATCTTTCTGGTGACCGGTTTACATGTAGTTTTTTCAGAGATGAAAACACGGGTTTATTTTCTATCCATTTAAAATGAGTTTCAGGAGGAACTTTAGCTGCAATAACCAGTTCATCACTCACAAGATATTCTCCGCTATTAAGCAAGAGGATATTGGAGCTTATATGCTGATCCGGCAAAACGCGCGGATTGACCCACAAGAAAGAGTGGGCTTCATCCGGCAATTCGGTTTTGTAAACTTCTTTACGGTGATCTTTCAAATTTCTTGTAATAATGCCTATATCAAGAGTGAGAGACCATTTTTCACTCATTGTAAGAATACCGCAACGAAGATCGTCCGCTGGCCTTGTAAGAGTCAGTGGCTCCAGGTTCTTGCAAAGTTCGTCTTCAAAAAAACAAATTATTTCCACGGATTAAGCAATTTTAATTAATAAATTCAAACGCTGCGGGGTTTTTAATTCCCCGCTACAGTCTTAAATTAAGCTAAATATTTCAACAAGGTAAAGATATTCGGAGTTTTAAATACAATGTGTGGAATCGTAGGATATATAGGTGAACAAAAGGCGGCTGATATTCTTGTTAAGGGATTAAAACGGCTTGAATACAGGGGATATGATTCGGCCGGAATCGCACTGATGAATGGGGAGATGTGCATCAGGAAGGGCAAAGGAAAAGTACAGAATCTTGAAAATGAGTTAAAAAGCCGTCCATTACTGGGAAAAATTGGTATTGGACACACAAGATGGGCAACCCATGGCCAGCCAAATGATATTAACTCGCATCCTCACCTGAGTGAATCCGGAAAAATCGCTGTTGTACACAACGGCATTATTGAGAATTACGGGGCGATTAAGAAAAATCTTGAGAGCAGGGGACGTACGTTTAAAAGTGATACTGATACTGAAATTATAGCACAACTGATTGAAGAAATTTATCAGTCAGAGACTAAGGTCTCTTTTGAACATGCCATACAACTGGCCCTGAAGCAGGTAATCGGTACATACGGACTTGCTATTGTAAATATGGATCAGAACGATAAAATTTATGTAGCAAGGAAAGGTTCGCCACTCCTGCTGGGAATAGGTGAAGATGAGATGTTTATCGCTTCTGATGCCTCTCCGATAGTGGAGTACACCAATAAGGTTGTCTACCTGGATGATGGTGAAATGGCTGTTGTTACAAAAGAAGGCTACGAGGTAAAAACAATTGAGGATGTACCGCTCACAAAAGAGATTTATGAGCTCGAAATGAGTCTCGAAGAGATTGAAAAAGCAGGCTATCCGCATTTTATGCTGAAGGAAATTTTCGAGCAGCCAAGAGCACTTTCTGACTGTATGAGAGGCAGGCTTGATAAAAAACGAAACCGTATACAGCTGGGGGGAATATCAGAGGTCTTAGACGATATTGTGAATGCAAACCGGGTAGTAATTGCTGCATGCGGTACAAGCTGGCACTCTGCTCTGGTAGGCGAATACCTGTTTGAGCACCTTGCCAAAATGCCTGTTGAAGTTGAATACGCATCCGAATTCAGATACAGAGACCCGCTGATAGGCAAAGGAGATGTGATGCTTGTAGTTTCACAAAGTGGTGAAACTGCCGATACGCTGGCTGCTTTAAGAGAAGCGAAACAGAGGGGTGCACTGGTGATCGGGGTTTGTAATGTTGTAGGATCTACAATCGCCAGAGAAACAGATGCCGGTGTTTATATTCATGCAGGTCCCGAAATTGGAGTAGCTTCTACAAAAGCTTTTACAGGTCAGGTAGCAGTTCTTACCATGATGGCGATTGCAATAGGTCAAAGTAATGGCACCATAGGAAAAGAAGAGGCTGCTAAACTGATTTCAGAATTGGATTCAATACCCGGCAAAGTTGACCGGATTTTAAAGCAGGCAGATAAAATTGAAAAATTGGCCCAGCTTTTTACGTATGCCCCTAATTTTTTATATCTCGGGCGAAGTTACAACTTCCCTGTTGCCCTTGAAGGTGCATTGAAACTGAAGGAGATCTCCTACATACATGCAGAGGGTTACCCGGCGGCTGAAATGAAACACGGCCCGATTGCCCTGATCGATGCAATGATGCCGGTAGTTGTTATAGCAGCTACAGATCATACAAACGATAAGATGATATCAAATATCGAAGAAGTAAGGGCAAGAAAAGGCAGAATTATAGCTATCACAAACAACGAGAACGGCGGAGTAAAAGACCTGGCTGAATTTGAAATATCGATTCCAGGTACTGAAGATTGTTTTTCCCCGCTACTAACCGTTATTCCCCTGCAGCTGTTATCCTACTATATTGCAGTAAACCGGGGATGTGATGTAGATCAGCCCAGAAATCTTGCCAAGAGCGTGACTGTTGAATAACAATTTATTTGATCAGAGTAAGCCGGTTTATTGATTAAATTATTATGAGACCAGCGTACTTACGTCATTTTAAAACAATTCTTTGGGTAACAAGCCGTTTTATTTGCGTAATTTGTGTATAGATTCGTTTAATCCGCAAAAATGTAAATAGCATCTGTTTTATGACACTCTCCATCAAAAATATGGTCTGTCCGCGATGTGTTGAGTCTGTTGAGAAAGTCATATCTGATATGAACCTGGAAGCAGAAACGATTAAACTCGGGGAAGTGGTTTTGAAACAGAGAATAGACCGGGACCAACTGGATGAGCTTAACGGCAAACTGAAAAGTGCAGGCTTTGAGCTTATTCTGGATCGCGAAACTGCAATTGCTGTTCAGATAAAATCTGCTCTTATAGAATATTTATCTTATCTCGAGGATCAAAGAGAACCCCAGAAAGTATCAGAGTACCTTTCCGGGCGGCTGAACTACAACTATTCATATCTAAGCAATCTTTTTTCAGAAAGGGAAAATCAAACCATTGAATCTTACCTGATCCGGCTTAAAGTTGAGAAAGCGAAAGAGCTTCTGAGCTATAAAAAATGGACGCTGAGTGAAATTGCCTGGAAACTGAAGTACAGCAGTGTGCAGTATCTTTCAAATCAATTTAAAAAGGTAACTGGCCAAACTGTAACGGAGTATTTAAAAGATCCCGAAAAAAAAAGAACGCCTCTCGATCATCTTTGATCTAAAAATATTACACATCTGCTCTTCAGAATCGTAAGTTGTTTGAACTCCAATATTCCTATTTTCAACTCAGTTGTAATCGCTTAAAATGGTCCGGGTGCGCAGACCGGCAACCAGAAAATGCGGAATACCTTTAACTAAAATCTTATAAATGTCTAAAAAATTATCATTTTCAATTGAGGGAATGCATTGTGCCGGGTGTGCCAATTCAGTTGAAAAGGCATTGTCTGGCGTAAATCATGTATCCGAAGCCACGGTAAATTTTGCTAACGAAACAGCGACGATTGTATGCAATTCAGATGAGCCCGGCTGGCCTGAATTGAAAAATGCTGTATCCGAAGCAGGTTTTTCCATTTCTTCAGATATCACTAAAATATCGTTTGAAGTAAATGGAATGCATTGTGCAGGTTGCGTTAACAGCGTCAGCAAGGCGATCGATTCGATAGAAGGTGTTATTGAAAGTGATGTAAACCTTGCAACAGAGAAAGCAGTAGTAACTTTTGATAAACACCTTACAGACCCTGATGAGATTGCTGCTGCTGTTCAGGATGCCGGGTTTGAGCTTGTGCATAAGAAAGAAGAAGCACAAAATCGCCTTGAGGATAAGAGAAAAAGAGAACAGGAAAAACTGGATGATGCCCGGCAAAGGTTAATTTGGTCTTGGATAATTACGGCTCCGCTTATGATCTGGATGTTTGCGGAAATGATTTTTCGGGGGCATGCACACGGATCGATCGTATCGGAAGCCATTATGACAGCTGCGGCGTCTGCGGTTATTTTTTATCCGGGCTGGGATACACTTAAAAGTGCTGTAAAGTCAGCTCTCAATTTGAGCCCTAATATGGATGTTTTGATAGCATTGGGTACTGTGGCATCACTGTTTACCGGTCTGATGGCCATGGCTGGTATTCTTGGCTGGTTTTCGTTTACGATGCAAAGTTTTACTGCCATTGCTGCGATGATCATGGCCTTTCACCTTACAGGCCGGTACATCGAGACCAAAGCGAAGGGCAGAGCTTCGGAAGCTATCACAAAACTGCTGACTCTTGAGGCTGAATCTGCAAGAGTTATTCGTAATGGCCGGGAAGAGGTTATTAAACTCGGTGAACTGCGAATAGGCGACACCATGTTGGTGCGGCCCGGTGAAAAGATTCCTACCGATGGAAAAGTGGTTCATGGAGAGTCTTCTGTTAATGAATCAATGGTAACCGGGGAGTCTATGCCGGTAACCAAGAGAGAAGGAGATGAGGTAATTGGCGGAACAATTAATTCTGATGGAACCATACGGGTTCAGGCCATTTCTGTTGGTGAAGATACATTCCTGAACAGGGTAATCAGAATGGTAGAGGAAGCCCAGGGATCGAAAGTGCCAATTCAGGAGTTTGCAGACCGTATCACTAAAGTTTTTGTTCCTGTGGTATTACTCATTTCTCTGACTACATTTTTAGCGTGGCTGATTTTTCCCGATTTATTCCTGCCTGTGATACAATGGGCTGATGGTTTTATACCCTGGATTGTAGCAGACTTGAATCCGGTTGGCCAGGCATTTTTTGCAGGACTCGCCGTGCTGGTAATTGCCTGCCCGTGTGCATTGGGTCTTGCAACACCAACAGCCCTGATGGTGGGATCAGGGGTTGGAGCTGAAAACGGGATTTTAATTCGCCAGGGAGAAGCCATTCAGATTCTGGACAGTGTTACACATATTATATTTGATAAAACCGGAACACTGACTGCAGGTGAACCGTCGGTAACTGATACATGGTTTTTTGAATCAGAAGATAAAAATAAACTTCTGGCCGGTATCGCAGCCGTTCAAAATTTATCGGAACATCCTATAGGAAAAGCAATTGTAAGATTTGTGAACAATCAGAATATTGGATTTCCGGACAGTGCTGAAAATTTTAAATCTATTGCAGGGATGGGTGTAAAGGGTCGTTCTGACAAAAGAGAAATAGTTGTCGGAAACCGGGATCTTTTAAAAAAAGAGGGGATCACCCTGGATAAAAATATTCATGAAAAAGCGTCAGAATTTGAAAATGCCGGTAAAACAGCAGTATTTGCAGTTTCTGACCGAAAAGTGGCAGGAGTAATTGCCGTTGCCGATCAATTAAAGGAAGACACAGCCGATGCTATCCGAAAAATCCATGAGCTTGGATATAAAACAGTTATGCTTACCGGTGACAATCAGAGAGTTGCAGAAACAGTTGCGGAACAAATCGGAATAGATGAAGTAATAGCAGAGGTTAAACCTGATCAGAAAGCTGATACGGTAAAACGATTACAGGAAAAAAAGTATGTAGTTGCAATGGTTGGAGATGGCGTGAATGATGCACCCGCACTGACACAAGCAGATGTAGGCATAGCACTCGGCACAGGAACAGATATTGCAATAGAAGCTGGAAACATAATTTTAATTGATGGTAAACTCAGTGCCGTTTTAAAAGCACTTAGATTGAGTAATGCAACTTTTAAAAAAATACGCCAAAATCTATTTTGGGCTTTCTTCTATAATGTTGTGATGATACCTGTAGCTATGGCAGGTTTGATGCATCCTGTTTTGGCTGAAGCGGCAATGGCTATGAGCTCTGTTAACGTTATTGGAAACTCCAGAAGACTTCAAAAAAAGAAAATTTCCTAACCTGTAGTGTTGATAATTTTTACTCAGAGAAATTTTTTTTTGTTAAACTGTAACAAAAGCTATCCAGAGTGCTCTTACTTGATAGATTTGAACTGTAACTTTATTATTTAATTCAAAATTAATTTTTGTGGATAACTTGACGTTTACAAAAAAAAACCGTAAATACAAGCCACAATTAGGAGTCTCTAACGTTTAATGATTTATTTGTATAATGAGAAATTGGAAGGCAATCTTATTTAAAGTCACTCTGCTTGTTATAATCGGGATTGTGGTAATTACCGGTTGAGCAAAATTTAAACCTTTCTGTGAAAAACTATGGGGAAACAGAGAGTTAAAAATCAGTACAGATGTAGAATTGCATCAAAGAAAAGTATGTAATTGCTGATTAACCATGTCTGAAACAATAAAACAGGTTTAAAAGTATTAATTGAAAGATCGCTTATGATGTCTTTTCATTTTTGAGTATCATTTGTAAGTGATTAATACCATCCACTTCATATATTTTTGAATCTTTTTTAAAGCCCAGCCCTGAATAAAATCGCTGAAGGTATTCTTGTGCTTCAATTCGAACAGGGCCTTCAAAATATTCTGTTGCCACTTCAATTCCCTTTTCAACCAGTTTATAACCAAGTTTTTTACCCCTGAAATCTGAAGCAATCAATATTCTCCCGAGGGATACTTCTTTAAACTTATTTTCAGGAGGCACAATTCTCAGGTAACCCGCAATTTCACTTTCAGAGATTAAAAATAAATGCAGGCTGATCTGATCAAGATTATCGATATCGTGATAAAAGCAAGTTTGTTCCAGAATAAAAATATCCTGTCTTAGCTTAAGCGCCTGGTACAAATACTCAGGGGGAAGAGCAGGGAATTTAAATAATTTCCAGTGAATCATCGGTTTATTTCTGAACTTTTTTTGAAGTCTTACGTACAGATAAAATGTGTTAAACATTAACTCATAATTATCAAAGACATGATATTTACAATATTAATAAACAGTCTGGCCGTTTTTTTTGGTGCATATATATTAAACGGGGTAGAAGTTAAGAATTATCTGACAGCAATCGGAGTGGCAGTTTTACTATCTCTGGTAAATGCATTTATAAAACCGCTCATTCTGTTGCTGACCTTACCTCTTACTATAATAACACTTGGTCTGTTTATATTGGTAATCAATGCATGGATGCTGATGCTTGTTGACAAGCTGGTTGACGGTTTCAAAATCCAAAGCTTTGCATGGGCGCTAATATTCAGTATAGTTCTGATGATTCTGAACGGATTTCTGTTTGCACTGCTTTAGAGCTAAATCGCTTGAGCGGCCTGTCTGTCCGGGAAAAATAAATTATAAATTGATACCGGTTTACATAAGGTGTTGTGTGGTTGATATTTTTAAATAGCAGTTGCCAATCTCTTCACTTTTCATTTAGAAAGCTATTATCTTCTTCTTATCACTTTCTAAATAATTTAATGAATGGTTAAAGAAAAAGTAAAAATACAGAATGAATCCGGACTGCATGCAAGACCGGCTGCCGCGCTGGTAAAACTTGCATCTAAGTATAAATCTGAATTCTTTATAGAGATGTACGGATACCGGGTAAATGGTAAAAGCATTTTAGGGGTAATGACTCTGGCCGCTGACCATAATACGGAAATTGAACTTATTTTAGATGGGCCTGACGAAAAAGAAGCGATGGATGCAATAAAAAACCTGGTTGACAATAAATTTGATTCAGAATAAATCAGAATAAAGAGGTAGCAGTTTGACAGCAGTTGGAGAAAATGTAAAAATCGAAGGGAAGCCTGCCTCATCAGGAATTGCTGTCGGAAACGTATATTTTTTGAGCGCTGAAAAAATCAGTCACCGGCCTGATAAAATACGGGAGGAGCAAATTGACGATCATATCAGGAAATATAAGGAGGTATTAAAGACTGCCAGTGAAGAACTTGCAGATCTGAAACCAAAAGCCGGAGACAGTGATGTTAGAGATATCCTGGATGCACAGATCCAGATATTAAATGACCCCGAATTAAAAAAACTGATTAAGACGAAAATCAGTGAGCATAAATTTGACGTTAAATATGCCATTTTCAGCTCTTTTAACCAGTATATCGAACTATTTGAAGATGCGCTGAATGACAGGATCAGAGAACGTACGTCTGATATTATAGCTCTCAGGGATATGCTGATCGATATTTTGATGCGGAACCGGACGGATGAAGTTATACCTGAAAAGAGTATTATTTTTGCGGACACACTGTCTCCTGCAAAAGTTGTACAGTTCAGTAAATCAAGTATCGAGGGAATGGTGATGCATGCGGGAGGATTTACATCTCATGCAGTAATTCTGGCACAATCTTTAGGAATTCCCTGTGTCATCGGAGTCGATTCAAATCTTATTCATCAAAAAAATGGCGACCTTGCTGTTTTGGACGGAGATAAGGGAGAAGTCATAGTTCGCCCTTCAAAAAGTGTTTTGGAAAAATTTAAAAAGAGTAAAAAAGAGTATGAAAAAAGAGTAGTAAATCAGCTTCGGCTGGCAGCACTTCCTAACACGACAGTATGCGGTTATCCTTTTAAATTACGTGCAAATGTTGAATTTCTTGAAGAATTGCCGGACGTAAAAAAAATGCATGCGGATGGCGTAGGACTTTTAAGAACCGAGGCTCTTTTCCTGGAAAATGAAAATTTTGATATAGAACACCAGGTCAGTTTTTACAGCACAGTACTTGAATCCACCGGTAACCAATCCGTTACAATTCGGTTATTGGATATTGGCGGCGACAAAAATTCATCAGCTGATAATGAGGAATCCAATCCTTTTCTTGGATGGCGTGGTATCAGGATGCTTTTATCCAAAAAACAACTTCTGCAGAATCAAATTAAGGCGATTTTGACTGTTTCCGGGAAGTTTAAAAAAAGGGTAAAGATCCTGGTTCCGATGGTTTCCTCAATTGCAGAAATTGATGAGCTGAAAAAAGAGATTGAACTTGCCAGAAAGGGGTGCAGCGATCAAAATATTGAAACGGACCCCGGCATAGAACTGGGTTTGATGGTTGAAGTACCCGCAATTGCACTTATGGCAAAACAAGCCGCAAAAAAAGTAGATTTTTTCAGCATTGGTACGAATGATTTAACACAATATACACTAGCGGTTGACAGGGGCAATGAACGTATTTCTAATTTGTATCAGCCCTGGCATCCAGCTGTATGGAAGCTGATTCAGCTTACTAAAGAAGGCGCGGATGAAGCGGGTATTCCAGTTTCAGTATGCGGTGAGATGGCATCAAAGCCGGTTATGGCCGCGTGTATGCTGGGTCTCGGAATCAATGATTTAAGTATGAATGCAGCTTCACTTCCAAAAGTTAAAGAGCTGTTGCACTCACACACCAAAAAAGAGATGGAGAGTTGGGTCCGTTCTATTCTGGATTCTGATAGCAGTGAAGAGGCGCACGATATTTTAAGCCAAATATCCCATACCATTTAATTTATACCGGTTTCTCTTGCATAACATTTTATACGATTGCGGAATTTTTATAGGAGAAACGGAGTATTTAAAACAATTATCCAAACTGATTTCTGATTAGTGCACAAAAAAAGTAAATATTAGGGATTACCAGATAAATTTCTATTGCTCTTAAGCTGAAATCGATTCCAGTGATAATTTATTTAAAAATAATCTGCTATAATTATAAAATTATTAAATTATTATCTTGATATTTGCTTAATGATTATTGCGAATCGTTTCAAGTGAATTAAATTGTAAGTATTTTTATATATCAACAAATTATAATCAAATTATACAAGCATGATTTCTAAAGAATTCACACCCAAAAGAACTGTTTGCAAAGTTACTTTTTCAATACCTTCTGACTGGGCAGAAAAGGAAGTAACATTAGCAGGAGATTTTAACGACTGGAAAACCGGCGAGTTGAAGTTGAATAAAAAGAAAGACAGATGGGAAACACTGGTTCGGTTAAAACCTGAAAACAGGTACAGGTTTAAATATCTTGTTGACGGAGAGAAATGGATCAATGACGAATCAGCAGATGCATACGAGGCCAATGAATTTGGAACAGAAGACTCTGTTGTTGAAATCGGGAAATAGGCAAATATCTCACTTGTTTAATAAAAATGAATTTGAAAAAATAGTGGGTACCCAGTGGCTGGGTGCCCATTTTATTTATTTGAGAGAAACCGACTCTACAAATATCTACTGCAAGAATTTGTCTCGTGATCAATTTAGTACGGGAACGGTTGTACTAACTGATAACCAGACGAAAGGACGTGGTCAGTATGGTAAAAAGTGGATATCAGATAAAAACAAAAACCTGACGTTTACAGCTGTATTCAAGCCAAAATCAGGTGATCGGCTGGCACTGCTGACTCTTGCATCAGCGCTTTCCATTAAATATGTACTTCAGGAATATACAGATGCCACTATTCAGATAAAGTGGCCAAATGATGTAATCGCAAACGGGAAGAAAATTGCGGGTCTGCTTACAGAATGTGTTTTTAATGGTGCTGAAATTGACAGGGTGCTTATCGGAATTGGGGTAAATGTTGCCCAAAAAAACTTTGTGCAATCTTTGCAGGAAAGGGTTACTTCCTTACAACTTTTACCGGGAAAGGATCCGTCACGTGAAATATTACTTGCAGATATTTTGCAGCAGATGGAAAATATGTATAAAAGGTGGCATAAATTTGATCCGCAATTACACCTCGAGATAAACAGGCACCTGATTGGTTACGGAGAGTGGGTAAAATTGAGGATCAGTGACACAGAAAGTGAAAATGAATTTAAATTCTGTGGAATAAATGAAAAAGGATATCTTGTGGTTTTAACCAGTGATTTAGACGTTAAGACATTTACGCATGAACAAGTCAGAATCTCACGAGATAACAAATGAATTTAAAAAACAGCTGAAATATGCTTTTCCAAAAGGAGAACACAAACACTTTATAATCGGGGTCAGCGGCGGATCAGACTCAATGGTTCTGCTATACCTTTTTCAAAAAACCGGCATATCTGCAACCGTAGTTCATTGCAATTATCAGCTCAGGGGAGAATCTTCAGATAAAGACCAGGAACTGGTTGAGCAAATTTCAGGATTTTGGGGATTTGATTGCATATCCGTTCGTTTTGATGAGCCGGATGAACCAGGAATCAATTTTCAAAACTGGGCCAGGGAAAAAAGATACCAGGCTTTCAGAGATCTGAAGAGGGAAGAGAATGCGGATGCTATTGTAATTGCACATCATCTTGACGATCAGCTGGAAACAATTTTTCAAAAGATCTTAAGAGGCGCAGGTATCGGCTCCTGGAGAGGCATGAAGCATTGGGATGGCGAGTTATTTCGTCCGCTATTAAGTATTTCGAAAGATGATTTACTCGATTATGCATCCGATATAAATATTCCTTACAGGCTGGATGCCACCAATGAAGAATCAACCTACGCAAGAAATTTTCTGCGTAATTCATGGTTCCCGCTGATGAGTGATCTTTTTCCGGGCTGGAAAAAAAATGTTTTAAAAATTCCGGATTGGGCTGAAAAATTCGATATTATGGCCGATATAATTCTTGAAAGTTGTGAAACAACACCGGGAAAAATTGACAGGGATCATCTTTTGAATCTTCCGGATGAGATTCAGCCTGTTCTGATATACAAGGTTTTAAAAAAGAAATACGGCGAGCTTTATGTTTCGGAAGGGGCATTGCAAAGTGTTGCAAAGTTAAAAGAACTGCAGCCGGGTAAAACGCTTCAGATTACCAGTGATATTTTCGTTTTCAGAGAAAGAGATCACTTTTTGTTTAGAAGGGCTGAAGAGCTTCAAAATACAGCTGCCAGAAAAGTATTGATCGACTATGAAGATGTTAAAAACCGGGCACTCAATCTCGATGAATATAAACTTCATATTAGCCAATGGGATGGTATAATTCAGACATCTGCCCTGCAAGTTGATGCTGATTTACTCAATTGGCCTATTGTAATCAGAAAATGGGAAACCGGTGACACTATCATGCCATTTGGTCTTAAGGGAAATCATCAAAACATTTCGGATTTGTTAACAAACAAAAAGATCAGATCATCCGTAAAACAAGAGGCAAAAATTATTGAAACCTTTGATAACAGGATCAGTGCCGTTATATTTCCGCATCTTGTAAGAGGTGAGATTGGTATTATTGCTGAGTGGGCGAAATGCGATGATAGCACAAAAAAGGTTTTAACCGTAGAACGAAATTAATTGAATGGACCTGTACAGACCGGAATTTGTCAAAATAAATGGTGAATCTTTTCGGATTTATCTGACTCATGAAGAAATCCAACAGAGAAATAAACAAATAGGGGCTCAAATCAGCAAAGATTTTAATGATAAAAAACCCATTTTTATCGGGGTTTTGAATGGAGCGTACATATTCCTGGCGGATTTAATGAGATATGTTAGTATAGCTTGTGAAGTAGATTTTTTAAAACTTAGCAGCTATGGAGATGAGAAAGTATCCACAGGGCAGGTACACGACTTAAAAGATATTGATGCTGATATTTCTGGCAGACATGTTATCCTTGTAGAAGACATTGTTGATACAGGGCTTTCAATGAAATACCTGATTGATAAACTGAAAAAAGATGAACCGGCATCCCTGTCGGTAGTTACACTGCTGCATAAAAAAGCAGCTACAAAACATGATGTTCAAATCGATTATGCCGGCTTCAACATCCCGGACTTATTTGTGCTGGGATATGGTCTTGATTATGCACAGGAGGGAAGAAACCTGGCTCAAATCTATATTCTTGAAGAGAAG